>JANQPZ010000012.1 GCA_028285215.1 Rhodovibrionaceae bacterium | reverse complement strand
GGCCGAGACCGTCTCAAAAACCAATATCAGCGCCTGGACGGAGGATGCGCGCGTGAACCTCGAACGAGCGCTCAAAGTGGGCGATTGCCGGCCGGGTTGGCGGTTCAGGGGGGCCCGAAGCAGGCGAAGAACCTGGATGCGCTGCTCGACCTCCTGACCTTCGAGGCGGCGGAACGGCCCCGTTTGGTGCATCGCCTCGACCGCGACACCTCGGGCGTGCTGCTGCTGGCGCGCACGGCGGCGGCGGCGCGGGCGCTGACCGGGGCCTTCAAGCAGGATGCGGCGCGCAAGATCTATTGGGCTCTGGTCGTCGGCAAGCCGCCGAAGGCGCGCGGGCTGGTTCGTCTCGCGTTGGACAAGCGCGCCGGGCCGGGCGGCGAAAAGGTCCGGGTGGAGGCGGCCGGCAAGCGGGCCGAGACCCGCTATGCCACCGTCGCCGCCGCCAAAGGCGTCACCTGGCTGCTGCTGATGCCGCTCACCGGCCGGACCCACCAGCTGCGCGTCCACTGCGCGGCGCTCGGCTGTCCGATCCTCGGCGACGGCAAATACGGCGGCAAGGCGGCCTTCCGCGCCGGCCTGCAGCTCCCCAAGACGATCATGCTGCACGCGCGCGAACTGGCCCTGCCGCATCCCGACGACGGAACAACTCTGCGGGTGCGGGCGCCGCTGCCGCCGGATCGGCAGGCCGTCTGGCAGCAGCTCGGTTTCGACGCCGGGACTCCGAAGGCGGAAAGTCTGATGCAGGACATCGAGACTTGGGGGTAAGATATTGACTTGGCAGCTTATTCTCTTCGATCTCGA
The DNA here is from genome assembly GCA_028285215.1 of Rhodovibrionaceae bacterium. GTDB lineage: Bacteria > Pseudomonadota > Alphaproteobacteria > Kiloniellales > DSM-21159 > Algihabitans. The sequence continues at coordinate 10,360 of JANQPZ010000012.1, read as the reverse complement.
CGGCACCTTGGTGGACAGCCGGGCCGGCATCGTTCACTGCACACATGCCGCCTTCTCGGCACAGGGGCTGCCGCTGCCCGACGAGCGGCGGATCGCCCGCGTGGTCGGCCTGTCTCTGGAACTGGCGCTGGAGCGGCTGCTGCCGGAGGGGGCTGAGCATCTCGTGCTGGAGGTGACCAAGGCCTATCGCGAAGCGGCCCAAGCCATGCGGGCGCGGGCCGACTTCGAAGAGCCCCTGTTTCCCGGCGTACCCGAACTCTTGCAGCAGCTTGCAAGGCCGGACCTGCACCTCGGCATCGCCACGGGCAAGAACCTGCGGGGGCTGCGCAACACCCTGGAACGCCATGATCTCGCGTCGCTCTTCACGACCCTGCAGACGCCGGATGTCGCCCCCAGCAAGCCGCATCCGGCGATGGTCGAGCGGGCGGTGGCCGAATGTGCCGTCGAGCACCGCCGCACGGTCATGGTCGGCGACAGCACCTTCGACATGGAAATGGCACAAAACGCGGGTATACAGCCTGTCGGTGTGTCTTGGGGTTATCACAGCCCCGTGGAGTTGCGGGCGGCGGGCGCTGCCGTCATCATCGACCGTCCGGGCGAGCTTCCGGCGGCCCTGGACCTTCTTCTGGAGACGGTGACATGAGGATCAAGCATATCCTGCTGGCGTTTGTTGCGCTGATCGTTACGGCGCTGGTCGGCGGCTACATCTACCTCTCCACGCTCGATTTCGAGACCTTGAAGGCGCAGCTTCAAGGCGAAGTCGAGAAGGCGACCGGCCGCCAGTTGACCATCGACGGGCCGCTCGATCTCGCCATCGGACTGCAGCCGGCCGTCGCGGTGGACCAGGTTGCGCTGTCGAATGCCGACTGGGGCAGCCGGCCGCAGATGGTGACGCTGGAGCGATTCGAGCTCGAGCTGGATCTGCTGTCCCTGCTGACCGGCGAGGTGCAGGTCAATCGAGTCGTGCTGGTGCGTCCGGACATTCTGCTTGAGACCGATCCGGCGGGCGCGGGCAATTGGGTCATGACCGCCGCCGCCGAGACCGCCGCCGACGGGACTGCTGCGGAGGGAGCGGCCACGGGAGACGGCGCGCCGGCGGATTCGGGCGCGTCCGGCGACGGGCCGTTGATTCCGAACATCGTGGCGGTCGAGATCGAGGAGGGGCAGTTCGTCTATCGCGACGGCGTCAGCGGCGAGACCACGACTCTGGGCCTGGACTCCCTGACCCTGGCTCAGGCCGGGGCCGCGCAGGAACTCGATCTGGTCGCGACCTTCCAGGGGGCGGAGATTGCCCTGGCCGGCACCATTGGCGCCCCGGCGGCGGTGATGGCGGATGCCGATCTGCCCATCGATCTGTCCGGCAGCGTCGCAGGCAACGACGTCTCCGTAAACGGGACGGTCGCGACGCCGCTCTCGGCGCCGACCCCGAACCTGACCGTTTCGCTCGCCGGCGAGAGCCTGGCCTCCTTCGCGCCGTTGGCCGGCGGCGCCGAGATTCCGCCGATCGGGCCCTACAGCCTGGAAGGACGGGTGGTGAGCGAGGGGCAGCGCCACGGCCTGGAGGATCTGCGCATCACGGCCGGCGGCAGCGACCTGAGCGGCAGTGCCAGCGCCGACCTCTCCGGAGACCGTCCGCAGGTGACCGCCGAGCTGACCGCCGGGGTGATCGACCTGCGGGACTTTCAGGCCGGCGCGGCCGAAACCGGCGGCGAGGCCGCAGGCGGCGCCCCGGCCGGCGAATCGCCCCCGGCCGGCGAGTCCCCCCCGGCCGACGAGTCCCCTTACGTGATTCCCGAAATGCCGTTGCCGCTCGACGCCCTGCGGGCCGCCGATGCGACGCTGCAGCTGCAGGCCGGCGTTCTGCGGATCGATGAAGGCCTGGAGCTGTCGGACATCACCGTCGGCGTCAACCTGACGGGCGGCAACCTGCAGGTCGCGCCCCTGCAGGCCGGCTATCAGGAGAGCCTGCTGGAGGGGCAGATCGGCCTCGACGCCTCCGGCGAGACGCCCCGGCTGGCGACCCAGTTCTCGGTGGACGAACTGGACTTCGGCCGCATGCTCAACGAGCAGGGCATCACCGAGGACGTCCAGGGCACCATGGACATCCGCATCGACCTGACCGGCAGCGGCGCCAGCCCGCGCGCCATCGCCAGCAGCCTCAACGGCAGCACGGAGGTGGTGAACGACGGCGGCCGGATCAGCAACAGGCTGCTGGCGATCCTGGGCGCGGACTTCACCCAGGTTCTCGGGCCGCTGCTCGGCGGCGAGGACACCACGGCGCTGAACTGCATCGTCAGCCGGTTCCAGATGACCGACGGGGTGGCGACGAGCCAGGCGCTGGTGCTCGACACCGCGAGCTTCTCCCTGGCCGGAGGCGGGACCATCGACCTGCGGAGCGAGGAACTGGACATGGCCTTCGATACTGACTCGCGGGTTCCGGCGCTCGTCTCGCTGGCGATTCCCTTCAACGTTCGGGGCACTCTCAAGAATCCCAGGGTTGTGCCCGATGCGCTGGGTGCGCTGCAGGGGGCGGCCGGGGTGGCGGCGACCGTCGTCAACCCGCTCGCGGTCCTCGGGGCCGTGGCCGGCGGTGCCGTGGTGGGGGGCAGTGACGGGGAGGCCAACGCCTGTCTGGCGGCCCTGGACCCCGATGCCCAGGCTGCGGCAGGTGCGGAGCCGCAGGACTCCGGGCCCATCGAGGGCGTGGGAGAGGCGGTACGCGACGGGGCCGAGGGCGCCGGTCAGGCGATCGAGCAGGGCGTCGACCGGCTGCGCAATCTCTTCGGCGATTAACAGTAAAATCAAGGCAGTATGAAGCGATTCTATCAGTCCGCTGCAGCCGGTGAGCTGGAGGGCGGCTATGGCGTGCTGCTGGATGGCCGTCCCCTGCGGACGCCCGCGGCCGCGCGTCTCACGGTGCCGAGCGAAAGCCTGGCGGCGGCGCTGGCGGAGGAATGGGCCGCCCAGGCGGAGCGGATCCTTCCGGCCTCCATGCCGATGACGCAGATCGTCTGCACGGCCATCGATCTCGCGGCCTCTGAGCCCGAGCGCGTCGTCGAAGAACTGCTTGGCTTCGCGGAGGCGGAGTTGCTCTGCTATCGCGCCGAGGAGCCCGAGGAGCTGGTTCGGCGGCAGGCGGCGCTCTGGCAACCCTTGCTGGACTGGGCGGCCGAGGCTTACGGCGCGCGCTTCCTGCTGGCGACGGGCATCGTCCACCGAGCGCAACCGCCCGAGAGCCTGGCCGCGCTGGGGCAGGCCGTCGCGCGCCACGATCCGCTGACCCTGGCCGCCCTGGCTGCGGCCGTGCGGGCGGCCGGCTCGCTGGTCGTGGGGCTGGCCTTGACGGAGGGACGACTCACCCCCGAGGAGGCCTTCACGGTCGCCGAGCTGGACGAAACCTACAACATCGAACAGTGGGGCGAAGACGCGCAGGCAGCCGCCCGTCGCGCCGCCGTCCGGGCGGATCTGGCGGCTGCCCACAGCGTCGTCACCTTGCTGCGCAGCTCCCGACCGGCAGCGCAAGGTTCGACGGAGTCCGCCAGTTCAGATGTGTAAAAATATTTAGAATCAATATTCTATAACTGTTTTATCTTAGATTACTTTAGATTTTGGCCTGCGGTTCCGAAGCTCTGCTGGCGAAATCGTCCCGACGATGCTATCCCGACGCCGGACTGTCACAAGCCACACCCACAGCAGCAGGCGGCACGGCATGCAGGAGATTCTGCAGGAATTGGAGCGGCGGCGTGCCGAGGCGCGTCTGGGCGGCGGCCAGCGCCGCATCGACGCGCAGCACGGCAAGGGCAAGCTGACCGCCCGCGAGCGGCTGGAGGTCCTGCTCGACGAGGACTCCTTCGAGGAGTGGGACATGTTCGTCGAGCACCGCTGCAACGAGTTCGGCATGGCCGAGCAGCGGGTCGCCGGCGACGGCGTGGTGACCGGCCACGGCACCATCGAGGGCAAACTGGTCTTCGTCTTCAGTCAGGACTTCACGGTCTTCGGCGGCTCCCTGTCGGAGACCCATGCCATGAAGATCCGCAAGATCATGGACAAGGCGCTGGAGGTCGGCGCCCCGGTGATCGGCCTCAACGATTCCGGCGGCGCCCGGATCCAGGAGGGCGTGGACAGCCTGGCCGGCTATGCCGAGGTTTTCGTCGCCAACGTGGTGGCCTCGGGCGTGATCCCGCAGATCTCCATGATCATGGGGCCCTGCGCCGGCGGCGCCGTCTACTCGCCGGCCATGACCGACTTCATCTTCATGGTGAAGGACACCTCCTACATGTTCGTCACCGGCCCGGACGTGGTGAAGACCGTCACCCATGAGACCGTGACGCAGGAGGAACTGGGCGGCGCCATCACCCACACCAGCAAGTCCGGCGTGGCCGACGCGGCCTTCGAGAACGATGTCGAGGCGCTGCTGGAGCTGCGCCGCTTCTTCGGCTTCCTGCCGCAGAACAACCGCGAGAAGCCGCCGGTCCGGGAAACCCGCGATCCGGCGGACCGCCAGGACGACTCCCTCGACACCCTGGTGCCGCCGAGCCCGAACAAGCCCTATGACATGAAGGAACTGATCCACAAGGTCGTGGACGAGGGCGAGTTCTTCGAACTCCAGCCGGCCTACGCCGCCAACATTATCACCGGCTTCGCCCGGATGGACGGCCGGCCCGTCGGGATCGTCGCCAACCAGCCGATGGTGCTGGCCGGCTGCATCGACATCGACTCCGCGCGCAAGGCGGCGCGCTTCGTGCGCTTCTGTGACTGCTTCAACATTCCCATCGTCACCTTCGTCGACGTCCCCGGCTTCCTGCCCGGCACCAGCCAGGAGTACGGCGGCATCATCAAGCACGGCGCCAAGCTGCTGTTCGCCTTCACCCAGGCCACCGTGCCGAAGGTCACGGTGATCACCCGCAAGGCCTACGGCGGCGCCTACGACGTGATGAGCTCCAAGCACCTGCGTGGCGACGTCAACTACGCCTGGCCCTCGGCCGAGATCGCGGTCATGGGGCCGAAGGGCGCCGTGGAGATCATCTTCCGCGGCGACGCCGGCGATCCGGAGAAGATCGAGCAGCGCACGGAAGAGTACCGCAAGCTCTTCGCCAATCCCTTCGTGGCGGCCTCGCGCGGCTTCATCGACGACGTGATCATGCCCCACGGCACCCGCAAGCGGATCTGCGGCGCCCTGAAGCTGCTGGAAAACAAGCAGGTCGCCGACCCCTGGAAAAAGCACGACAACCTGCCGCTTTAGAGCGCGATCGTCATGGGCGGGAGCGGGTCCGCTCCCGCCCATGACGTCAATTGCGCTCCTGCCTCAGACATCGCTGACCGGTTCCGCAGGGATCTTCGCGGCCTGTCGGTTGCTTAGATGTTGAGAACGAGTCGCAGTTGCTCTAGCGTCGGCTCGGGTCGGTGATGCGGCAGGTGGATGCGACTTGACGAGTCCGTTCACGAAAGACGTGAAGGACGATGCAAGAGTCAGCTCTGCTGAAAGCCTATCTGGAGCATGAGAAGGACCTTCTGCGCTTTCTCGTCAGGCGCCTCGGTTCCGCGAGCCTGGCCGCCGACATCGCCCAGGACCTCTTTCTGAAACTGCATCGCGGCGAGGGCGACGGGGTCCGCGACAGCCGTGCCTACCTCTTCAGCATGGCCGCCAACCTGGCCACCGACCACCTGCGCGTGGAAAGACGCCGGGCGGAGATCCGCGCCGATGCGGCGGAGGTGGCCTGGCGCCGGACGGACGGGCTCAGCCCCGAACGCCATGCGCTCGGGCGGGCCGAACTGGCCTATATGAAGGCGGAGGTCGCCAGGCTCGACCCGCGCTGCCGGCGCATCTTCTATCTGAGCCGCTACGAAGGAAAGTCGCAGACCGAGATCGCGGAGATCCTCGGCATCGGTCTGACGACGGTCTACAAGGACCTGAAGAAGGCCATGTCCCTGCTGATGGCCGCGCGGCGCCGTTTCGACGGCCAGGCGCACGACCGGGACGGGTAACGGAAAGCGTGATCTCACTCGTCTATATCGTGACACCAGCGTACCGGCACAGCGACAGGTCTGCCCCATGAGTCAATCGAACGACCGGGAGCGCGCGGCCTCCGAGGAACCCGACCCGATCGACGCGGCGGCCCAGGCGTGGTTCTGGCTGCTGTCTTCGGGCAACGCGACGGCAGCCGACCGTGCGGGCTTTGCGGCCTGGCAGGATGCGGACCCGCGTCATCGGGCCGTCTACGAGGAACTCTGCCGGCTCTGGGCGGACATCGACGAACTGCGCGAGGCCTTCGCCGCGCCGCCCGGTCCGGCCTCTCTCCCTGAGAACCGCAGGCGGCCTGCCGCCCCGCGCGCCGGTGACTTTACCTCGCGGCTCGGGCGCAGGGCCGTGCTCTGGGGCGGCGTCGCCGCGGCTCTGGCCATTGCCGCGGTCTTCGCCGCGCCGCAGCTCTCGCTCCGCTATCAGGCGGACCACCTGACCGCGGTGGGGGAGCAGGCCCGCGTGGTCCTGCCCGACGGCTCCCTGGCCTGGCTCAACACCGCGACGGCGCTGGCGGTCGACTACGGCGAGGAGCGCCGGACGGTCACCTTGCTGCGCGGCGAAGCGCAGTTCGAGGTCGCCGAGGACGCGGAGCGCCCCTTCGACGTCCTGGCCCGGGCGGGCCGCGCCACGGCCCTCGGCACGGTCTTCGCCGTTCGCGACCTGGGCCCCGGCGCAACCGTGACCGTGGCCGAAGGCCTGGTCGAGGTCGTCTCTCCGGCCCCGCGTGCTTCCCGGTCGGGCGAGGCCGACTCCGGCGGCCGCGTGCTTCTCTCGGCCGGCCGTCAGGTGGACTACCGCGAAGGCGAAGGGCCCGGTGAAGTCCGTGCAGTTTCCGCCGCGGCGACGACGGCCTGGCGCGACGGCGTCGTCGCGGTGGAGGGGCTGGCCTTCGAGCGGGCGCTGGCCGAGATCGACCGCTACCGACCCGGCCGGATCCTCCTCTGGGCCGATGCCGGCGCGCTCCAGCCCGTCACCGCGCGCCTGTCCCTCGCGGCCCTCGACGAGGGCCTCGACGCGCTGGCGGCGACCCATGGGCTGAGCGTCACGAGGGTCACGGACTACCTGGTGATTCTGCGCTGAGGGCATTCGCTGTGGCTGCAGCGGCCAGGCAAGCGAGAGCCGGGATACAAAAAAGCAAAAAATCCATCCGAAGCGCACCGGTCCCCCGGATCCCACTCGTCGATCTATTGAGGCGCCACGCGAATGCGAGGCATTCGCACAGCCTCTGAGGTCGGATTGAGGGAAGTTGGGGGGACAGTCTTCATGGCCAAGGCCATCTATCGGACGTGCAAAGAGCCTGCGGCGGACTCTCGCCGCGGCAGGGGCGCCTCGAGCCTTTTCTGCGCGGCTCTGCTCGCCATGACGGCGGCGGCAGGTCACGCCGGGTCGGCCCAGGCGGAGAGCTGGAACGACCGCCTGCGCGCGATCGACCGGGGCGCCCAGCCGGACTGGTCGGGGTGGCAGGGCGCCACCCTGCAAATCGCTCAGGCTGGAGAGGCGCGGTCCTTCGCCATCGACGCCCAGCCGCTGACCGCCGCGCTCGATGCCTTTTCCGACCAGACCGGCCTTTCCTTCGCTTATACGACCAACCAGCTCGAGGGCGTCGACTCCAACGGGGTTACGGGTACGTTCACGCCCCGCGAGGCGCTGGCCCAGCTTCTCGCCGGCACCGGCGTGACCTTCCGGTTCACCGGTGCGCAGACCGTGTCCTTGACTCGGGCGTCGCCGCGTAGCGGCGAGGATGATGTCTTGGAGCTCGACCCGATCACGGTAGAAGGCGAGGGAGGGTCCGGTGGAACAGGGTATCAGCCTCCGGCCGAGACCAACGTCGGCGTCGATCCCTTCGGCAGCTCGATTCGGGAGATCCCGGCGACGGTCAACGTCATTCCGCAGCAGTTCATCGAGGATCGCGCGCCACGCCGCCTGTCGGAACTTGCCGACTACCTGCCCGGCGTGAACCTGCGCGAAACCAACGGCGGCACCGGAAACAACGGCGTTATCATCCGTGGCTTCTCTCATGGGGGAGGCAACGAGGTTTCGCTGAACGGACAGGTCCAGCGAATCTTCAACAATCAGAGTCGCGGCTTCGCGAACATCGAGCGGGTCGAGGTGCTGAAGGGCTCCGCCGGCGTGGAGGCCGGCGTCGTCGAGCCGGGCGGCGTGGTCAACCTCGTCACCAAGAAGCCGCAACGCGACGCGGCTCTGGTGGTGTCGGGCGAGGTCGGCAGCTACGAGCTGTTCGGCGCCACGGTGGATGCGACCGGTCCTCTAACCCAGGACGGCACGCTGCTGTATCGCTTCATCGCGGAAGGTCAGACGCGGGAGTCGTTCCGCGACAACTTCGATCAGGATCGTGTGCTCGTCGCCCCGTCGCTGCAGTGGGACTATGCGGAGGGAAGCTCGGCCCTGCTGGAGCTGGAATACATCTTTCAGGATCAGGCCTACGACCGGGGTATCTTCTATCTGGAAGATGCCGGTTTCGACGACGATTTCGCGCCGATCGAATTCAGTTCGCACGAGCCTGACGATTCGCTGAAGTCTCACTCCGGGCGCGCATCGCTCTCCGTCGACCAGCGGTTGACGGAAGTCTTCTCCCTGCGCGGCCGGGCGACCTACATCATCGAGGACTACCTGAGCAAGGGCGCGCGCAACCCCAACCTCAACGGGCTCTACATCCCTGGAACCAATCGCTTCTCGGGCAATCCGATCATCGCGCGCAGCTTCACCAAGTTCGACGGCAAGAGCGAGCAGTTCCTGACCGATGCGGAGGCGCTCGCCGGCTTCGAGACCGGGCCTCTGCGGCATGACATGCTGATCGGTCTGGAGTACGCCTACGCCGAGAACGAGAACCAGGGGCAGGACGGCCAGACCGTTTGGCCCCTGAATGCTCTCGACCCGGTCTACGGAACGCCGCCGCAGGTGATCGGCCGTGCGGAAGACGGCGTCGGTCGCGACTTCGATTCCGTGAGGAAAGAAAGCTACAGAAGCCTCTATGGGCAGTACAAGCTGACAGCCTGGGATCGCTTTCACCTGCTCGGCGGTCTGCGCTTCGACGATGCCGAGTTCAGCAGCCGCTTCACGCGGAACGTCAACACGGATGCGACAGGTCCCAGGACCAAGTTCGGCGACGAGGTTGTTTCCTGGCGCGTCGGCGCGGCCGTCGATGTGACCGAAGCGGTCACCCTCTTCGGCGGCATCAGCAATGCCTCGGTGCCTCAGTCGGGACAGGATCGCCAGGGCGGCGCTTTCGAGCCGCTGGAATCCCTCAGCTACGATGCCGGCGTAAAGGTCGGTCTGTTCGGCGACCGAGCGCTCTTCACCGTCTCTGTCTTCGACATCACGCAGGAAAACCTGACCGAGCCCGACCCCGACAACCTGCCGGGCGAGAACTTCAGCGCGCTGATCGGCGAGGTCAATTCGCGCGGTGTCGAACTCGAGCTATCCGGTGCAATCACCGACCGTTTCGACGTCCTTGCCGGTGCCGCTTTCCTCGATACCGAGATCACCGAGAGCACGTCGGGCCAGAAGGGCAACCGTCTCTTCGGCGTGCCGGAGTTCCAGGCCAGCATCTGGGGCAAGTACGACTTCTCGGACTTGCTGACACCGGGGTTGAGCGCGGCGCTGGGCGTCGTGTACGTCGGCGAGCGGGAAGGGGATAACGACAACTCCTTCGAGCTTCCCGCCTACACCCGCGTCGATGCCGGCCTGTTCTACGACTGGCGGAACGTCGGCTTCAGCCTGGCGGTCGAGAACCTCTTCGACACGACCTATTACGTCGGATCCCAGAATCGCCCGACGGCAGTTACCCCGGGCGCTCCGATCAACGTGCTTGCCGGCGTCTCGGTGCGCTTCTAAGACCGCTATGTCAAACCGCGCCTGGTTCCGGGTTCACAGTTTCACGGGAGTGATCACGGGGCTTCTGCTGTTCGTGATCTGCTGGAGCGGGACCTTCGCGGTCCTGTCGAACGAGTTCGACTGGTTGGTGACGCCGGAGGCGCGGGTCGAGAGCGGCGAACCGGTCCAGAGCTGGGGCCTTCTCGCCGAGGCGGTTCAGGCGGCCTATCCCGGGGCGACGATCCGCGGGCTGAGCGCGCCGCTCTATCCGGCTTCCGCCGCACAGGTGCGGGTCGACCTGCCGGCGCAGCGCGCGGTCTGGGTCTACGTCGATCCCTCCACGGCGGAGGTGCAAGGCGCGCGCAGCTACTTCAACCTTCAGCGCTTCTTCCGCAGCTTCCACTACAATCTCTTCCTGCCGGAGGTGGGGCTCTACCTGGTCTCGCTGTTCGGGGTGACGATGCTGGTCTCGCTGGTCGCGGCGCTGGTCTTCTACAAGCGCTG
>JANQPZ010000327.1 GCA_028285215.1 Rhodovibrionaceae bacterium | reverse complement strand
CAGCTTGCTGCTTCGCCCTCTACAGCGCCCTGCGGAGCAAGCTCTCCGCGGGGCCGCCGGACGCCGCCGGGGCCGCCGGACGCCGCCGGGGCTGCCTGCGGTGTGGCGGCACTGATCGCCGCAAGCCTGCATCTGCTTTTCGGGGCGCCGGTCGCTCTGGAAGCCCTCCACCAAGTCGAGCCCCTGGCCATCCTGGCAATGGTCCTGATCGGGGTGGGTCCGATGGGTTTGGCGAATCTGCTTTGGGACTACGGCGTTCGCTTCGGCGATGGGCGGCTGCTGTCCGCCCTTGCCTACTTGACGCCGGTTCTATCGACCCTTCTGCTGGTGACGCTCGGTCTGGCGGTTCTCACATCTCACGTCCTGATCGGTGGAGGGCTGATCCTGAGCGGTATCGCCGTTTCAGCGTTGGGGGTCCGCAAGAGCTAAGGAGCGATGGCCGGAGCGATTCCTCCAAAGGTGCTGCCGTTGCCGAGGCCTCGACGCCAAGTGCGGGCGACCACCTAACCTTTTGACCGCTCTCCCCTCTGCTTCTAACATCGCCGCCCGTCAACCAAGACCGCCCCGGGCACCATTGCTCGTCCGGCCCGAGCGCGGCGCACACAGGGTAAGGACGTCCTCCCATCATGACCGAGACCACAGCGCTGACCACGGCGCAGGAAGCGCTTGACTTCCATTCCTCCGGCCGCCCCGGAAAGTTCGAGATTGCGCCGACCAAGCCGGTCACCACCCAGCGGGACCTCTCGCTCGCTTACTCGCCGGGCGTCGCCGAGCCCTGCAAGCGGATCCATGAAGATCCCGGCCTCGCCTACGACTATACGATCCGCGGCAACCTGGTGGCGGTGATCTCCAACGGTACGGCGGTTCTGGGCCTCGGCAATCTCGGCGCCTTGGCCTCCAAACCCGTCATGGAGGGCAAGGCCGTTCTGTTCAAGCGCTTTGCCGATGTCGATTCCATCGACCTGGAGGTCTCGACCGAAGACGTCGACGAGTTCGTCAACTGCGTGCGGTTCCTCGGTCCGTCCTTCGGCGGCATCAACCTGGAGGACATCAAGGCGCCGGAGTGCTTCATGATCGAAGAGCGGTTGAAGGAACTGCTCGACATCCCGGTGTTCCACGACGATCAGCATGGGACCGCGATCATCGCCGCCGCCGGCATGATCAACGCCTTGCATCTGACCGGCCGCGACATGGCCGATACCCGTATGGTGATCAACGGCGCGGGCGCGGCCGGCGTTGCCTGTGCCGAGCTTGTGAAGGCCATGGGCATGAAGCCGGAGAACGTCCTGCTCTGCGATACCAAGGGCGTGATCTACCGTGGCCGCACGACCGGAATGAATCAGTGGAAGTCGGCCCATGCCGTGGAAACCCAGGCGCGTAGCCTGGCCGACGCCCTGGAGGGCGCGGATATCTTCTTCGGCCTCTCCGTGAAAGGCGCGGTGACGCAGGAGATGGTGGAGAAGATGGGGGCGCAGCCGATCCTCTTCGCCATGGCCAATCCGGACCCGGAGATCACGCCGGAGGAAGTCAAGGCGGTGCGGCCCGACGCCATTATGGCCACCGGGCGGTCCGACTATCCCAATCAGGTCAACAACGTCCTCGGCTTCCCCTACATTTTCCGCGGCGCCTTGGACGTGCGGGCGACCACCATCAACATGCAAATGAAGATCGCCGCCGCCGAAGCCCTGGCAAAGCTGGCGCGCGAGGATGTCCCGGACGAGGTCGATCGCGCCTATCGCGGCCGCCGCCTGCGCTACGGCCCCGAGTACATCATTCCCGCGCCCTTCGACCCGCGCCTGATTGTCGAGGTCCCCAAAGCCGTTGCCCAGGCGGCGATGGACAGCGGTGTCGCACGGCGGCCTATCGAAGACTTCGAAGACTACGATCACCAGCTTTCGGCACGCCTCGACCCGACCACTGCAAGCTTGCAGAGGATTTTCGACAAGGTTCGCGAGCAGCCGCAGCGGGTGGTCTTTGCGGAGGGCGAGGAAGAAAAGACGATTCGTGCCGCCTACGCCTTCCTTAATGCCGGCTACGGCACTCCGGTTCTGATCGGCCGTCAGGCGCAGATCGAAGAAACCGCTGCAGGCATCGGCTTGCCGTCCGACTTCTGCGAGATCGTCAACGCCGGTGTATCGAATCACCGGGAACGCTATACGGAGTTCCTCTACAACCGCCTGAACAGGCGGGGGCTGCTGTTTCGCGACTGCGTCCGGATGGTGAATCAGAACCGCAATGTCTTCGCCGCCTGCATGGTCGCCTGTGGCGAGGCCGACGCTCTGGTGACCGGTCTGACCCGTGCCTTCAACGTGAACTTCGAGGATATCGGCCGCGCGCTGGATGCCAAGCCGGGCAACCGCGTCTTCGGTCTCAACATTATCGTTCATCGCGGCCGATCGGTGTTCGTCGCCGATACCCAGGTGCATGAACTGCCCAGCCCGGAGGAGCTGGCCGACATCGCCATGCAGACGGCAGCGACGGCGCGCCTCATGGGTCACGAACCGCGCGTTGCCTTGCTATCGTTCTCCAACTTCGGCAATCCGCCGCGCGAGAAGGCGGTGCGGGTGCGTCAGGCGATCGAAGTCCTCGACAACCGGGCTGCAGGTGGGGCCGGCATCGACTTCGAGTACGATGGCGAGATGCAGGCCAATGTCGCGCTCAACTACGAACTCATGCAGGAGCTCTATCCCTTCTGTCGTCTTTCGGGGCCCGCCAACGTTCTCGTCATGCCGGCCCTTCACTCGGCCCATATCGCCACCCGCCTTGTTCAGGAAACCGGAGGTGGCGAGGTGATCGGACCTCTGTTGATGGGCCTCGCGAAGCCGGCGCAGATCGTTCAGATGGGGGCGACTGTGAACGATCTGGTCACGGCGGCGGCTCTGGCGGCGCACGAAGCGATCACCGACCGGGTGATTTAGGGCGCGATCGTCGCAGGCGGACCGTCAGGGCGAGGCCGCATGAGGCGATCCCGCTCTAGCCTCTTCGCTTCTTCTGCTTGGGAGTCTCGAAGGCATTCAGCAGGTTGAGCAGATCGATAAGCTGTGCCTGCGTCAGCTCCCCGATCCGCTCGGCCAAGAGGTTGGCCAGCAGTGTCGCTTCGGGATCGAGGCCCGCCGTGTCCACGACGATGCGGGGGTGGGAGAGGTCGGCCAGGCGTTGCAGCTCCTCCGCTTCGTCCCAGATGATGCCGAAGTACTGACAGACCTGATGCACGAAGCGGCGGTTCGGGCGGCCGCGCCTGCCGTGCTCCAAGGCGGACAGGTAGGCGGGACTTACGCCAAGTGCCGCTGCCATGTCCTTGGCTGCGATTTTCCGCTTGGCGCGAAGGTCGCGCAGACTTCGGCCGAAGGGTGTCATAGGGCTAGATCTTCCGGCACTTCTCAAATAAACCGGATGAGAGTTTACGGTATATCGCTTAACAAGAGCTTTCCGTTCTAGAAATCTCGCTTACGGCGAAGAAGAACGTAAAGCGCTCCGCCGCCACCATGTTCCGGTCGGGCGAAATCGAAGGCCAGAACCTTGTCGCGAAGGGGAGAATTATTCAACCACAACGGCACTTTATGCCGAAGAACTCCCCCGTTTTCTCCACGCGAGCCCTTGCCGGTGACAACGAGTACGCAGCGCCGCCCCGCAGCTTGCTGCGAGGTGACGAAGGAGATCAAGGCGTGGTGGGCGTCGGTCTGCCGATAGCCGTGCAGATCCAAGGTTGCCTCGATCGGGAGTTTGCCTCGGCGCAACCGCGAGGCCGTGCGGCCGTCGACGCCTGCCGTCTGTCCGTGCGCCAGCATCGGTGAACTGGCTGCCGCTTGCGCCGGCAGCGGTTTCGGCGGGGCCTGTTGCCGGGCGGGCGCCTTGATCCTGGGTGCAGCCTTATCGGCTGCCGGCTCGGAACTCGGTGGCTCCGCTTTCCGGCGAAAGCGGACTTTGCGCCCCTCCAGCGGCTTGACGGTTTCGGCGACCCTGCGCCAAAGCGCCAGGTCGTCTTCCTTGCCCATCAGCCTGCGTCTTCGATCAACAGGATGTGGAGCCGTTTGGGTCCGTGAGCGCCCAACTGGATCGTCTGCTCGATGTCGCCGGTGCGTGATGGGCCGGTCACCAGATTGACTGTGCGCGGCAAGCCCTCGTCCGCTCGCGCTTCGCGAAGCCGCTCCCAGGCTTCCTCATAGGCGCCGACCACTTGGCTCGACTTCAAGACCACGATGTGGTTTTCCGGCAGAAAGTTGAGCGTGGTCGGACCCTCGGGCCCGGAATGCAGCATCAGGGTGCCGGTCTCGGCAATGCCGGCGAAGGCGGCCGTCAGGGAGCTGACGTCCTGCGGTTCGGCCTTGCCGGTCGTGACGGTCAGCATCGGGGCGGCGGTCGTCCAGGGCAGCGCCTGCAGCTCTGCGGCCGGCGCCATTCTCAGGTCCCCCGGCAGGTTATGGCTCTTGAGGTAGTCCGCCACCGCCTGCGGCACCTCTGCCAGCGCCGAGAGCCGAACAACCGTGGCGTCAACAGCTTCGACCTGTGCCTGAAAGAGATCGAGTTGAGCGATGGGATCGCATCGGCTGCGTTCTGGGAGGAGGCCTCGCGGATGCGCTGCGATCCGCGCCTTGGCGGCTGCCATGGCGGCGTCGCTGTCGGCGTCGCTGCGTCCGAGCGAGCGGCGCACGGCGCCGAGTACGGTCGTGCGCCCGTTCGTCATACCGTCTCCTGTCCGGGTCGCTGAGCGGTTCGCCGCTGCTTCGCCCAGAGATCCATGAAAGTGCGTCCTTCGGGTGCAGGCAGGTCTCGGTGGCTTGTCCAGCCGCTGGCCAGAGGCACCTTCGCGAGGCGCCCGCGTTTGCCAGCGATCATCGAAAGCACGCGCGCCTTCAGCCCGGTTGTGAAGTGATAGAGAGAGGGACGCCGCGCAACGAAGGTCCAGGCGCCCAGGCCGAGCCGGACGGCAGTCGGCGAAAGGTGCTTTTGGAACTCCTGTTCCCGCCAGTGGCGCATCATCTTCGGCAGTGGGATGCGCATCGGGCAGACGGCTTCGCAACGTCCGCAGAACGTCGAAGCGTTCGGCAGGTGCCCAGCTTCGTCGACGCCGATCAGCGAGGGCGTCAGGACGGCACCCATCGGGCCGGGGTAGACCCATCCGTAAGCGTGGCCGCCGACGGAGTGATAGACCGGGCAGTGATTCATGCAGGCGCCGCAGCGGATGCAGCGCAGCATGTCCTGAAACTCGCTCCCCAGCATC
The DNA here is from genome assembly GCA_028285215.1 of Rhodovibrionaceae bacterium. Lineage (GTDB taxonomy): Bacteria > Pseudomonadota > Alphaproteobacteria > Kiloniellales > DSM-21159 > Algihabitans. Next base: position 40,717 of record JANQPZ010000327.1, on the reverse strand, counting down.
CGAGAGCGGCCGTTATCCAACAGAATCACATGGTACTGCTCCGGGCCGTCGGGATCGTCCGACCGCTTCGGCCCCGTCGAAAAGGTCGTGTAGGTGGAGAACTCCTGGCCCGTGGCGGAGCGGGCGAGAACCCGGAGGATGGCGCTGGCGTCCTCCAGGCTCGGCACGATCTTCTCGATGGAGGCGACCACGATGTGGACCTTCGGGAGACTCTGGGTCAGATCGCCGTTGCCTTCGTTGGTGACGATGATCGAAGTGCCGGTTTCGGCAATCAGAAAGTTGGCGCCGGTTATGCCGACGTCGGCATCCAGATACTTTTGACGGAGCACGGCGCGTGCTTCGCCGACAAGCTGTTGAGGCTCCTCGAGTTGGCGGTCTGCCGGCAAGTCGACATGGGCAGCGCGAAAATCGCTGGCCACCTGCTCCTTATTCAGATGAATCGCCGGCGCGATGATGTGGCTCGGCGGCTCGTTCCTGAGCTGGATGATGTATTCGCCCAGATCGGTCTCGATGGGGATCAGCCCGTTGGCTTCCAAGTGCTCGTTGAGCGCCAGTTCCTCGGCGATCATCGACTTTCCCTTGGTCACGGTCTTGGCGCCGACGGCTTGGCAGATGTCCACCACCGCTTTCCGGGCGTCATCGGCGGTGGGGCACCAGTGAACCGTGCCGCCGACGGACTCCACCTTCTCGGCATAGAGTTCGAGGTAGGCGTCCAGGTTTTCCAGCGTGTGATCTTTGATGTCGCGCGCCTGGTCGCGCAGCGCGTCGAACTCCGGCAACTTGGCCGCGGCCTTTGCACGCTTGGCGATGAAGCCCTCTTTCATATTGTCGAGGGCACGGCGGAGCTGCTCGTCGTTCAGCGCCTGATGCGCGTTGTCCTTGAAGCTGCGGCTGGTCGCCTGCACGGTGCTACTCCCTGCTTTCCCCGATTGCCGGGCCGTCGGTCATTCCGGCCAACACCTCCGCGACGTGCCGAGTCTGGGTCTTGGCGCCGCGGCGCTTCAGTTTGCCGGCCATATTCAGCAGGCACCCGACATCTCCGGCGAGGAGCAGGTCGGCGCCGCTGTTCTCGATGTCTTCGGCCTTGGTCTCGACCATCTGGTTGGAGATTTCGGGATACTTGACGCAGAAGGTGCCGCCGAAGCCGCAACAGACCTCCGGCTCCTGCAGCTCGGTCAGACGCAGACCTGTCAAGCTGCGCAGCAGAGCGCGCGGCTGCTCCTTGACCTTCAGTTCCCTCAGGCCTGAGCAGGAGTCGTGGTAGGTCACGACGCCCCGGAAGGCGCCGTCGATCTGCTCGACCTTCAAGATGTCGACGAGGAAAGAGATCAACTCGTAAGTTCGCGCACCCAGTGCCGCGGCACGCGGCCCAAGCGCGGGGTCATCCTTGAACAGTGTCGGGTAGTGCTTGCGCAGCATGCCGGCGCAGGAGCCCGACGGCACGACCACATAGTCGTACTCTTCAAATGTCGCGATCACCTGACGAGCGATGGCCAGGGTATCGGCGCGGTCTCCCGAGTTGTAGGCCGGTTGACCGCAGCAGGTCTGCGCCGACGGCACCTCTACTGTGCAGCCCGCTTGCTCCAGCAGCTTTATCGCTGCGAAGCCGACCGTAGGGCGGAAGAAGTCGACAAGACAGGTCACGAAAAGTGCGACCCTGGGCCCCGATTCGCCGACCTTCGGCGCGGTTTCCGACATGGCGTGATGCCTCCCGGCTGTAAGTGGCCGAGAATGGTATGACCAATTGCAAAAGGCAAGGCAAAGCCGAGGTTTGCGCCCGCCCAATGCAACCTATAGGTTAGCGATCGATGTGGTTTCTTGTGCTTACGGACCGACTGATGCTGGTGTCGGGCAGCGCCGCTATTATGTAATGCGCTCGTGTTATGGTGCGGATGTCTTGGGTTTTTCGATGATTCGTTCTGTTCGACGAAATGGGGGCGCACCGAGACGTCATCACGGCAGGCTGGGGACCTGCAAACGGCGGGACTGCGGCCAATGCGCGGTAAATCGATCATGAGACGGCGCTTACCGGTGGCGACGCTTCTGTTGGCCGGTCCCGGCGTGGTTTGTCTGCTCGGCTTGGCCGCAGCGGGTCAACTGGAACCGCGAATTGCGCTTGGTGCCTCGGGACTGACGCTGGCGGCGGTCTTCATAATCCTCTATCCGCATTTTGCGCACGTCAAAGCTCTGGCCGGGTACATCGAAGCCCTGAAATCGGCTGGTACCAACGATGCGCCCTTGCCCCGCCCGCCGCAGGGGGCCTCCCCGGTTCTGGCTCCCGAGCTGGACGAATCTCTGGTCGACACGGCCCGGGAGCGGCAGCGGCGCCGGCGTGAGCTGGAAGCGGCGATCGCCGGCAATGAGTCGATCCTTTCAAACTTGCCGGACCCGCTGATCATGCTCGACCGCAACCGGCGGATCGTGCGCGCCAATCCGGCAACGGAAGATCTCTTCGGCACCGGGCTGATGGGCCGCGATCTGGTCGGCGTGCTGCGCAACCCCGCGCTCTTGGCTGCCGCCGACGCTGCCGTCGGCCAGGGCGAGAACCGGATCGTCGAGTTCTCTCTGCACGGCGATATAGAAAGGCACTTCTCGGCGCGCTTGGTGCCGCTGCGGACGCCCGCTCTGGACGGTACGGTCGCCATCCTCTCGCTCCACGACCTGACCGGTATTCGCCGGGCGGAGCGGATGCGCGCCGATTTCGTCGCCAATGCCAGCCACGAGCTGCGGACTCCGCTCTCGAGTCTGATCGGCTTCATCGAGACGCTGTCGGGGCCGGCGCGTGACGACAGCGAAGCGCAGCATCGCTTCCTCGGCATTATGCACGAGCAGGCCCTGCGCATGGCGCGGCTGGTGGACGACCTGCTGAGCTTGTCGCGTATCGAGATGCAGGAGCACACGCCGCCGACCGTGGCGGCCGACCTGCCCGACGTTCTGGAGTCGGTCGTTCGTGCCCTGGAGTTGAAAGCGCGCGCGCGCGCCGTCGAGGTGCGCTTGGACGTTGCCGACGCGCCGTCGGTCGTCGGGGAGTCCGACGAACTGGCCCAGGTGTTTCAGAACTTGCTCGACAACGCCATCAAGTACGGTCGGCGCGGCGGTCAAGTGCGTGTTGTCGCTCGCCTGCCGGACGTTCATCAGGACCCGGCGGCGCGCCGCATGGGCCGGCCGGCCGTGGCTGTCTCCGTGATTGACGACGGCGAGGGGATCTCGCGCGAACATCTGCCACGCCTGACCGAGCGCTTCTACCGCGTGGACACGGCGCGTTCGCGGGAACTGGGCGGCACCGGACTGGGGCTTGCGATCGTGAAGCACATTGTCAACCGGCACCGCGGTCAGCTGACGATCGACAGCGAAGCGGGTCGCGGCACCACCTTTACGGTGTACCTGCCCCGTGTGGAGACCGATGGAGACCGGGATGTGGTCTCTGAGGAGCTCTCCTCAGCAGTGACCGAGCGTCGGGCCAACCCGCTGCAGGACGCCCATGGCGGCCCGGAAATGCGTCATCGTCGCGCGATCTAGGCAGCCGTTTTCGGTCCCCAAGGGACCCAAAGCGGTGTCATCTAAGCGTAATATTATCGTAGTAATTCCTACCCTGCAGATGGATAGGGTCCGCCTTGGCTGACGCACGGGAGGCGTCGGTTCCTTAACACGCACAACCACCGCCCAACACAGCCAAGCGGAGACTATCTGTGATCAATCACACGCTCGCCTTCGCGGCTGCTGCTGCCATGGCGCTTGCCGCCACTTCGGCCGCTGCTCAGTCGCGCGACCAGATCCGCATCGTCGGTTCTTCGACGGTGTTCCCCTTCTCGACCGCTGTTGCCGAGCAGTTCGGCAACAACACCGACTTTCCGACGCCGGTTGTCGAATCGACCGGTTCGGGTGGCGGCCTGAAGCTGTTCTGCGCCGGTGTCGGCGTGGGTCATCCGGACATGACGAACGCTTCGCGCCGGATCAAGTCGTCCGAGTACGAGAACTGCACCGCGAACGGCATCACCATCACCGAGGTGCGTGTCGGCTTCGACGGCATCGTGCTGGCCAACTCCAAGGATCATTCCCGCTATGATCTGACCAAGGACCAGGTCTTCCGGGCCTTGGCCAAGAGCGTTGTGGTCAACGGTGAGGTGGTCGCGAACCCGAATAACCTCTGGTCCGACATCGACCCGTCGCTGCCGGCCGAGCGGATCGAGGTTCTGGGCCCGCCGCCGACCTCCGGCACGCGCGACGCCTTCGTCGAGCTGATGATGGAGACCGGCTGCGAAGAGGCCGGCATGGACGATGCCCTTGGCGAAGACGCCTGCGCCGAGATCCGCGAAGACGGCTCCTACGTCGAAGCGGGCGAGAACGACAACCTGATCGTTCAGAAGCTCCAGGCCAACCCGATCGCTCTGGGTATCTTCGGTTTCTCCTTCCTCGATCAGAACCGTGACGCCCTTCAGGGTTCGGTGATCAATGGTGTCGAGCCGACTTTCGACAACATTGCCTCCGGTGACTACGCGGTGTCGCGTTCGCTGTACTTCTACGTGAAGAACGAGCATGTCGGCGTGATCCCTGGCATTCAGGAGTACATTGCCGAGTTCACTTCGGAAGATGCTTGGGGCCCGGACGGCTACCTTGCCGATCGCGGTCTGATCCCGCTGCCTGAGGCCGATCGCGCCCAGATGCAGGAGCAGGCCCGCGGTCTTCAGAAGCTGACCATGTAGGTCTCAGGGACCTCTCGGTTGCGGTTCCGGCGGTCGGCAGCTTTCAGGCGCCGACCGCCGGGCCGGTCCGAAGAGGGTCCGCTCAGGTTTTTTGCAAAGTCGGTGCTATAAAAAAGTCCGACGCGAAGAGTATGGTCCGCTTTGATCGACGCCTCGCCTGATGGCGGAGGCCGGTGGTTTGGGGTCGCCGGACATGGTTTCGATCTGCGGAGCCTCCTGACTCGGATCGGGATTGCTCCGGACGACGGCGGTCCTTGCGAGTGATGCGAGGCAGTCACAGCGCTGCGGCTGCCGCCGGTTCGACAGGACTGGCGGTTTAGAGAGGCGCGGTCGGGGACGCGTTGGGAAATATGGGCATTTCGGTCATTCTTCTGGTTATGCTCGGCTTGACCGTGGCGGGTTACCTGCTCGGTACGCGCCAGGCTCTCGTCGTAACCGGGCACAATCCGCATCAGCTTCACTCTCTGCCCAGTTATCACGGTCTCTACCTTGCATCCTGGGTGCTTCTGCCGGCGCTGATCGTGATGGCGATCTGGCTGATTGCGGAGCCGCACGTCGCAGAGCTGCGGCTGGTGGCCAACCTGCCGGACGGCTTCTCGCAGCGCAGTTTCGACGAACAGAGACTGCTGATCGGCGATATCCAGGCGCGCGCGCTCGGCGGCATCGTTTCCGGCGCCCTCGATCCGGCCTTCCAGGCGGCCGGCGAAGCCTATGCCGGGACCCTGGCGGCCAGCCGATGGGTCATGATTGCCGTCATGCTGGCGCTGATGGTCGGCGGCGGCCTCATTGCGCTGCGGCAGGTCCGGCCGGACATGCGTGCGCGCAACAGGGTCGAAAAGACGGCTTCGGTCATCATGATCGTCGCCTCGACCATCGCCATCATGACCACGGTCGGCATCATCTTTTCGCTGCTGTTCGAAACCGGCCGGTTCTTCAGCAAGGTTCCCATCACGGAGTTTCTGTTCGGAACCCAGTGGTCGCCGCAGATTGCCCTGCGCGCGGATCAAGTGGGGTCTTCCGGCGCCTTCGGGGCAATCCCGCTGTTTGCCGGCACGCTTCTGATCACCTTGATCGCCATGTGCGTCGCGGTGCCGATCGGCCTGTTCAGCGCCATCTACATGTCTGAGTACGCCGGCAAGAGGGTGCGCGCCTCCGCCAAGCCTGTGCTTGAGATCCTGGCGGGCGTGCCGACGGTGGTCTATGGCTTCTTCGCGGCTCTGACGGTGGCGCCCTTCTTCAGGAACACGGGCGAATCGATCGGCCTGACGGTGTCTTCCGAGTCCGCTTTGGCGGCGGGAATCGTCATGGGCATCATGATCATTCCTTTCGTCTCGTCCTTGTCGGATGACGTGATGAACGCCGTGCCGCAGTCTCTGCGGGACGGTGCCTACGCGCTGGGCGCGACCAAGGCCGAGACTGTGCGTCAGGTCATTTTGCCCGCGGCCCTGCCGGGTATCGTCGGGTCGGTTCTGCTGGCCGTCAGCCGTGCCGTCGGCGAAACCATGATCGTCGTGATGGCGGCCGGTCTGGCGGCCAATCTGACGGCCAATCCGCTGGAAGCCGTAACCACCGTCACCGTGCAGATCGTAACGCTGCTGGTCGGCGACCAGGAATTCGACAGCGCCAAGACCCTGGCGGCTTTCGCCCTGGGCCTGACCCTGTTCTTCGTCACGCTCTGCCTCAACGTCATCGCTCTGAACGTCGTCCGCAAATACCGAGAGAAGTATGACTGACGCGACCGCACCCACCGAAGGCATTGCGATCCGCCGCCCGGACCTTTCGCCGGCCAGAGTCCGCCGCCGCTACGCCGCGGAGGCGCGCTTCAAGACCTACGGCCGTCTCGCGATCGCCGCGGCGGTCATCATGCTCGGCATTCTCCTGTTCTCGATCGTCGGCAGAGGCTGGACCGCCTTCTTTCAGACGCAGGTCGGACTCGACGTCTTCCTGGATCCGAACGAGATCCAGATCGAGCGGAACGCCGACGGCGAGATCGTGGACATCGACGGCGACTTCCGAGGTCTCGTAAACGATGCGCTCTTCGCTCTCTTTCCAAATGTGGAAGAACGGGTCGAACGGCGGGCGCTGCGCAACATCGTGACGAGAGACGCGGCCATCGAGCTGCGGGCGGCGGTCGAGGCCAATCCGGAGATGATCGACCAGACGGCGCGGATCTGGATCACCTCGTCGGACGATATCGACACCTACGTGAAGGGGCAGATCACCGGGATCGAGACCTTCGAGGTCGCCGGCGTTGCAACGCCGACCGGAACTTCCGGCGAGGTGGAGATTCTGACCGGCGCCAACGACTTCTCGCACATCGCGGCGGAGGTCACGGCACGACTCGCGGAGTTGTCCGAGGATCGCGCCCGGGCTGCCGACGCGGCCCGCGCAACGGCGGGTCGCCTGCAGGAAGATCTTGCCGAGATCCGCAGCGAACTCGAGGCAACCAGCGATGCCGACGCGCTGTCGCTGCTGGAAAATCAGGTGACTCGTCTCGAAGGGCAGATCCAATCGCTTCTCTCCGGTGCGGAGACCGCGTCGCGCGATGCCGAGGACTTCAGAAACCGGGCCGAGACCGTCGGCGGCATGGAGGAGCTGAGCAATCGCCTGCCGAGCTATCTCGTCGAGATCAACGGCGGCCTGGTCAAGTTGACGGCCGTCGCGGCGGAGCGTGCGGTCGGCGAGGTTCTGATCCCGCTGGAGTCGACGGCGAGCGCTCAGCCCGAAGATTGGGGCCTGATCTCCTACGTCATTGCGGAGTCCAACCGCCGGGTCAAAGACAACGAGGTGGCCTGGATTGAGACTCTGCGTGATCGCGGTCAGATCCGGACGGTCTTCAATACGCCGTTCTTCACCGAAGCCGACAGTCGCGAGCCTGAGCAGGCCGGCATCTGGGGTGCCGTCGTCGGCTCCTTCCTGACCTTGATAGTGACCTTGGTTCTGGCCTTTCCGGTCGGTGTTCTGGCGGCAATCTATCTGGAAGAGTTCGCGCCCAAGAATCGCCTGACGGATCTCATCGAAGTCAACATCAACAACCTGGCGGCCGTGCCCTCGATCGTGTTCGGCCTGCTGGGGTTGGCGATGTTCCTGAACTTCTTCGGCTTGCCGCGCTCCGCCCCACTGGTTGGCGGCATGGTTCTGGCGTTGATGACGCTGCCCACGGTGATCATCGCCTCGCGGGCGGCACTGAAGGCCGTGCCCCCCTCCATCCGCGAGGCGGCGCTGGGTGTCGGGGCTTCCAAGGTCCAGACCGTGACCCATCACGTGCTGCCGCTTGCCATGCCCGGTATTCTGACAGGAACGATTATCGGTATGGCCCAGGCGCTGGGGGAGACCGCGCCGCTGCTGATGATCGGGATGGTGGCCTTCATTGCGGACGTGCCCAGCGGATTTACCGACGCAGCGACGGTGCTGCCGGTGCAGATCTTCCTGTGGGCCGATGCGCCGGAGCGGGCCTTTGTGGCGAAGACCTCGGCCGCTATCATGGTGCTACTGACCTTCCTGATCTTCATGAATGCAATGGCCGTGGTGCTGCGCAAGCGCTTCGAACGGCGATGGTAAGGGGCGCGAGACCATGAGCATGCAAGAGGTGCAAGAGACCATGACAGACAGCGGCACCGTCAGCACGCCCGGCACTGCGGGCGCGCGGGCGGAGAACCCGGCAGCTTTGGCCAACGAAAAACCGGTGAAGATCAAGTCGCGGGACGTGAACGTCTTCTACGGAGAGGCGCACGCTCTGAAGCATGTGGATCTGGATATCCGGCAGCACGAAGTCACGTCGCTGATTGGTCCGTCCGGCTGCGGTAAGTCGACCTACCTGCGTTGCATCAACCGGATGAACGACGTGATCGATGGCTGCAGGGTCGAGGGCAGCATCGAGATGGATGGCGAGGACGTTTACGATCCGAAGCTGGATGTCGTTCAGCTCCGCGCCCGTGTCGGCATGGTCTTTCAGAAGCCGAACCCCTTTCCAAAGTCGATCTACGACAACATCGCCTACGGCCCTCGCATCCACGGCATCGGCAGCACGAAGTCTGAGATGGACGAGATCGTCCAGGGCAGCCTGCAGCGGGCCGGTCTTTGGGAAGAGGTCAAGGATCGTATGGACACGCCTGGCACCGGCCTCTCCGGAGGACAGCAGCAGCGTCTCTGCATCGCGCGTGCGATCGCGGTGAACCCGGAAGTGATCCTAATGGACGAGCCCTGCTCGGCGCTCGACCCGATCGCAACCGCCAAGATCGAAGAGCTGATCGACGAGCTGCGTCAGAACTTCACCATCGTCATCGTCACGCACTCGATGCAGCAGGCCGCGCGCGTCAGCCAGCGTACGGCCTTCTTCCATCTGGGGATCTTGGTCGAGACCGACGAAACCGAGCAGATCTTTACCAACCCCAAGGATCAGCGTACGCAGGACTATATCACCGGTCGGTTCGGGTGATTTGCCCCAGGTCGGGGCAAGGTGATTGGTAGCAAGGGGAGAGGTCGTGGTCGACACGTCCACGGAGCATACGGTGCGATCGTTCGACAAGGAACTTGCCCGGTTGAGTCAGTCGATCATCCGCATGGGCGGCCTGGCGGAGAGCCAGCTTGCTGCGGCGATAGAGGCAATGAGCCGGCGTAACAGCGAGATGGCCGCGAAGGTCGTTCAGAGCGACGCAGAGATCGACGCCTTGGAGCAGGAGATCGACGAACAGGCCGTCCAGCTCTTGGCTCTGCGCCAACCGATGGCCCAGGATCTGCGCGAGGTGATCGCTGCGCTCAAGATCTCCGCCGACTTGGAGCGGATCGGCGACTATGCGGCCAACGTCGCCAAGCGCTCCATGGCGCTGAACCAGGTTCCGATGACGGAGCCGGCGCACACCCTGCCGCGTATGGCCCAGCTCGTGCTGTCCAATATCAAGCGGGTGCTTGACGCCTATGTCGACCGTGATCCCGACAAGGCGATCGATGTCTGGGAGAGCGATACAGAGGTGGACGAAATGTACACCTCGCTGTTCCGCGAGACCCTCACCTACATGATGGAGGATCCGCGCAACATAACGCCTTGCACGCATCTGCTCTTCATCGCCAAGAACGTCGAGCGCATGGGCGATCACGCGACCAACATTGCCGAGGTGATCCACTTTCTGGTTACCGGCAACAAGATCCTGGGCGGTCGGCCCAAGGGCGATACCACCAGCTACGAAGTTGTCGCGCCTCCATCGGAGAGTGCGACGCACTGACCGGAAGGTGAACGAAGGGGCGCCGATCCGGGGGCGCCGCAGTTCGGGGGATCTCTATCCTTATGAAGCCGTTGATTTTGCTTGTTGAGGACGAGGCGGCGCTGGTCACGCTGCTGCGATACAACCTGGAGCGCGAAGGCTTCCGTCTGGTCGATGCACGAGATGGTGAAGAGGCCCTGGTGCTGGCGAAGGAAGAGCGGCCGGATCTGGTGCTGCTCGACTGGATGCTGCCCCTGATGAGCGGCCTCGAGGTCTGCCGACAGCTTCGCCGCGCCGCCGAGACCCGTGACGTGCCGATCATCATCCTGACGGCGCGCGGCGAGGAAGCGGACAAGGTTCGCGGTCTCGACAGCGGTGCTGACGACTACATCACCAAACCCTTCTCGCCGGCGGAGCTGGTGGCGCGCATGCGAGCGGTGCTTCGTCGCGCGCAGCCGGCCCTGGCCAATGAAACCTTGCAGTTCGACGATCTCGAGATGGATCTGGCGGCACACCGGGTTCGGCGCGGACCGCGCGATGTGCACCTGGGTCCGACCGAGTTCCGGCTTTTGCGCTATCTCATGCAGCATCCGGGCCGTGTTTTCAGCCGCGAGCAGTTGCTGGATGCCGTTTGGGGCCGCGACGTCTATGTCGAACCCCGCACGGTCGATGTTCACATCCGCCGTCTGCGCAAGGCCCTCAACATCGAGGACGAAACCGACTTGATCCGCACGGTGCGGTCCGCCGGTTATGCGCTGGATCGTTCCCAAGCGGCCGCCTGAGGCCGTTCGCACAAGCGATTGAGGTCAAGCGACTGCCCGCCGGTCGGGCCCGCGCCCTTGCGCTCTCGATTCAAGACTGTCCCGCCGATTGCGTTTCGAGGTATTCCGCTCAGGCGGCACCCGTTCGGCGTGCCGGCACGGCAGCGAAGAACGGAGAAACGGGGACCCGCAGTGGCGTACGACCAGAACAACATCTTTGCCAAGATCATCCGTGGCGAAATTCCTTGCGACAAGGTCGCGGAAAGCGATCACAGCCTGGCTTTCCGCGATATCAATCCGCAGACTCCGACCCATGTGCTGGTGATTCCGAAAGGGGCCTACGTCTCCTCGGACGACTTCGCAGCCCAAGCCAGCGATGCGGAGATTGCCGACTTCTTCCGTCTCCTCGGCGCCGTCGGGCGCACGCTCGGCGCCGTCGAGCCGGGCTACCGCCTAATCTCCAATCACGGTGCTGATGCGCACCAAGAGGTTCCCCACTTCCACATGCATCTTTTGGCGGGCACCGATTTGGGACGCATGATCAAGCCACGCGACAAGCAGCGTTAATAGTCTGGATCGGCATCGGCCCGACGCCCGAGACGCTGCGACCGAGTTGTTCCTGCGCTCACTGAAAGGTAGGAAGCGCTTCACGCCCCGGATCGAAGCGGTTTCCCCGTCCATCTGGACGACGGCGCTCTACGCAGCCGGTTTGCGCCGCTTTGCCGCCTTTGCAGGCGCTGCCTCTGCCGTGGTCTTTGCCTTGTAAGCGCAGAGGTCGTGCAGCTGGCAGGTCGGGCACTCGGGCTTGCGCGCCTTGCAGACATAGCGGCCGTGCAGAATCAGCCAGTGATGGGCGTGTCGCCTGCGGTTGGCCGGCACGACCTTTTCGAGCTTCTGCTCCACCGCATCGACGGTCTTGCCCGGCGCCAGGCCGGTGCGGTTCGACACTCGAAAAATGTGGGTGTCGACGGCGATCGTCTCCTGCCCAAAGGCCATGTTCAGCACGACGTTCGCCGTCTTGCGGCCGACCCCCGGCAGCGTGACGAGGGTGTCGCGGTCTTGTGGAACCTGGCCGCCGTGCTCCGCCAGCAGTTGTTGCGAAAGGGCAATGACATTCTTGGCCTTGGAGTTGAACAGGCCGATGGTCTTGATGTGATCTTTCAGGCGCGCTTCCCCAAGCGCCAGCATCTTTTCCGGCGTATCTGCGACCTGGAACAGCTTGCGCGTAGCCTTGTTGACCCCGACGTCCGTGGCCTGCGCGGACAGCACAACCGCGACCAGCAGGGTGTAGGAGTTGACGTACTCCAGCTCGCCCTTCGGCTCCGGCAGAGCAGCGGCGAGGCGGTCGAAGAACTCGATGATCTGGGCTTTTTTCATCTCGTGCCGTCGGTGAGCGATAGAGGGCGACCGTCGCCGGAGCGCGCGGCAAGGTAACGCGGTTGTCGGTCGTGGAGTAGCCCAAGCGACCGATCCGCTCTACACTTTGCGTTATGGCTCACGTGCTTCCGACCGCGGCAAGCGCTCTCGCCGCGCCAAAGGCGCCGGGCGTGCTCTTCGATGCGATGCTGACGCCGCACCGCTCGTTGAGCCCTCGTGGCTTCCTCGTGCTGATGTCGCTCGTCTGTGCAGTCAGCTTTGCCGCCGGGCTTGCATTCTTTCTGATGGGCGCCTGGCCGGTGGTCGGCTTCATGGGCGCAGACGTCCTGCTGATCTATCTGGCCTTCCGGATCAACTATCGCCGCGCGCGGATGTTCGAAGAGGTCGTCTTGACGCGCGATGCCCTCACAGTGCGCCGTGTCGATCACTGGGGCGGGGAGAAGCGTTGGACCTTCCAGCCCTATTGGCTGCAGGTCCGGATGGACGACCCCCCGGAGCACGAAAGCCAGCTCACCCTGCGCAGCCACGGCAAGTCGCTGATCATCGGTGCCTTCCTGACGCCTGAAGAGCGATTGTCCTTGGCAAGAGAACTGCAGCGGCACCTTGCCGTCTGCCGCTGCGCGCCGGGTCCCGTCAGCATCTAGATCGGGGCATGGCTGCCAGGAGTCGTGGTGCGGTCCGGCGCCCGAGAACGGCTGCCTCAGGGCAGCAGATATCCCAAGAGCGAATCCAGGCGCATCCGTCCCGTAGCCGTCGCGCGCAAGCCGGAGTCGTCCAGGACCAGATAGCCTGCGTCGGCTAGGGCCCGCAGCCGCTGGCCTTCCAGAAGCTCTTCGGGTTCGGCAGCGAGTTCCCGCCGGAAAGCGGCGCGGTCGATGCCCTCGGCCAGGCGCAGACCCATCATCAGCAGCTCCGTCAGGCGGTCCTCGCTGTCCAGGGCTTTGCGCGTGCGGGTCGCATGCCCCGCCTGCTCGACCGTGGCCAGCCAGATCTCGGGCGCACGGTGCTGGCGGGTGGCAACCTTTCCGCTCTCCAGGGTGATGCGGCCGTGGGCGCCTGGACCTATGCCGAGATAGTCGCCGGCACGCCAGTAGGTCAGGTTGTGGCGGCAAGCCTCACCCGGTCGGGCATGGTTGGAGATCTCATAGGCGGGGAGGCCTTCGGCGAGGAGTGTCGCTTGCGTCGCCTCGAAGAGGTCCGCTGCGACCTCGGGATCGGCCAAGGGCAGCTCGCCGCGCCGCGCCCGGGCATGGAACGCCGTATTCTGCTCGATGGTCAGCTGGTAGAGCGAGAGGTGGCTGCAGCCCTCGCCGAGCGCCCGTCGCAGCTCCTCGGCCCAGGCCGCCGCCGTCTGTCCGGGGCGCGCGTAGATCAGGTCGAAGGACACGCGTGCGAACTCCGCTCTCGCCAGTGCCACGGCCTCCAGCGCCTCGGCGGTATCGTGCTCGCGGCCCAGGAAGGCGAGATCGCCGTCGTTCAAGGCCTGCACGCCCAGGGAGACCCGGTTGACGCCGGCCGCCGCGTAGGCCGCGAAGCGCCCCGCCTCCGACGAGGTCGGATTCGCCTCCAGGGTCACTTCCAGGTCGGGCGCCGTTCCCCACTGGCGTTTCACCGCGGCGATCAGCTCGCCGGCCGTCTGGGGGTCCATCAGCGAGGGCGTGCCGCCCCCGAAGAAGATCGAAGTAATCTCCCGGCCCGGCGTCTCGCCCGCGTAATGTGCGAGCTCGGCCAGCAGGGCCCGCCGCCATCGCGCTTGGTCGATGGTGTCGCGCACATGGCTGTTGAAGTCGCAATAGGGGCACTTCGACTTGCAGAAGGGCCAGTGGATGTAGATGCCGAAGCCCGGGTCGGGTGCGGCTGCCGTGCCCTCAGACCGGCTCCCGCGTTCAAGGAGGGCGCGGGTCGGTACGGAAGCGCTGGTGCGATCCGGGGGGGCGGTCCTCATTACCGTTCCTGCGGCCCTTCGCTGGCGCTCTAGAGGGCGTCTTCCAGACGGCGTTTCAGTTGCGCGAACGCCCGGGCACGGTGGCTGATGCCATGCTTTTCCGCCGGATCCATCTCGCCGAAGGTCCGGGTATCCCCCCGGGGCAAGAAGATGGGATCGTAGCCGAATCCGCGGTCGCCGCGGGGTGGAAAGGTGAGCTCGCCTTCGACGCGCCCCTCGAACACCTCGACCGAGCCGTCCGGCCAGGCAAGCGCCAGGGCACAGACGAAATGGGCACCTGCTCCGCTGCCGTTTCTGATCTCGGTGGCGGTTTGCGCGTCCAGCTCGCGCTTTACGCGCGCCATGGCGAGGGAAAAGTCCTTGTCCGGTCCGGCCCAGCGCGCCGAGTAGATACCTGGTGCGCCGCCGAGTGCCGGGACCACCAGTCCCGAATCATCGGCCAAGGCAGGCAGATTTGCCCCAATCGCGGCGGCCAGGGCCTTGAGTTCGGCATTGGCGGCAAAGGAGGTTCCCGTCTCCTCGGGTTCCGGCAAGCCCAGTTCGCCGGCCGAGACGACTTCCAGCCCGAAGGGTGCGACGAGATCTTCGATCTCCCGCACCTTGCCGGGATTATGGCTGGCGATGACCAGTTTGCCTGTGAGCGTACGCGGCTGCATGCGCGGTAACATAGTTACGCAAAGCCAAATGTGCAGCCCCGTTCCCCATGCGTACCCGGGCCGCTACGCCGCGCCGAGGCCGACGGCCGCCTGCTGCTGTGTCACCAGCTCTGCGATGCCCTTCTCCGCCAGCGCGAGCAGCTGGTCGTATTGTATGCGGCTGAAGGGCTCCTGCTCGGCGGTTGCCTGTACCTCAACGATACCTCCGCTCCCGGTCAGGACGAAGTTTGCGTCCGCCTGGGCGTTGGAGTCCTCGGCATAGTCCAGATCCAGAACGGTTTCGCCTTGGACGATGCCGCAGGAAATCGCGGCGATCGGCTCGCGCAGCGGGATCGTCTTCACGGCCCCAAAGCGCTGCATGTGCTGAAAACAGAGATGCAAGGCAACGTACGCGCCGGTAATCGAGGCCGTACGTGTGCCGCCGTCGGCCTGAATGACGTCGCAATCCAGCTTGATCTGACGTTCGCCAAATCCGGTCAGATCCGTGACGGCCCGAAGCGAGCGTCCGATCAGCCGTTGGATCTCCTGCGTGCGGCCGGACTGTTTGCCGCGAGCGGCCTCGCGATCCATCCGGCTATCCGTGGACCGGGGCAGCATGCCGTATTCCGCCGTGACCCAGCCGCGCCCGGAGTTGCGCAGCCAAGGCGGGACGGACTCGGCGAGGCTCGCCGTGCAGAGCACATGGGTGTCGCCGAACTTGGCCAGGCAGGAACCTTCGGCGTATTTGTTGACGTCGGTTTCCAGTACGATCGGACGTAGCTGGTCGCGGGCGCGGCCGCTGGGGCGCATGGAGCTCTCCTGGCGATCTGGGCTGTGGTTTCTAGCGCGCGGCATAGCGCGGCTTAGCGCCCCCGCGCAAGGCATGTCACCATGCCGGGGCCATCATGATAACCCCAGGTTGGCGACGTTGAACTGGTCCGAGGATTCGCTTACATCGAAGGCCGCAGTCTGGAGTGTTTTCCGCAAGGAGCAGGCGGCAACTTGATCGAGGCATAGCGCGCAACGGAAATGAGCAGCGTCAGGTCCGCAGCAGAGGAAATTGCCAGCGAGCTGGGCGCCCTGAACGCCCGCCATCGAGACATCTTCCGCCGCATCGTAGAAGCCTATGTCGAGACCGGTGCGCCGATCGGTTCTCGCAGCCTGTCGCGGCAGCTCGGGATGACTCTGTCGCCGGCGACGATCCGAAACGTAATGGCGGATCTCGAGGATCTGGGGCTTCTGATGGCGCCGCACACCTCCGCGGGGCGCCTGCCCACCGAGCTGGGACTGCGGCTCTTCGTCGACGGCCTGCTGGAGCGCGGAAACCTGACCAGCGAGGAACGCTCGGAGATCGACGCGCGCTGTGTCGCCCAGGGCCGCAGTTTCACGGAGGTGATGGAGGAGACCTCCTCCATGCTGTCCGGCTTGTCGCGCTGTGCCGGCCTGGTGTTCGCGCCGAAGTCGGATGCGCCGCTCAAACATATCGAGTTCGTCTCCCTCGGTCCCGGTCGCGCGCTTGTGGTCTTGGTGACCCAGTCGGGTCAGGTCGAGAACCGCGTGATCGACGTGCGGGTCGGTCTGCCGCCCTCCTCCCTGGTCGAGGCGGGCAACTACCTCGCCGCGCGCCTGCGCGACCGCGGGCTGGGCGAGGCGCGCGGGGCGATCGAGAGCGAGCTGACACATGCGCGGGCCGAACTGGACACGCTGACGCGCAAGGTGATCGAGGCCGGTCTGGCGACCTGGTCCGGCGACGCGCCCAGCGGCGGCGGCGCCCTGATCGTGCGCGGGCAGCACCAGCTGCTCGATGACGTGCAGGCCTTGGAGGATCTGGAGCGAATCCGTCATCTCTTCACGGCGCTGGAGCGCAAGGAGGCCTTGCTCAAGCTGCTGGAGATGACCGAGACGGCCGAGGGCGTGCAGATCTTCATCGGCGCTCAGAGCGAGTTGTTCGGTCTGACCGGTTGTTCGCTGGTGGTGGCTCCCTATACCAACAGCCAGCAGCAGATCGTCGGTGCCGTAGGGGTCATCGGTCCAACGCGCATCGATTACGCGCGCATCATCCCCATGGTGGACTACACCGCCCAGGCCATCGGCCGCCTGCTCGGCTGAAACGCCTGATTTGCCTAACAGTAGATACGAGACGGAGCGTCATGACTGCCGACCCGAAGCAGAAGCCCGAAGAAGCGGAGACGTCGGAGCTTGCGCCCGATGACACCGTGCCCGGCGCAACGGACAAGGCTGCGCCTCGTGACGACGAAGCGCCGGTGATCGACGATGCGACGATAGAGGCGTTGGAGCTGAACGAGGCCGAAGCCGGCGCTGCGTTCGCTTCGCCCCGCGAGGCCGAGCTTGCGGCACAGATCGCCGATTTGAAGGATCAGCTTGTGCGGGCGCTGGCGGAGACGGAGAACCTGCGCAATCGCGCGCGCCGCGAGAAGGCCGAGGCCCTGAAGTACGCCGCCGCGCCGCTGGCCAAGGACCTGTTGAGCGTCGCCGACAACCTGAAGCGGGCGTTGGCGGCAGTTCCAGCCGACGCGGTGGAGGAGAACGCGGCGCTCAAGACGTTGCTGACTGGCGTCGAGATGACCGACAAGTCCTTGGGCGACGCCTTTGCCAAGCATGGGATCGTCCCCATCGATCCGGTCGGCGAGAAGCTGGATCCGCATCGCCACGAGGCCATGATCGAAATCGACGACGCCAGCAAGCCGGCCGGTACCGTGGCGCAGGTCTACGAGCTCGGCTGGCTGCTGGGTGAGCGCCTTTTGCGTCCCGCGCGCGTGGCTGTCTCCAAGGGCGGCCCGAAGGCTGCTGGACCCGGCGGTGCGGAGGGCGGCGAGGCGCCCGAGCCCGGATCGACGGTCGATACGAAGGCTTAGACCGGGATCACGCCTCGGGCGGCGAGCTGAGAAGGTCAACCTGCATCGCCTGTCCGGACGTCAGCTCTCCGTCAGGCTTCTCAGCCTATAGAGGGTTTCCAATGCCTCCCGTGGCGTGAGCTCATCGGGGTTGACGGCGCACAGCTCCCGCTCCACGGCGCTTTGTTCCGAGGGGGAAGCAGTGCTGCCGGTCCGGGATGGGCCGGTCTGAGAGGCGGCGGCGAACAGCGGCAGATCGTCGGCCAGGCGTGTCAGCGCCCCGGCTTGTTCGCCCTGCTCCAGCAGGCCCAACACCTCCTCGGCGCGCGCGATGGCGGCCGGCGGGAGGCCTGCCAGCCGTGCGACATGGATGCCGTAGGAGCGGTCGGCCGAGCCGGGCGCCACCTCGTGCAGGAAAACCACCTCGCCCTGCCACTCCTTGACCCGCATGGCGTAGCAGGACAGACGCTCGAGCTTGCCGGCCAGGTGTGTCAGCTCGTGATAGTGGGTGGCGAAGAGACCGCGACAGCGGTTGGCTTCATGCAGGTGCTCGACGCAGGCCCAGGCGATCGACAGGCCGTCGAAAGTGGCCGTGCCGCGGCCGATCTCGTCCAGGATCACCAGGGAGCGTGCCGTGGCTTGATTCAGGATCGCCGCGGTCTCCACCATCTCCACCATGAAGGTGGACCGACCGCGTGCGAGATCGTCGGCCGCCCCGACGCGGCTGAACAGCCGGTCGATCGTTCCGATGACCGCGCGCTTGGCGGGCACGAAGCTGCCCATTTGGGCAAGCACCGCGATCAGCGCGTTCTGCCTGAGGAACGTCGACTTGCCCGCCATGTTCGGGCCGGTGAGCAGCCAGAGTTGCTGCGAGTCGCAAAGGTCGCAGTCGTTGGCCACGAAACGTCCGCCCTCGTCGGCGGCCAGAGCCGCTTCCACGACCGGGTGGCGGCCTTCCTCAACGACGAAGGTTGCCGAGTCCTCGATCTGCGGCCGGCTCCACTGGGCGTCCAGCGCCACTTGGGCAAGGCCGGCTGCCACGTCCAGCTCGGCCAAGGCCTGTGCCGCCGCGGCGAGGGGGGCGGCGCGCTCCAGAACCTCTTCCACCAACTGGGCGAAGATCTCCAACTCGACCGCCAGGGCCTTGTCTGCGGCCTGCAGGATCTTCTGCTCCAGGTCTCCCAACTCCGTCGTGCTGTAGCGCACCGCGGAGGCCAAGGTCTGGCGGTGGACGAAACCGGCGGAAGGGTCGCTCGGCATCTTCGCGGCGTTGGCGGCAGAGACCTCAAGGAAGTAGCCCAGCACGTTGTTGTGCTTGATCTTCAAGCTCGCAATGCCGGTCGCCTTGGCGTAGGTGGCCTGCAGACCGGCGATCAGGCGCCGGGACTCGTCGCGCAGCTGCTTCAGTTCGTCCAGATGCGGAGCGTAGCCCGCGGCGACGAAACCGCCGTCGCGCGCCAGCACCGGCAGCTCCGGGGCGAGCGCCCGGCCGAGACGGTCGATCAGTCCTTCGTGAGGTCCCAGTGCCTGGGCCGCGTGGGCCAGGGTCTTGGGCGGAGTGTCTTCGGCGCGGCCAAGAAGCTCGGTCTGCAAGTGTGCCCCTTGCTTGAGACCGTCCCGGACGGCGGCCAGATCGCGGGGGCCGCCCCGTCCGAGCGAAAGGCGCGACAAGGCACGTTCCATGTCGGGGACTTGGCGCAGGCTGGCGCGCAGCGCCTGGCGCAGCTCGCTCCGGTCGACCAGCCAGCCGATGCCGTCCAGCCGTGCCGAGATCGCCGCCACTTCCGTGAGCGGCGCAGCGAGCCGCTGCGCCAGCACCCGGGCGCCGGCGCCCGTGACGGTGCGGTCGACCGCGGTCAGCAGCGTGCCCTTACGCCCCCCGGCCAAGGCTTCCGTCAGTTCGAGGTTGCGGCGTGTGGCCGGATCGATCTCCATGACCCAGCCGCGCACCTGGCGGCGCGGCGGCGTCAGGCGCGGCAGCTTGCCCTTCTGGGTCAGTTCCACGTAGTCCAGCAGCGCTCCGGCGGCCGCCAGTTCGGCTCTCTCGAAGGCGCCGAAGGCATCCAGCGCCTCGACCTGAAACACCGTCTGCAGGCGCCGCCGGGCATTCCCGCTGTCGAAGCGCGCGGAGGGCAAAGGGGTCAGGATCGCCTTCCAGTCGTTCAGCAGCTCGAACAGCTCAGGTCGCTGCAGCAGCCGCTCGGGCAGCAGCAGTTCGCCCGGTGCGATCCGCGCCAGGGCGGCGCCGAGGTTTCCAGGCGTGGCGGCTTCGGCCAGGAAGTCGCCGGTGGAGACATCGAGCCACGCCAAGCCGAGTCCGCCGCCGGCGTCGGTCAGCGCAGCCAGGTAGTTGTGCCGGCGCGCATCGAGCAGCTCGTCTTCGGTGAGCGTACCCGGGGTGACGAGACGCACCACATCGCGTTTCACCACGGCCTTGCTGCCACGCTTTTTGGCTGCGGCGGGGTCTTCCAGCTGCTCGCAGATCGCCACCTTGTGGCCCTGGCGAATCAGGCGCGACAGATAGGCCTCGGCCGCGTGAACCGGCACGCCGCACATGGCGACGTCCTCTCCGGCGTGCTGACCACGCTTCGTCAGGGTGATGTCGAGCGCCGCCGCTGCGACCTTCGCGTCTTCGAAGAAGAGTTCGTAGAAGTCCCCCATCCGATAGAACAGCAGCGCATCCGGATAATCCCGCTTGATCTCCCAGTACTGGGCCATCATCGGGGTCGGCGCTGCCGCGGATTTCGTCTCGGCAGAAGAAAGGGCGCTGTCGGGCATTGGCTGTCAGACGCTGTCGGAGTCGTTCGGGCGCGGACAGTAGCATTGCGACCTTGGGTGCCCCGACTCCGAATTTCGATCCATCGGTTTTACGTCCGAAGCTGGCCGCGGAGACGCCATCTCCGCTCTAGTCAAGCTGGATCGTCTCGCTAGAATCCTGCTCTTGTTATAGATCTGGAGCGCGCAACGGAGGCGATACAGCGTGAGCGAGAGCAGAGGCCCAGTGACCGAAGCGGTCGGTCGCTTCGAAACGAGAGCGGCCTTCGAAGACGCCGTCAAAGCTTTGACCGAGGCCGGTTTCGGCCATGCCGATCTTTCGGTACTGGACAGCCACGAGTCGCTGGATGCTGCCGGCAAAGAAGGGGACGCCTGGCGCGAAACCCTGGCGAGCCTGACGGGAGAGGTGAACTTCATCGGTCCGATCGCCGCCGCCGGCTTGATCGCGATCGCAACCGGACCCGTCGGCGCGGCCGTGGCGCTGGCCGCCGGGGCCGGACTCTCCGGCCTCGCCGCGCGCGACGTCTTGGAGAAGATCCAGGCGACGCCGCACACCGAGGCTTTCGCGCGCGCGTTGGAAGCCGGGGCCGTCTTGCTTTGGATTCGCGCCGAGACACCGGAGGCCCAAGCCAGCGCGACGGCCATTCTGGAAGCGGCCGGTGCCGAGGATGTGCACCTTCACAGCCGCCCACAGTGAGATCTGAGGCGACGTAGCGCCCTGGCCGCTTCTGCGCCCTGGCCGCGACGTCAATCCGCGATGATCACTTCGACGCGGCGGTTGAGTTGACGGCCAGCGGGGTTGTCTGACCCGTCCGCGTGGCTGTTGGGTGCGACGGGCTGGCTTTCGCCATAGCCCGTCGTCTGCAGGCGTTCCGCAGCCAGACCGTATCCGCTAACCAGGTGGTTCTTCACCGACAGCGCCCGTCGCTCCGAAAGGCTCTGATTATAGGCGTCTGACCCCATCGCGTCGGTATGTCCTTCGATCTCGACCGCTGCTTGCGACAGCTTTTCGATCAGGCTTGCCAGGCGCGCCAGCACAGGCTCCGCATCTCGCCTGATATCCGACTTGTCGAAGTCGAACAGCACATCGCCGGGCAAGCTGATCACGGTGCCGCGTTCGGTTTCCGCACCCTGCAGCTCGCTGATCAGTTGTTGGACCGTCACCTCGACGGTCGAACGACCGATCGCGCTCTCGCTCGACAAGTCCGAGCTTGCCGTACCGCCGCCGGCCGTGAGGCCCGAGGGCGGGATGCTCGTAACCGACTGAACGCTGGAAGGCGTGACGACTTGGGTCTCAAACACCGAGATCGGATCGCCTGCCGCCTGTGTCAGGGCTTTTTTTTTGCCTCGGCGGCCACGGCGCCGTCCAACGGAATCCTGACATCGAAATTCGGGGTTCGGGTTCGATCGCTGACACTGGCCCGGGTCGGATTGATGCGCAGCTCGATCCAGTCGGCGGTGTCCGCGACGTGCCCGATGAACACCAGCGTGCCCTGGAGAACTCCGCCTTGATCGATGCGCAGGTCGCGATTGTCCGTGGGCGGCATGATGCGGTACCGGGTCGCAGCGTTGTCCGTCAGCACTGTCTGATTGTCGACGTTCAGCCGCACGCCATCGCGCGAGCCGTTGATTGCCTTGATGCGGAGTTCCACGAAGTCTTCATGCACCGTGGCGTCTTCGACGAACAGCTGAGTGCCGTTCGGATGATTCGACTGCGACCCGACCACGACGCTGTAAGGCGGGTCCGGCCGCTCTTCGGCAGCCGCCGAGGTGACACCAAGCGATACGACGAAGCTGGCAAGGAAGATGTAAAGTCGCACGTCCGCAGGAAACCTTCTCATGGCGAGTCCTCCGCAACGTTGAAATGCACCTTGCAATTCTACCCGTTGAGCGGGTGGCGCCCGTTACAGCGCTTGCTCATGGTTGCAGTTTAGTGCGCTGTGAGGATGCAGCCTGTGCGATCTCTGGGATGACAAAGGGCACGTCCCTGTGGCGGAGTGGCCGCGCGTCCGGTTGATCGAGAGAGAACTATCGATTTTGCTCCGATAAGGGCTTAGAGGAGGGGTTTCGTCGGGTACGTCATCTCTCTGAAAAACTTCAGGTCTTTCATGAGTTGGAAAGACCCGGTTATGTTTCATGGACAGGTTCGATATCCGGTCGACGGCTGGCGCCGCTATGGTCGGGCATCGCGTTAGTTCGTCTCGTCACAGGTGATTTCGACGTATGGAGCAGCCGTGGCCGCATCGCGCGCGGCACGTTCGGACGAGGGTCCGTCCGGGCGCGGTCCTGTCGTTGGTCGATCTGCCGGTCGGCCCTGCCGCCAGCGGCGCTCAGGTCTAGGGCGCGGCCATGCAGATCTACCTGCCGATCGCCGAGATCTCGCTCAACGTCTTTCTCTTGCTGGGTCTGGGGGGGCTGATCGGCTTTCTGGCGGGGCTGTTCGGCGTCGGCGGCGGCTTCCTCATGACGCCGCTGCTGATCTTTATCGGCGTGCCGCCCTCTGTTGCCGTGGCCACTCAGGCAAACCACGTCGTGGCCTCCTCCGTGTCCGGCGTGCTGGCTCACTTCAAGCGGGACAACGTCGATGTTCGCATGGGGCTGGTGCTGCTGGCCGGCGGGTTTCTCGGCTCCACAGTGGGCGTGGCCCTGTTTTCCGTTCTGCGCGGTCTCGGTCAGATCGACCTGGTGATCAGCCTGTCCTACGTCCTGCTGCTCGGCATCATCGGGGTGCTGCTGTTTCTCGAGGGTGGCCGGGCCCTGGTTCGTCGCCGACGCAAGGTGACCGCCCCTAGCCGCAGGGGCCATGCCTGGGCGGCCGGCTGGCCGCTGCGCATGCGTTTTCCAAAGTCTCGGCTTTACATATCGGCTCTTCTGCCCTTGTCGCTCGGATTCGGGGTTGGCGTGCTCTCGGCGATCATGGGTGTGGGGGGCGGCTTCATTCTCGTGCCGCTGATGATCTATGTCTTGGGGATGCCGACCACCGTGGTCATCGGTACCAGCTTGTTTCAGATCATCTTCGTTTCGGCCAACGTCACCTTTCTGCAGGCCACGCAGAATCAGACCGTGGATTTGGTGCTCGCTTTGCTGCTCGTCTTGGGCGGTGTGATCGGTGCCCAGTTTGGCGGGCGCTTCGCGGCGCGGCTGCCAGCCGATTCCCTGCGGATCATGCTGGGACTACTGATTCTCTGTGTCGGCGGCAAACTGCTGTTCGATCTGGTGACCCCGCCGGTCGACATCTACAGCCTGGGTGTTTCCTGATATGGCCGCGCGCGGGCTCCTCTTCGTCGCTGTCTTGGCCGTCGCCCTCTCGACGCCGCTGCGGGCCCAGTCGCTGATCGCCGATCTTTCCGAGCATCTGGTGGCGATCACGACGGGTTTCGTGGGCGTCGACGTGCTGCTCTTCGGGGCCGTCGAGCGATCCGCAGATCCCGAGGCCGGCGGGCAGCCGTCGGGCGATCTCGTGGTGGTGGTACGGGGGCCGGAGCAGGCTCAAACGCTCCATCGCAAGTCCAACGTCGCCGGGATCTGGATGAACACGGCCAGCCTGACCTTCGAGCAGGTTCCCAGCTTCTACGCCGTTGCCGCCAGCCGCCCGCTGGAAGAGATTGCCGAATCTACCGTCCTGGCCGCCAACGGCATCGGCCTCGACCATCTGGACTTTCATCTGCCGGCGGCAAAAGCGAGCGGTCCCTTGCGCGAAGAATGGCGCCAGGGGCTGATCCGCGCAAAGCAGCGGGAGGGGCTTTACGTCGAAGCTCTGGGACAGGTCACGCTGATCGGCGAGACCTTGTTCCGCAGCCAGGTCTACTTCCCCACCAACGTCCCGACGGGTGTCTATCAGGCACAGGTGTTCTTGTTTCAGGGCGGACAAGTGGCTTCGGCTCAGGTCATTCCCTTGAGCGTCAGCAAGGTCGGACTGGAGGCGGAACTCTTCGACTTCGCTCACGGGCAGGCGGGCGCCTACGGCTTGATTGCCGTCATCCTGGCGCTGGTGGCCGGATGGCTCGGCCACTTGATCTTCCGCCGCGACTAACCCAAGGTCATGCGTCGCCGTGCAGTACCCGGGAACCCGGACTGCCGACCCCGAAACCCCGAGTTTCCAAGGGAAGCGGGGCAGGAAACGCCGGAGTCTCCATGACGCCTGAAAACACAACTGCGGGCCAGACGACGCAGGGCGAGGCGGACGCCGCCGGTCGTCCGGACCCTGCCGAGAACCCCAATCGGGGCGCAGGCCGTGTTTTCCTGGTCGTGGTCGACGAGAGCCCCGAGATGGATGTGGCGCTCAGATTCGCCTGTCGCCGCGCACGACATACCGGAGGCCGCGTGGCTCTGCTCTACGTGACCGAGCCAAGCGAATTCCAGAATTGGCTGACGGTCGGTGACCTGATGCGCGATGAAGCGCGTCACAAGGGCGAGCAGGTGCTGCAGCGGCTGGCTGGCAAGGTCAAGGAGTCGGTCGGCCGCATGCCTATCCTGCATCTTCGCGAAGGCAGCCGCCGCGATCAGCTGTTCCAGTTGATCGAGGACGAGCCGGACATCTCGATCCTGGTCCTGGGCGCGGCGACCGGAAAAGGCGGTCCCGGCCCTCTGATTGCCGCGCTGACCGGCAAGTACATCGGGCGCTTGCGCGTGCCGATCACGATCGTTCCGGACAGCCTGGAGTCCGACGAAGTCGATTCGCTGTCGTAACGAAATCCGGCGCGACCTCGACTGCCAGCTATGCGCGAGGTGGCCGCGGTCTTGCCCTTTTCTGCGCTTGAAAAGATCTTAATGCCCCCTTAAGTCGCCGTAAGTCATGTCCCGAACGGGAGATTGTCAGGATGTTCATTCAGACCGAGCAGACGCCCAACCCGGCGACTTTGAAGTTTCTGCCCGGCCGCTCCGTGATGGGCGATGGCGGTACTGCGAGCTTTGCAAGCGCCGATGAAGCCGAACGCTCGCCGCTCGCCGAGCGCTTGTTCGAGGTCGAAGGCGTCACCGGCGTCTTTTTCGGCAGCGATTTCATCTCCGTGAGCAAGGCCGAAGGTCAGGAATGGTACCTTCTGAAGCCGGCCGTGCTCGGTGTGATCATGGAGCACTTCGTCGCCGGCAAGGATCTGCTGCGCGAGGCGCAGGCCGACGGAAACGCCGTTGACGAGACGGATAGCGAAGTGGTCTCCACCATCAAGGAACTGCTGGATACCCGCGTTCGTCCGGCGGTTGCTCAAGACGGTGGCGATATCATCTTCCGCGGCTTCGAAGACGGCGTGGTCTTGCTGCACATGCAGGGCGCCTGCGCCGGCTGTCCCTCCTCCACCGCGACCTTGAAGATGGGTATCGAAAACATGCTTCGGCACTACGTGCCGGAGGTGACCGAGGTTCGCGCCGTCAACTGACGTTCAACCCTTCCCGTCCTGAAGGCCAGCGGGCGCATCAAGGCCGGTTCGGCTTGGCGATGCGCGCTCCGGCAAGACGGGCGCTGTCGAAGGGTCGATGACGCCCCGACGGAATCGAGGCGCCGGAGCCTTCGACAGCGGCAATCGAGACGATGGCTGGAAAACGAGGCCGTCTCTCCGGAGGCGACCGTCTGGTTGCCGAACACAGGGCCGATCCGACCATGTTGATGACCCCAGACGCGGCGACCGGCCGCCCCGGCTTGCTCTGCGCGGCCCTGGCGACAGCGGTCTTGGCATCCGCCATCGTTCTGATCGACGCTTTGGCAGGTCCCAGCCCCCTGGCAGCGACCGAGCGGCAGACGGCATATCGCGACCTGGAGCAACGTCTTGCGGCCCATTCGCCGAACCGCGCCGGCGACTTCACGCGGCCGCGGGCTGGTGTTGAAGGCGGCGGGCTGTCTTTGGCGATTTCCGATATTGTCGCACCCTCCGACGCGGCCGAACTGAAAGGGGCCTTAAGGCGCGCCGACTTCCGCCTTGCTGCCATTCGCGAAGGCGAAGCGGAGGTTCCGCGGCTCTACGTCGCCGCCTTGCCACCCGATTTGCCCGACATCGATGAGATCGAAACCCGCAAGCAGGTCTTCCTCGGGAGTATCCTGCCGCTGGTTCTGCTTGCGAACGAGGAGCTACGCCAACGTCGGGCGCGTTTGCTCGACCTCGTGAGTCGCTTCGAGACCGGCGAAGAGGTCGCGATCACCGATCGCGCCTGGCTCGATGCCTTGGCAGAGCACTACGAGGTGAAGCACGGGGACTTCTCCGGCCTTAAGCTCCGGGTCGACGAAATTCCGCCGAGCCTGGCGCTGGCGCAGGCGATCGTCGAATCCGGTTGGGGGACCAGCCGCTTTGCTCTAGAGGGGAATGCGCTCTTCGGCCAGCGCACCTGGTCGGCCGAGGCCCTGGCGATCGTACCGGAGCGGAACCGCAGCGTGCGCGTCAAGGCCTTCATCGATCTGATGGATTCGGTGCGGGCCTATATGCACAACCTCAATACCCACGGTGCCTACGTCGAACTGCGGAGCGAACGCGCACGCTTGGCGGCAACCGGACAAGGTCCTGGCGGAGCGCAGTTGGTGTATGGCCTGGAAAGCTACGCTGAGATCGACGGCTATGTCGAAAAGCTGCAAGCGCTTATGCGCGACAACAAGCTTGCCGAGCTGGATGATGCGGCGTTACGGAGCCGCCCGCTGACGGCTCTCGCATTTCATTAGAGCGTGATCGTCTCAGGCGGAAGCGTTTCGCTTCCGCCTGAGACGTGAATCCTGCTGTAGTTTCCAAAGAGCCGACTTCGAAAACGCCATCCTGGATGCCGGAGCGCGCTCCGGCGTCGATGAGAGGTCGGAGCGTCCCGTTTCTCACATGGACGGATGGCGCGCGGTCCTGTCTCTGAGTCAGCCTTCCAGCATCCGGCGCAGCAGCTCCACGTCTTCGGCGAAGCGGTGGTCCGTGGCCTTCAGTTCGTCGACCTTCTTGACCGCATGCATCACCGTGGTGTGGTCGCGGCCACCGAACTTTCGGCCGATTTCCGGCAGCGAACGGCTGGTCAGCTGCTTTGCCAGATACATGGCGATCTGGCGCGGCCGGGCGACCGCGCGGGCGCGGCGGGCCGAGTGCATGTCCGTGATGCGGATGTTGAAGTGCTCGGCCACCTTGCGTTGGATCTCCTCGATCGTCACGCGCCGGTCGTTCGCGCGCAGCAGATCGGTCAGGACCTCTTGGGTGGTCTCCAGGGTCACCGGCCGTCCGACCAGCGTAGCGTGGGCCACGATGCGGTTCAGCGCCCCCTCCAGTTCCCGGATGTTGGAGGTGATCTTGTGAGCCAGAAACTCCAGCACGCGCCGAGGAATGGTCACGCCAACGCTCTCGGCCTTCGATTCCAGAATCCCGAGACGCAGTTCGTAGGTCGTGGGGTGGATGTCGGCGACGAGGCCCCAGCCCAGGCGAGACTTCATGCGTTCCTGGACGCCCTCCAGGTCGCTCGGGCTCTTGTCCGCGGAAATCACCACCTGACGGTTCTGATCGACCAGTGCGTTGAAGGTGTGGAAGAACTCCTCCTGGGTCGCGTCTCGATTGCCGATGAACTGTACGTCGTCGATCATCAGCACATCGACCGAGCGGAACTGTTCCTTGAACGCCACCGTGTCCTTGGTTCGGAGCGCTCGGATGAACTGGTACATGAACTTCTCGGCCGAGAGGTAGATCACCCGCTTTTCCGGCCGGAACTCCCGCAGATGCCAAGCGATGGCGTGCATCAAATGCGTTTTGCCAAGCCCGACGCCGCCATACAGAAACAGCGGGTTGAAGGGGACGGCTTCGGCCTCGGCGATCCGCCGGGCCGCGGCGTAAGCCAGTTCATTGGGTTTGCCGACAATAAACTTGTCGAACGTGAAGCGCGGGTCGAGCGAGGCGGAAATCTCCAGATCGCGCATTTCCGTTCCGGCTGTCGGGGTGAAACCGTCGCCTTGAGACCCATCGACGTCCCGTCTCCGCTCGAACTTCGGCGGCTGGTCCTGGACGGTCTCCTCTACTTGCCGTGCCGGCGCTCTGGCGACCTGCGAAGACACAGACTCCTGCGGATCGCGCGGAGCCGGGCGTGCCGGCGGCTGCACCACAACCTCCACGCCAACCGCCAGGTTGCGCTCCTCGGTCCACAGCTCCGCCAGGCGTTGGCTGTAGTTTCCGTTGATCCAGTCGCGCATGAATCGGGAGGGGACGGCCATGCGGATTCTGTCGCCGCGGGGCCCGACCAGGGTCAGCGGCTTGAGCCAAGAGCTGAAGGCGTTCTCGCCCACTTCATGGCGCAGCCGCACGCGTACACGCGCCCACTGCTCGTCCAAATGCTTGCGGTCTTCCCCCTGGGTCTCGCTGCGTCTGGCACCGTAGCTCAAGGCTGCGCCGGCGTCCTTGGGAGATGATCGGTACCCCCCTTCTCGGTCCGGAGTCGCACCTCTTGCCATCGTTGCCCTTTGCATAACTGCAACCGCCCTTTCTCGCTTCCAAACTACGGTGATCCAATCTCAGCGCGACCTGACGCCGGGGATCGGACAAAGCTTCGCCCTTGGGGGGAAACCTGACGGTAACGCACCCATTTTCCGCCTGAGGCGGTCGAACCAATTTGTTTAGGAGCGGGGTGTCAGCACCCCGAGTTTGTGGAGTTACGTTGCCGCACAGTACTAACCAAGCCAGGCAAGTTAATCCACCCCACAACGTCTCCCCCTTATATTACCTATACACTACTTATCCACAGAAGGCTGAGGATTTTTATTTTGATTAATCCGATCTCGCCGACAGCCCCATGCAACTCGGAAGCCACGTAATCTACCTGTCACCTTAAGCCCGCGCAATGAGACCGAAGCCGGAACGCGGGTGCGCTTGAGAGGGAGTCCTGGCATCTCCATGCAAGACTCGCAAACAAGGCACTCAGACTCCTCGTTATCGCCGGTGGGTTGAAACTCCTGCGGCGCCCTGAATTTGCCTCGCCGACGGGATTCCATCCGATAGGTGTGGCTCATCGTACACACTTAGATCGGATGCGGAGCAGCTATGTCGCAGCCGCCCGAAGGCCTAAGGCGCCGGTTCTGCTACGCATGAAAAAGCCCCACCGAAACGTTCGGCGGGGCCCGTCGTACTATCGCTCGACGCCCAACTCGGCGCCGCCGCTGCAGCGAGCGGCTAAGCGAGCGCCTTAACGCGTTTGGACAGCCGCGAGAGTGTCCGCGACGCGGTGTTCTTATGCATCACACCGCGTGTCACGCCACGATGGATTTCCGGTTGCGCCGCCTTCAGCGCATCCCGTGCGTTCGCCTGATCTCCGCTGGCGATTGCCAGTTCGACGCGCTTCAGGAAGGTCCGGATGCGGCTCACCCGTGCCTTGTTGATTTCTCGCCGGCGCTCGTTACGACGAATGCGCTTCTCGGCGGACTTATGGTTCGCCATGGATACCCTATGCGATGCTTGGAACGTGTTATCTCGCCGGGGTCGGTTCGTGGCGCAAGAGCCACGCGCACTTCGACCGCCGAAGGCGCGGTTTATAGTTACGGCCCCAGCGGACGTCAAGGCCGCATCCGGCCGTCGCCGCATCCGCTGCGCCGCATCCGGTGTTCGAGGACCTGCTGTCCCCGGATGCGGGACGGATCGCAGGCCGGCGAGAAGGCTTCTAGCGGTGTTTCCAGTCGGGTTTCCGCTTCGCGGCGAAGGCCTCCATGCCCTCCTTCCGGTCGTCGAAGGCAAAGGTCGCATGGAAGACGCGCCGCTCGAAGCGTACACCCTCTGCCAAGGTGGTCTCGTAGGCGACGTTGACGGCCTCCTTGCAGACACGTGTCACCGGCTGACTCATGCCGGCCACCTTGCCGGCAATGCGCAGCGTCTCCTCCATCAGGTCGCCGGCAGGCACGACCTTGGCGACGAGACCGGCCCGCAAAGCCGTTTCGGCGTCGATGAACTCGCCGGTCAGGCACATGTACATCGCCAGAGACTTGCCGACTGCACGGGTCAGGCGCTGGGTGCCGCCGGAGCCTGGAATCGTGCCGATGGTGATCTCGGGCTGTCCGAACTTCGCCGTCTCCGAGGCAATGATCATGTCCGTCATCATTGCGACCTCGCAGCCGCCCCCCAACGCAAAGCCGGAGACTGCCGCGATGGTCGGCGTCCGCAGATTGGCGGTGACCTCCCAGTCGTCGGTGATGAAGTCCTCGGCCTCGACGTCCTGGTAGGTCTTGTCTTTCATCTCCT
The DNA here is from genome assembly GCA_028285215.1 of Rhodovibrionaceae bacterium. Taxonomy (GTDB): domain Bacteria; phylum Pseudomonadota; class Alphaproteobacteria; order Kiloniellales; family DSM-21159; genus Algihabitans. The sequence goes on along the minus strand of JANQPZ010000327.1, from coordinate 10,302 downwards.
TGATATCGGCACCGGCCGCGAAGGCCTTTTCGCTGCCCGTGATGACGATGCAGCCGATCGAAGGATCGGCATCGAACGCCTTCAACGCCTCGCCCAACTCTGCGATCAGGCCGGCGCAAAGCGCGTTCAGCGCCTGCGGCCGGTTCAAGGTGACGATGGCGACCCTGTCCCGGGTCTCGGTAGCGATGTACTCGTAGGCCATGGCGGCTCCTTCCTGCGGCCCGCGCTGCTTGGCGCCGGCAGTGGTTGTCGGGGACGGATTGCGTGCTACTCGGGCGCCAAGGTGAAGCGCGCCACGGTTTCGCCGCGCCGCACTCGGGCGTCGCGGCTCGCCTCCAGGCTCAGCCGCTCTCCTTCGCGCAGCCACGTCTGGCGATCGATCTCCCGCCAGCCAAGGGCCGGCAGGGTCTCTGCATAGAATGCGAGCACCGAGGCCGGCGCTGCGCCGCCGGTTGCGTAGAGCGTGACGATGCGCCCGCCGGGCTTATCGAAGGCGATTCCCGCCGCTTCCGCTTCCGCCAGCCCGGGCATCACCGGCAGGTCCGGCAAGGCCTCGAAATAGCGTGTGTCTTGAGCCGTCCCGACCGCCGGGGCCAGGACGAACAGCAGGCAGACAAGAAGATGAGGCAACCGCCGATTCATGGCGCGCAAACTAGACTCAACGTTGGTGGCGGGGACAGTAGAAAGTCGAACGACCCGATTGAACAAGGCGGCGAATACCGCCGGCCGCGCTCGGGTCGCAGTCGCAGGCGGGGCAAGCTTCGCCTTCCTTGCCGTACACCGCCCACTGATGCTGAAAGTAGCCCAGTTCGCCGCTGGCCTGGACGTAGTCGCGCAGGCTGGACCCGCCTGCGGCGATCGCGCGGGTCAGGGTTGCCTTGATGGCGGCGGCCAGACGCTCGGCCCGCTTGCCCTGAACCGTCTGCGCAAGCCGTCTTGGAGAGAGGCCGGCGCCGTAGAGCGCTTCGCAGACGTAGATATTCCCGAGTCCGGCCACGATACCCTGGTCCAGGAGCGCGGCCTTGATCGGCGTCCGCTTGCCCGCCAGTGCCGCGGCGAGATAGGAGCCGTCGAAGGCTTCCGAGAGCGGCTCGGGGCCGAGCTCGGCCAGTCTCGGATGCGTCTGGAGCGCATCGCGGTCGAAGAGATCCATGAAACCGAAGCGGCGGGTGTCGTTGAAGCGGACTTCGCGGCCTTCGTCGGTGACGAAGATGATGTGGTCGTGCGGCAGATAGGGAGCGTTCGGCCGCACCGGCAGCAGGGTCATGCGCCCCGACATGCCCAGGTGGATCAGCAAGACTTCGGGGCGGCCCTGCCGTGCGGGCGCGAGCTGCATCAGGATGTACTTCGCCCGCCGCTCGATGCGCTCGACTTTTCGGCGTACCAGCCGCTTCGCGAAGTTCTGCGGCAGCGGGAAGCGCAAGTCCGGGCGGCGCTGCACCACCTCTGTCAGGACGTGGCCTTCCAGCACCGGGCGCAGGCCCCGCACGACGGTTTCGACTTCGGGCAGTTCGGGCATGACGGGCAACCTAGCCGAAGCCTGATCCGGGCGCTATCTTCCGGAGCGATGCCTCATCCGTCGCAGACTCAAGACTCCGCCGAAGCCGAGACAAGCGGCGCCGAAGAGACCGTCAGCTTCGGCTACCGCGAGGTTCCACGTGACCAGAAGGCGCCGCTGGTCCGCGACGTTTTCGAGTCGGTGGCGAGCCGCTACGACATGATGAACGATCTCATGTCGCTCGGCGTGCATCGTCTTTGGAAAGATGCCTTCGTTCGCCTTCTGGATCCGCAACCGGGCTTACGGCTGATCGACGTGGCTGGCGGTACCGGCGACGTCGCGCTGCGTGTCGCCGAGCGTCTGGCTAAACCGTCGGGCACAAGCGGTTCCGATGGCGAGATCGTCGTTGTGGATCTGACCGAGGGCATGCTTCGGCAAGGTCGCGACCGGGCGATCGACCGCGGTTTCCTGGAAGGGCTCTCCTGGGTCTGCGGCGATGCGCTTGCCTTGCCGCTTCCCCCGCGGTCGCTGGACGCCTACACCATCGCCTTCGGGCTTCGGAACGTCACGGATATCGACCGGGCTTTGGCGGAGGCGCGGCGTGTGCTGAGACCGGGCGGCCGCTTCCTCTGCCTCGAATTCAGTCATGTGGTGCTGCCTGTCCTCGACCGTGCCTACGACCTCTACTCCTTCCAGGTGCTGCCGCGGCTCGGCGGCGTCGTCGCCGGAGACCGCGACTCCTATCAGTACCTGGTGGAATCGATCCGCCGCTTTCCGCCGCAGGCGGACCTCGCGGCGAAGCTCGAGACGGCCGGTTTCGCTCGCGCGGGTTGGCGGAACCTCTCGGGCGGTATTGCGGCCATCCATTCCGGTTGGCGCATCTGAACGGCAAAGCGATGCTGCGCAGTCCTCTCATGCTCTGGCGATTGCTCCGCATCGCCCGCACCCTGGCGCGCCATGACGCACTGGCGGCGGTCGAGAAGACGGGTGTGGCGCCCACCCTGACAGCCTTGCTGCGCTGGCTCGTGCCACGCAGACGCGACGGCCGGCCCGGCGAAAAGCTGGCCCGCGCCTTCGTGGCCCTGGGACCGAGCTTCATCAAGCTGGGTCAGTTTCTCGCCACCCGCGCCGATCTGATCGGCGAAGAGATGTCGGCGGATCTCTCCGAACTGCAGGACCGTCTCGCGCCCTTCCCGGCTGCCGCCGCGCGTGCTGCGATCGCCGATGAACTGGGCGCGCCTCTGGAGGAGCTCTTCGTTCGCTTCGAAGACGTTCCCGTCTCGGCCGCATCCATCGCGCAGGTCCATTTTGCCATCACGCGGCCGCGCGACTCTCAGGACCCCGAAGACGGCGCGCGCGAGGTCGCGGTCAAAGTTCTCCGTCCGCAGGTCGAAGAGAAGCTCGAGCGCGATCTGCAGCTGCTCTATTGGTTGGCGCGTCTCGCAGAGCGAACCGAACCGCGACTGCGCCGCTTTCGTCCGGTTGCCGTTGTTGCCGAGTTCGAGCGGGTGGCCAAGACCGAGATGGATCTGCGGCTGGAGGCTGCGGCGGCCAACGAGCTCGCCGAGAACTTTGCCGAGGACGACAGCTATCGAGTTCCCGCGGTGGACTGGGAACGAACCGGCCGCCGTGTCCTGACCATGGCGCGGATCAGCGGCATCCGCATGGACGATCGCGCGGCGCTGCTGGCAGCCGGTCACGATCTGCCGGACGTGCTGGAAAAGGCGGCGGCGATCTTCTTTCATCAGGTCTTCCGGGACGGCTTCTTCCACGGCGATCAGCACCCGGGCAACATGTTCGTCGACGACGACGGCAGCATCGTTGCCGTGGATTTCGGCATCATGGGGCGCCTGGACCGGGCGACGCGGGCGCTCTTGGCCGACATGCTGCTGGCCACCTTGCGACGCGACTACCGGCGCCTGGCAGAGGTACAGGCCCAGGCGGGTTTCTTGCCGCCGGGCCAGCCGCTCGATCTCTATGCCCAATCCCTGCGGGCGGTCTGCGAGCCGATCTTCGGCCAGCCGCTGGAGCGAATCTCCTTCGCCCGGCTGCTCGGTCAGCTCCTGCAGTTGACCGAGTCTTTTCAGATGCCGGTTCAACCGCAGCTCGTATTGCTGCAGAAGAACATGCTGATGGCCGAGGGCGTCAGCCGTCGCCTCGACTCCGATCTCAATATCTGGCTGCTCGCCGAGCCCTTGATCGCGCAGTGGGTGCGCGCGCATCGTGGCCCGGCGGCGCGCGCACTTCACGGTGCGGAGGAGGTCGCACAGACCCTCAATCGTTTGCCGCAACTCGCGCGCCGTGCCGAGGACGCCCTGGATCTCCTGTCGCAAGACCGCCGCGGTGAGCGGCAGGGCGAAGCGTCGTCCCATGGCAACGGCCGTGCTTCGGGCGCAGGCTTCTGGCTGTCGCTGGTGGCCCTGGTCGTCGCGCTTGCCGCCCTGCTCGATTAGTCGGATCTGCGACCTCTGCAATTTGGACCGCGGTGAGAGCAGGATTCACGCCTTAGGTGGGATCGCACGCGCGATTCCACCTAACGCGATCCTGTTCTGCCAGGCGGAAAACGGAACCGTGCCTTGCGAAAATGCGACGGCGGGGTCTTGCAGATGCCTGGGTCGGATCGCTAATTTATCTACCCGGACTAGGCGTGAAATTGAGGCGTAGCCTGCATGCTGAGTGGAAGACGGATCCTGCTCGTCGTTGCGGGTGGGATTGCGGCCTACAAGACCTTGGAACTGACGCGCCGTCTGCGTGAGCGAGGCGCCTCCGTCCGCGCGCTCCTCACCCGTGCCGGTGGCGAGTTCGTGACGCCGCTCTCGCTGGCAGCGCTGACGGGCGACAAGGTCTACAGCGACCTTTTCGATCTCACCGACGAAGCCGAGATGGGTCACATCCAGCTCTCGCGTGACGCGGACCTGGTGGTGGTGGCGCCGGCGACGGCGGACATCATGGCCAAGCATGCCGCCGGTCGGGCGGACGATCTGGCCTCGACCGCGCTGCTGGCAACCGACAAACCGGTCCTGATGGCGCCGGCCATGAACGTGCGCATGTGGGAGCACCCGGCGACCCGCAGCAATCTGGAGACTCTGAAGCGTCGGGGTATTCGTTTCGTCGGGCCCACTCAGGGCGATATGGCCTGCGGCGAGTACGGTTACGGCCGGATGGCCGAGCCTGAGGAGATCCTGACGGCGATCGAGGCGCAGTTCCGCACGGCGGGCCTTATGACGGGCCGGCGGGTCCTGGTCACCAGCGGCCCGACCTTCGAGGCGCTCGACCCGGTGCGGTTTCTCGGCAATCGCTCGTCCGGTCGGCAGGGGCACGCGATCGCGGCGGCCCTTGCTGCTGCCGGCGCCGAGACAACTCTGGTCACCGGCCCTGTCGCGCGCCCGGATCCCCCGGGTGTGACCACGCTGCATGTCGAGTCGGCCGAGGAGATGTTGTCGGCTTGCCGCGAGGCCTTGCCGGTGGAGGTTGCGGTCTGCGCCGCTGCCGTGTCGGATTGGCGGCCCGCGCAGGTTGCTGAGCAAAAGCTGAAGAAAGGCTCGGCGGCCGCCCCCGACATTGCCCTGGTTCCCAATCCGGACATCTTGGCGGAACTCGCGCAACCGGGGCCGCACCGCCCGAGACTGGTGATCGGTTTCGCCGCCGAGACGGAGAAGCTCGTCGAACATGCCAGAGCGAAGCTGGCGAAGAAGGGCTGCGATTGGATTTTGGCAAACGATGTTTCTCCAGCGACCGGCACCTTCGGTGGCGACGAGACCACCATTCACCTGATCGAAGCGACCGCAAGCGAGAGCTGGCCGCGTATGCGGAAGCAAGCCGTTGCAGAGCGACTGGTGCAGCGGATCGGACGGTTCTTCTCGGGTCCGCCGATGTCTGACATGCCGGCCGACGCTGTGCAGCGGGGAGTCGCCGAATGACTGGAGAGGCACCTGCAATTGCCGTCGAGGTTGTCCAGCTGCCCCATGCCGCTGGCTTGCCCTTGCCGCGATACGAAACGGAACTCTCTGCCGGACTCGACCTGGTTGCGGCCGTGGAGGCCCCTGTCGTCTTGGCACCGGGCGGCCGTGCGCTGGTCCCGACCGGTCTGGCCATTGCCCTGCCGGCCGGAACGGAGGCGCAAGTCCGTCCCCGCTCGGGTCTGGCCCTTAAGCACGGCGTGACTTGCCTCAATACGCCGGGAACGATCGATGCCGACTATCGCGGCGAGGTGAAGGTGCTGTTGATCAACTTGGGCGATGCGGACTTTACGGTGGAGCGCGGCACGCGCATCGCGCAGATGGTGGTGGCGCCGGTGGCTCAGGCGGTCTGGCATCCGGTCGCCTCTCTCAACGAAACGCCGCGTGGCGCCGGCGGCTTCGGCTCGACCGGCACTGCGGCTGCGAAACTCTAGAGAGCAACAGGGAAGAGTAACGGGCGAAAGGGTCCGAACCGACATGCTGAGACTATCCAAGAAGTTGCTGTTTGCTATCGAGGCCGTTGTCGACATTGCCTATCACGCCAGCACTGGTCCCGTGCGCTCCACCGACATTTCGCGCCGCCAAGGCATTCCACGCCGCTATCTGGAGCAGGTGCTGCAGCAACTCGTCCATCACGGGGTTCTCGCCGGCCAACGGGGCCCGCGCGGCGGCTATCGTTTGGCGCGGGAGCGACGGCGTATCTCAGTGGGCGAGATCATTCGGATCGTGCGCAAGCTGGAGGGAACGATCGACCCGGCCAGCGAGCCCGATGGCTCCGAGATCGGGGTCAAGGTAGTTCGGCCGATCTGGATCGACATGCAGCGCGAGATGATGGAGCGTTTCGACAATACCTCGATCGAGGAGCTGTGCCATCGCGCCCGCGAGCGTGGCATTACCGCCGAAGGCAAGGTCTCTGCCGACTTCTCCATCTAGGGTCATTATCTGGGGCCAATCGAGGTCGCTTTATGACCTTTCGATCCAACAGTTGCGTCTGAGTTTCACGGCTCGAGCCGGGGTTTCGGTAGAGTTTCCCCTGCTGCACTCCTAGATATTAGGAAAGCACACCGCACCAGGGCTTGGGCAAGAGGATCGGATCGATGAGCGACGCAGCGACCGAAACCGGCGTAACCGCAGGGCGCGACGAGCGGAAAAGCGAGTTTCGCGGCCGGGTCTACGACTCCATTCTCGACACCATCGGCGCGACGCCGCTCGTGCGCCTGCGCAAGCTCGCGCTTGCGCACGGTCTCGAAGCGGAGCTGATCGGCAAGTGCGAGTTCTTCAACCCCCTGGCATCGGTCAAAGACCGCATCGGTCTGGCCATGATCGAGGCGTTGGAAGCCGAGGGGAGAATCGGACCCGACACGGTGTTGGTCGAGCCCACCAGCGGCAACACCGGCATTGCCTTGGCCTTCGTTGCCGCGGCCAAGGGTTACCGACTCATCCTCACTATGCCGGAGACGATGTCGGTCGAGCGGCGGAAAATGCTGAAGCTGCTGGGTGCGGAGTTGGTTCTCACCGAGGGGCCGAAGGGCATGAAGGGCGCAGTTGCAAGGGCCCAGGAACTGCTGGAGGAACTGCCGGACGCCGTAATGCCGCAACAGTTCGAGAACGCAGCGAACCCGGCGATCCATCGCGCCACGACGGCCGAGGAAATCTGGGCCGATACCGACGGTCAGGTCGATGTGGTGGTCTCCGGGATCGGGACGGGCGGAACGTTGACCGGCGTCGGTCAGGTGCTGAAGTCGCGCAAGCCCGGCATCAAGATGATCGCCGTCGAACCGGAAGACAGCCCGATCCTTTCGGGCGGCGAACCGGGGCCCCATAAGATCCAGGGCATCGGTGCCGGTTTCGTGCCGGGTATCCTGGAGACCGGTCTGATCGACGAAGTCATCCGGATTGGCAACGACACGGCCTTCCGTACGGCCCGGGAAGCTGCGGCTGTCGAAGGTCTCGCCGTCGGAATCTCTTCGGGCGCCGCCATTGCCGCGGCTCTGGAAGTCGCCGCCCGGCCGGAGATGAAAGGCAAGTCGATTGTCGTGATTCTCCCGTCCTTTGCGGAGCGATATCTCTCCACGGCCCTTTTTGAAGGGGCGCAATAGAGCCTTCGCGGCGGTCGGCCGGTGGCTTTCTGGCAGCCGCCCCGGGTGCCCTTCGTGTTTCTTCGGCATGGAGAGACCGACTGGAACCGGGACGGACGGTTGCAGGGGCGCCGCGATCTGCCGCTCAACAGGGTCGGTCGGGCACAGGCATCCCGCGTCAGCCTCCTGCTGCGTGACTTCCAGTTCTGCGCCGTGTTTCACAGCCCGCTCGAGCGTGCGGAAGAAACCGCGCGGCTCGCCGCGGGTGCACGTGCTGTGCCGTTCCACAGCGTCGCGGCGCTGGCCGAATGCAGCTTCGGCGAACTGGAGGGTCAGGTCGCCGGTCAGGTGCGGCCGGGCTGGCGCAGCGCCTGGATGGCGGGGCAGTCCCTCCCCGGAGCCGAGACCTACGCAGACTTCCTGAGCCGTGCCGAGTCCGCCCTCGGTGCGGTTCTGCGCCAGAGTTCGGGGGCATCGGCTCCGCCGCTGATCGTGGCGCACGGGGGCGTCTATTGGGCGCTCCAACGTGCGCTCGACACCGGCTTCGATGGCGACCTTCCCAACTGCGTTCCGGTGCTGCATCGACCGCTTGGCCGCAGCGGTTGGAACGTCACCGCTTTGGGGCTTTAGAGTGGGCTTCGCGCCTTGGGCGAGAGCGAAGCGCTTCCGCCTAAGACGTGAATCGCTCTCTAGAACATTGCCTCCAACACGCGGTCAGGCGGCGTGTGGCCGTCTGCGAAGGTCTTGATGTTGATGATGACCTTTTCGCCCATGGCCATGCGGCCTTCGATCGTGGCCGACCCCAGGTGCGGCAGCAGCACCACGTTGTCGAGCTTGAGCAGCTTGGGGTTGACCGCCGGCTCATGCTCGAAGACGTCGAGGCCGGCGCCGGCCACTTCGCCGGCGGCGAGCAGCCGGGTCAGCGCATTCTCGTCGATCACCTCGCCGCGCGAGGTGTTGACCACGATGGCGTGGTGCTGCAGCAGCTTCAGGCGGCGGGCCGAGAGCAGATGGTAGGTTGCCGGCGTATGCGGACAATTGACCGAGATGATGTCCACGCGGGCCAGCATCTGATCGAGGCTTTCCCAATAGGTGGCCTCCAACTCCGCCTCGACGTCCTCGTGCACGCGGCGCCTATTGTGATAGTGCACGGAGAGGCCGAACCCCTTGGCGCGGCGGGCCACGGCCGAACCGATCCGGCCCATGCCGACGATGCCGAGCCGTTTGCCCCAGATCCGATGGCCCAGCATGGCTGTCGGGCTCCACCCGCCCCAGCCTCCCGACCGCACCAGGCGCTCGCCCTCCGTCAGCCGGCGTGAGACCGAAAGGATCAAGGCCATGGTCATGTCGGCCGTATCCTCGGTCAGCACGCCGGGGGTGTTGGTCACGGTGATGCCGCGTTGGCGGGCTGTCTTGAGGTCGATGTGATCGACGCCGGTCCCGAACGAGGCGATCAGGCGAAGCTGCGGGCCCGCCTGGCTCAGCACCGCGGAATCGATCCGGTCGGTCACGGTCGGAACCAGAACTTCGGCCTCTTTGACGGCCTCGATGAGTTGGGCCTGGGACATCGGCGTATCATCGAGATTCAGGCGGGCACGGAACAGCTCCATCATCCGTGTCTCGATGGGGTCCGGCAGGCGCCGGGTGACAACGACCAAGGGTTTTTGGACGGGCATCGGCAGTTCCAGACCCTTTGCTGTGGCGCGGCGGCCTCTGCCTGCGGCGCTCGTTTCGGGCTGCTTAGCAAGCCCTGCGCCAGCTTGTCCAGGTTGGCGAAGACGGGGTGTAGGCGCTGCGAGGCCGGCACGGCCGTCTTGACCGGCGCGGGGCGCCGCGCGTAACGGACAGCCTATGTGGCAAATTCTTCGTCTGTCCCGCTTCGCCGTCGTTTTCGTTTTTTGTCTTGCCGGGCCTGCATCGGCGCAGGACGGAGAGGCGGAGAGCGTTTTGCCGCAGTCCCCCGCGGCACAGCAGCCTGCGGGCCAGCAGCCGGAAGCGGGTCAGCGCCTAGGCGCCTCCACTGGGCTGCCCTTGCCGCGCTTCGCTTCGGTGCGTGCAAGCGAGGCGAAGCTTCGCACGGGCCCTGGCCTGCGTTATCCGACCGAATGGGTCTACCGCTTCCGCGACATGCCGGTCGAGATCGTCGAGGAGTACGACGCCTGGCGGAAGGTACGCGACTGGGAAGGCACGGAAGGCTGGATGCACCAGTCGCTGCTGGCCGGTCAGCGCAGCGTCATCGTCATGGCCGAGGAGACGCTGCTGCGGCGCGAGCCCGCCGAGGCGGCCGCAGGCGTCGCGCGGGTTCAGCGCGGTGTGGTCGCGCGTCTGGACGCCTGCCGCCAGGGATGGTGCGCGGTGGCAGCTGGAGGCTATCGGGGGTGGCTGCCGCGGACCGCGGTCTACGGCGTGCTCGCCGACGAAACCTTCGGCGGCTGAAGCGCGAACGTCAGGCCAGGTCCGCGGCGAGTGCGCCGCGCGTTTCTTCGGTGAGCACCGCCATGTGGCTGTAGTGGGCCTGGGTGAAACCGAGCACCACGCGCGCGTTCTGCCTTTTCATGGCTTCGGCCTGGGCATCGGTGACGGGGAAGTGGATGAACTGCACCGAGCTGGCCTTCCCGTCGGCCGTCGTGCGATCGACATCCTCCTCCGGCTTGCCCAGGATCCGTTCGGTGCCATCGATCTCGATAAAGGCCGTTTCCTCGACGCCGCCCAGCTTGGAGAGAAAGGCCTTGCGGCGCACCGGATCGTCGATCTCGAACATCACCGT
>JANQPZ010000310.1 GCA_028285215.1 Rhodovibrionaceae bacterium | reverse complement strand
GGTCGCCGGCCCCCTGGGGTCAGGAGGTGGTGCCGCGCAGTCCCGCAGCGACGGCGGTGGTCCCCGCCGCGCCCCTCGAGGCCGCCGAATGATGCGCGGTGCCGGCAAGGATGGAACCGCAGGCCGGCCGAAGGAGCGGCAGGACCTGCGATCCTGCCTCTACTTCGGTCAGGTGATGCACCGGCGCCTGCGCCCCTTTTCGCACCGCTTCCGCTACAGCGTGTTCTCGCTCTTCGTCGATCTGGAGGAACTGCCGCGGCTGGTCCGCAAGCTGCCCCTCTTCTCGCACAACCGCTTCAATCTGTTCAGCTTCCACGACCGCGATCACGGCCCGCGCGACGGTTCGCCGCTGCGCCCCTGGGCGGAGGCACAGCTCGCCGCGGCCGGCATCGACCTGGAAGGCGGGGCGCTGCGCCTGATCTGCTTCCCACGCATCCTGGGCTACGTCTTCAATCCGCTTTCGGTGTGGTTCTGCCATCACCGTGACGGCGACCTCCGCGCCATCATCTATGAGGTGAAGAACACCTTCGGCGACCAGCACTGTTACCTCATTCCGGTTGCCGCCGGCGCCGCGGGAGACCGGCCGATCCTGCAGCGCTGCGAAAAGGCCTTTTATGTCTCGCCGTTCATCGAGATGGATGCCAGCTACCGCTTTCGCCTGAGTCAACCCGATGAGTCCCTTTCGATCCTGATCCGTCAGGCCGTTCCAGAGGGCGAGCTGCTGATCGCAACCCTTACCGGCCGTCGCGTAGCCATCGACCGCGGCGGGCTGTGGCGCGCAATGCTGCGCTATCCGCTGATGACCCTCAAGGTAATCGCCGCGATCCATTGGGAAGCGCTTAGGATCTGGCGCAAAGGCGCCCTGTTTCACCGCCGCGGCGGCCCGCCGGTCAGGGCCGTCACCCGGGTCGCTCCGTAACGGCGCGCTCCCGCCAACTCGACAAGCCATATGGACATCGCCATGAACCTTAGGCAAAACAGTTGGGTGTCCTTAGGTCCATACAGACTCCTGATCACCTTGGGCCGATGCCTGCGGGCCGGTTCTGTGCTGCTGGAGCTGCCGGATGGTTCGCGACACCTCTTCGAAGGCTCGGAACCCGGCCCCTCCGCCGTACTCAGGGTGGTTCGGCCCCGCTTCGTCCGCCGGCTGCTGCTCGGCGGACACAACGGCTTTGCCGAAGCCTATGTGGACGGCGACATCGAGACCGACGACCTGGCTGCGCTGATCGAGATGGGCGCGCTGAACGAGGCGGCCTGGCAGAAGGTCGTCAACGGACACCCGCTCATGCGGTTCCTGAACCGCCTGCCGCACATCCTGCGCGCCAATTCGAAGGGGGGCGCCAAGCGCAACATCGCGCAACACTACGACCTGGGGAATGCCTTCTACGAGCAATGGCTCGATCCCAGCATGACCTATTCCTCGGCGGTCTTTGCCTCGCCGGACGAAAGCCTCGAGGCTGCGCAGCAGAACAAGTACCAGTCCATCGCCCAGCTCGCCGAACTCTCCCCCGACCACCACCTGCTGGAGGTGGGCTGCGGCTGGGGCGGCTTCGCGGCCTTTGCTGCGCGGGAGACCGGCTGCCGGGTCACCGGCATCACCATCTCCGAGGAGCAGTACGACTACGCGCGCAAGCGGGTCCATCTGGAGGGGCTTTCCGAGAAGGTGGAAATCCGCCGCCAGGACTACCGCGACGTCACCGGGCGCTTCGACCGGGTCGCCTCCATCGAGATGTTCGAGGCGGTGGGCGAACGCTATTGGCCGGTCTTTTTCGGCAAGCTGCGCGACGCCCTGAGCCCTGACGGCCGCATCGCCCTGCAGATCATCACCATCGACGACGGGATCTGGGGTTCCTATCGCCGCAGCGCCGACTTCATCCAGCGCCACATCTTTCCCGGCGGCCTCTTGCCGTCGCGCCAGGTTCTAGCAGCGACGGTGGAGCAGGCCGGCCTGGCGTGGCGCGGCGACCGCGGTTTCGGCCTGGACTACGCCCGCACCCTCAACACCTGGTCGCAGCGCTTCGACGCCGCCTGGCCGGCCATCGCCGGCCTCGGCTTCGACGAGCGTTTCCGGCGCATGTGGCACTACTACCTCGCCTACTGCAAAGTCGGCTTTCAGATCCGTCGTATCGACGTCCGCCAGATCGCACTCTCCCGCGGCTAGCGACCTTGCTGCAGAAGGGCGCCAGCCGCGCGGGCCTTTCCCGGCCCGTCTTGTTCGCTTACGGCCTGCCGGGTCTGCCGCTGGCGGCCCTGGGCGTGCCGCTCTATGTCTACCTGCCGACCTTCTACGCGGAGAAGCTGGGTCTGGGCCTGGCGGCAGTCGGCAGCGCGCTGCTGATCGCACGGATCTGGGATCTCGTGACCGACCCGTTGATGGGCCGGCTGTCCGATGCGATCGAGACGCGGCTGGGCCGCCGCCGACCCTGGATGCTGGCGGGCCTTCCGGTCCTGCTGGTCAGCGCCTGGTTCCTCTTCATCCCCGCCGAGGCGCCGGGCTTCGCCTATCTGGCCGGCTGGAGCATGGCGCTCTACCTGGGCAGCACCATGATCCTGCTGCCCTACAACGCCTGGGGGGCCGAGCTTTCCACGGACTACCACACACGCAGCCGCATCACCGCCTGGCGGGAGGCTTTCGTCGTGGTCGGTACGGTCGTAGCCGCGGCCCTACCCAGCCTGACCGGCGACGACCTCGGCCTGACACTCCTGTGGCTGCTGATTGTAGTGGCGGCGGTTCTTCCACTCAGCATTGCAACAGCCTGTGTGGTGGTCCCGGAACCGGCCTTCCAGCCCCGAACCGTCCTGCCATGGCGGCGTTCGCTTGCCATTTTGGGGCGCAACGGGCCTTTCCTGAGGCTGGTTTCGGCCTATTTCCTCAATGGAATAGCGGTGGGCTTGCCGTCAACGCTGTTCCTCTTGTTTGTAAAATTCGGACTGGACGCTGACTCTTGGACCGGCCCGCTTCTGCTGATCTATTTTGTCTGCGGGATCGCAGCCCTGCCCTTCTGGCTGCATTTGGCCCGCCGGCTGGGCAAGCACCGCTCCTGGTGCCTGGCCATGCTGCTGGCCTGTGCAGCTTTCGTCTGGGTCCCGCTGCTGGGTCCCGGAGACGCCTGGATCTTTCTCCTGATCTGCATCGTCTCGGGTTTCGCTCTGGGGGCCGACCTGGCTCTGCCGCCGGCGATCCAGGCAGACGTCGTGGACCTGGACAGCCTGCGCAGCGGCCAACAGCGGGCCGGCGTCTATTTCGGGCTTTGGGGCATCGCGACCAAGTTGGCGCTGGCCCTTGCCGTCGGCCTCTCCTTCCCGATCCTGGATCAGGCCGGCTTCGACCCGACGGCGGAGCAACCCGGCGCTGTCTGGGCGCTCGCGCTGCTCTACGGCCTGGCGCCGGTCGCTTTCAAGCTGGCGGCCATTGCGCTGGTCTGGAACTTCCCTATTACAGTGCAGCGCCAGACCCGCATCCGCGCGCTGATCGCCCGGCGCGAACGCACCCGATCGACAGCCTTAGAGGTGAACGATGGTTCTTCTGCGGAGCCTCGCCGCAGCCCTTCTGTTTCTCACGGCGGGGTGTAGCGGCATGAAGGCGGAAGACTTCGAGGGCCGCGAACCGCGCCTGCTGATCGAAGACTACTTCGCCGGCGACACCCGGGCCTGGGGTCTCTTCGAGGATCGCTTCGGCACCCTGCGGCGCGAGTTCGTCGTCGACATCGCCGGGACCTGGGACGGCGAGACCCTGACCCTGGTCGAGGACTTCGCCTATGCCGACGGAGAGACCGACCAGAGGATCTGGACCATCCGCAAGCTCGACGACCACCGCTACGAAGGCACCGCCGACGACGTCATCGGCAAAGCCGAGGGGGTGTCTTACGGCAACGCCTTGAACTGGCGTTACACCCTCGCCCTCAAGGTGGGGGATTCGGTCTGGAACGTGCGCTTCGACGATTGGATGTTCCTGCAGCGCGACGATGTGCTGGTGAACCGCGCCCGGGTCAGCAAGTTCGGGATCGAGATCGGCGAGGTCACCATCTTCTTCCGCAAGCCGGACGCCCGGAACTCTGTCGCGCTGGAGGGCAGCGGTATCGCCGCCGAGTAGCGCGGCGACGCGGACGAAGGCTCAGGCCGCAATGCGGCGGCGCAGGGCCCGCAGGACGGCCCCGATAAACGGAAACTTCTCGTAAATCTGGCTCGCGGCGTCGTAGTGATCGATATGGGCGGTGACCTTGCCGTCATCGCGAAAGTCGACCGAACTCATGCCGTCGATCCACCACTCCTGCCTTTTGCCCTTTGGGACAATCCGAAACCGCCAGTTCATATAGACCCGCTCGCCGGCTATCGCATGGTCGAGCACCTGGAAGCCGTGCTCGTCGAGATCTTCGAACATCTTCTCGAACACCCGCCGTATTGCCGGAAGCCCATGCGCATCGTTGAAGGGATCGCGAAAGCGCGCATCGGGGGCGAAGACCGCCTCGAAGCGTGACAGGCTCTCGGGCGTCATGGTTTCGAGGAAGGCGATGTAGTCGGCAACGGCAGCGTCGGAGACCATGTCACTCCTTTCCTGGGTTCCCTTAGCTAGGACTTCGGCAGAGCCCGGCGCGTGAGGGCAAAGAAGGGTCCATAGGGCAGGCAGCGTAGGAGCTTCAGCAGGTAGACAAGACGGCGCGGGAAGACGATCTCGAAGCGGTCAGACTGGAGACCGCGGAAGAACGCCTCCGCCGCCGCATCGGCGGGCATCAGGAAGGGCATGGGAAAGTCGTTCTTGTCGGTCAGCGGCGTCTTCACGAAGCCCGGATTGACGAGCTGCAGCTTGATTCCCAAGGCGTCGAGCTCCGGTTTCAGGGACTCCGCCATGTTGATGAGGGCGGCCTTGCTGGCGCCATAGCCGGCCGCCGTCGGCAGCCCCGAATAGCCGGCAATGGAGGCCACCAGGGCGAGATGGCCGGCGCCACGGTCGATCATTCGCGGAAGCAACGCTTCAAGACAGTTGGCGACGCCCAGCACATTCAACCGGAGCAGCGCGTCGACGTCGCCGGCCCTGAAGCTCCTGGCCGCCATGGGCCGGTGGGTGCCGGCGTTCAGCACGGCCAGTCCGACCGGCGCAATCTCATCCTCGATCCGCTTCACCGCGGCAGCGACGGCTTCGTGGTCGGTCACATCGAGGGGTACCGCCTCGATGCGTCCGGGCAGGGCGCTCCCCTCCTCCACAAGGCCTTCGAGGGCGTCCCGGCTGCGCGCGGAGGCCACCACCCGCCAGCCTTCGCGCGCACAGCGCAAGGCCAGCGCGCGGCCCAGGCCCATGGAGCCGCCGGTGATCCAGACGCACCGGTCCTTCTGCACTGTCACTGCCGACCTCCCCTAAGGACTGCCCGTGGGATTGGGCAGGCGGCCGTCAGAGCCCGGCGTGGTCCGGATTGTCCCGGGACCGGCTTAGTGGTTGCTGGACTGCTGCAGGCGCCGCAGGCCACGGTGGGCGCCGATGGGCTGGTAGTCAATGCTGGAGCCGCGCACCTTGAAGGCGATCTTCATCCAGTCGCCCTCAGGCGCATACCAGAGTTCGGCGTTCAGATCGCCTTGCAGCTTGTATCTCTGCGCGGCCAGGGTCTTTCTCCGGTCGACGGCTATCGCATCGACACCCCGGGGTTCGGCAGCGACAGCCAGCAGGCCGCCGCGCTGCGTGTCCAGGAGCTTACGCTGCTCGACCGTGGCCGGATTCCAATAGCTGGTGGGCAGGGTATCGGCGGGCGCCAGGAAACGGCCTTCGGAGCCCTCGACCCAGAGCCCCTCGGCGGTGGCGGTGGCCGAGACCTGGTATTCCTTGCCATCGTCATCGGTGCGGCTTTCCAGGGAGACCAGACGGCCGTCCCGCCAGATCTCCTTGTTGCGGTGCTCATAGCGGAACAGGGTCAGGAAGGCGAAATTGACCTCCAGGTCGATGGCGACATTCACATGCAGCTCGTCGCCGACCTCCTCGAAGGTGATGCTGTGGCTGCCGATGGGCACGCCGTCGCGCAGAACCTTGAACGACAGGGTCTCAGGTTCCACAGCGGCCCCCTCCCGCGGCATCGCCCCGAGCGGAGCACTCATGGCGACCAGAGCGGCCAGTACAGCCCCGGCGACAAGTCCTGTCGCAATCCCTGTGCCGAGCGTCCTGCCGGACGTCGCAGCCCCGATCCGCCCAAAGGTCACGGCCTTGTCCTCCATATGCCACCACTGCCCATCGGCCGCCCCGTGGCCGACCGTCTGACTTTTGTACGAGAGGGATCGCAGTCTGGATCGCCGCTGGTCGTTCCGGACCTCAGAATAGAGCCGGGAACTGCACGCCCGCTCCTAAGAGTCTGACCCGAGAGGAATGTTTGATTTCAATGGCCTACCAAAACCATCCTTCCCTCCATCGTCACCCTCGGGCTTGTCCCGAGGGTCCATGGACAGACCGAGACCCGGACCCCGATGGATTGCCGGAACAAGTCCGGCAATGACAGTTTGAGAGGTCAAGAAGGCGGAAACCTTCTGACGGACAAGACTTTATGTTGGGGCAGGCCCTTACGAGCCGAAGGCGACCCGGCGCACCTTGCCGTCGCGCTTCAAGGTCACCTCCCAGCGTTCGGCGCTGCGGTTCAGGACGGCAGCCAGATCCTCCGAACGGCTAAAGGAGGCACGGTTAACGGAGAGGATGATGTCGCCGGCGCGGAATCCCAGCCGATAGGCCGGCGTGCCTCGTTGAATCCTCACGATAATCACGCCTTCCCAGTCACCGTCGAGGTCCAGTTCCTCCGAGAGGGCGGGCGACAGGCTGGCGACCACCGCCCCGCCGAGGGGATGGTGGCCCAGCAGGCGGATTTCGTTGCGTGGCGGCGTCTCCGGCGGGGCCTCCAGGGGCAAGGCCGCCGAGACCAGCTCGCCCTGCCGGTAGAGGCCCACGTTCACGGCCTTGCCAAGCTCGCCGGTGGCCACCCGGTAGTTCAGGGACTCGATATCGTCGACCGGCTGCTCGTCCACCGTCACCAGAACGTCGCCCGCCTGTATGCCGGCCCGGTCCGCCGGGCCGCCCGCGTAGACCTCGCTAATCACCACGCCGCCGGGCCGTTCGAGCCGCAGGCCCTCGGCCAGGTCGGAGGTCAGGGTCTGCCCCATCAGCCCGGTCCAGGCGCGCACCAGGGCGCCGCCCGCGCGCGCGCTGGCGACCACGGTGCGCACCATGTTGGCGGGGATGGCGAAACCGATGCCCACGGAGCCCCCGGTGCGCGAGTAGATCGCCGTGTTGATGCCGATCAGCCGGCCGTCCATGGTCACCAGGGCACCGC
>JANQPZ010000308.1 GCA_028285215.1 Rhodovibrionaceae bacterium | reverse complement strand
GGCGGCTCCCTCCACGATCTGCCCGGTGTCCCGATGAAAGCGGATTGCGTTCGGGCCGAACTCCAGCGCGTAGGTCTGTTCGGTGTTGAACTCGAAGGGAATCAGACGTGTCGGCTGGCTGGAGTCCTTGACCTCCGCAATGAAGCGCAGGCCAGGGCGTGTCGCGAGGCCGCCATAGGGCCGCACGAAGACGTTCAGCGCCGCGGCGAGGCCGATGTTCCACTTTGCGGTATCCACCCGCGCCAGCAGATCCGGCGCAATCTCGCCGCCGGCAAAGGAGGGTTGCAGGGCTTTCAGCATGTCTGAGGCTGTCTCGCTTCAAAAGAACGTGTTTTGCCGGAACGACCGAGGGTCCGTTTTTCGCCCGCCGCCCGACACCTGTGCCGAGCGGACGTTTGTCGGACGCGCGAATCGATGGGATAAGGGCTCGAACGTCCGTCCGGCGCTGGGACCTTCCGCCACGCCGATGTCCATACAGCGCAACCGAGGGGTGCAAAATCATGAAACTCTACTTCGCGCCTGCCTCCCCTTTCGTCCGTAAGGTTCGGATGGCGGCGATCGAGCTCGGCTTGGCCGGGAATATAGAGCTGATGCCGATCACCGTGGTTCCCGGGCAGGCGAATCCCGATTACGCCAAAACGGCCAATCCCCTGCGCAAGATCCCGGCGTTGGAAACGGACGACGGGCAGGTGATCTACGATTCCACGGTGATTTGCGAATACCTGGACAGTCGGGCCGGCGGCGGGAAGCTCATCCCCGCGGAAGCCGAGCGCCGCTGGCAGGTGCTGACGACTCACGCCCTGGCCCAGGGCATGTGCGAAGCAGCAGTGCTGCTGCGCTACGAAACCTGGCTGCGCCCGGAAGAGCTGCGCTGGCCGGTCTGGGTCGATGATCAGTGGGATAAGATCGACAGCGGTCTCAGGTGGTTCGAAAAGCACGATCATGCGCTTGCCGCGCCGATGGATCTCGGTCAGATCGCGCTGGGCGCGCTGCTCGGCTACCTCGACTTCCGCGCTGCCGAGCGGCCCTGGCGCCCTGCAGCGCCGAAAGTGGCCGCCTGGTTCGAAGCCGCCAGCGAACGCCCCTCCTTCCGCGAGACGGTCCCTAGCGCGCCCTGATCCAGGTCGCGTCGGCATCGTCGCGAATCGTTGCCGTAGCGGCGTCGGCCGCGCGTGCGGCATTGGCGGCCGTAACGGCTTCGCGCAGGGCCTCTTGCCGGCGAGCCACGTCACCCTTTAGGGCGGAGGCAAGATCGGCCGCCAGGCGCCAGGACAGCGCCTCGACGAACAGCGGGTCGAAGCGGGTCGGGTCTTCGATGCGCGCCGTATAGATTAGCGCCGCTTCGGGCTGGTCCGTCAGGATGCGGCGGCCGGCGCGAACCTCGAAGTTGGGCGTCGCCTGCGCCGGTCGCAAAATCACCGGCGGCGTCGCTGTCTCGCTCGGCCAGATCGCCTCTGCGCCCCAGCCTGCAGCCAGAGCACGACCAGAGGGTTCGATGTACAGCGGCGTCAGGCAGTCGGCCGGCAGGGCGTAGACATGCGCCCACTCCGACGGCATCTCTCCGGGTGCCAGGCTCAACTCCGCCAACGCTTGACGGCTGCGGGCGAAGCGCCAGGCCTGCGACTGCAGCAGCGCGTCGCGGGTAGGGGTGTAGAGCGCCGTGCAGTGCCGTGCAGCCGAGGAGGCCTCGTTCAGGTCGTTGATGGTCTGCGCCCCGATGCGCGTTAGCGCTAGGTTGCAGAGGGCGACGACAGAACTCATGATCGCAAGACCGCGATGGCGAAACCTGCACCCGGCAGGCTCGCGGTAGGGGACAAAGCCGGTTGCGCAGGGCGCAACGGCCCGGCTTCTCCGAAAAACATGCTTTTCTCCTGACAGTCTGGCGGGCACGTGCCGCGGCGGCCGAAGAGCGCAAGAGGCGGGCAGCCAGAGCTCGTAAATCGATTTATAGACTGGTTTCGCCGCTCGCTTTCGCAGAGCGGGTTCTTTGGAACCAATCCCTGGGGAGACCCCTATGAAAAAGAGTCTGGCCCCGCCGGCCTTCGCGCATTTTCAAAGTGAGTGGCACCTCTCGCCGGTGCTCGATACAGGCGACTTCGTCTTCTTCTCCGGCGTCACCGCTGTACGGCCTGACGGGACGCTAAGCCGAGATCCGGAGGAACAGTTCCGCGACTGCTTCGCATTCCTGGAGAGCAACCTGGCGGTGGCAGGTCTCGGTTTCGACGATGTGGTCGAGTTGACCAGCTATCACGTGGAGTTACGGCGGTATCTGGCCGCCTTTATCCGGGTCAAGGATGACTATATCGCCGCACCCTATCCGGCTTGGACCGCCATCGGTGTTAGCGAGTTGATCACTGAAGGGACGCTGATCGAACTACGGATCGTCGCGCGCCGGACAGTGGCGGGTGAGAGTCACACCCCATGATTCCCGCTCTCCCGCGGTCAGCGGGTCGAAACGGCCGTCCTGGACTGGACGCCAAACTTACCCTGCGCCACCGGGCATCGCGGCGGCGCTTACGGGCGTTTTGCCTTCGACATCATGCGACCGAGTTCGGCGGCGGAAACCGCCTGCTCGGCGTAGGAGAAGGTTCCCTTGGTGCGGACCTCCTCGGCGGCACGCAGCATCGCGCCGAGCGCCGCGCGTGCAAAGGACCCTCCGACGCTGACGCGCTTCACTCCGGCCTCGGACAGCTCGGCGACCGAGTAGCTCTGCCCTTGCAGGCCCATGACGACGTTCACCGGCCGATCGACTTCGGCGCAGACCCTGCGGATCGCGTCGATATCCGGCAGTCCCGGTGCATAGAGCACATCGGCCCCGGCTTCGGAGAAAGCCTGAAGTCGGCGAATCGTATCTTCCAGATCCGGTCGGCCCCAGAGGAAGTTCTCCGCACGTCCGGTCACGAGAAACGGCCGTCTCTTAGCTGCCTCGCTTGCCGCAGCGACCCGTTCCACCGCCTGCGCGAAGGGATAGATCGGCTTCTCGGGATCGCCGGTCGCATCCTCGATGGACCCACCGACCAGTCCGGCTTGCAGGGCCATCTCCACCGTCTGCGCACAGGTCTCCGGCGCGGCACCGAAGCCATCTTCCAGATCGGCCGAAACCGGCAGATCCGTCGCCTCCACGATGGCACGAGCGTTCTCGATCAGCTCGACACGCGTCAGACTCGCAAAGGAGTCGCGCCGTCCCACTGAGAAGGCATAGCCGGCACTCGTCGTCGCCAAGGCCTCGAAGCCCATGCCGGCGAGCATTCGCGCGGTTCCCGCATTCCAGGGATTCGGCATCACGAAGGCTTCGGCCGCAGCGTGCAGCGCCTTGAAGCGTTCGAACTTTTCCTGCTGCGTGAGCTTCATTCAAGCCTCCTGCGGGCTCTGCGTATGCTGGAAGCCAACCTAGCAGCAAAAGAACATAACGCAAACATTCTTGAGAGCCTGCCCTGCTTGACCGGACGGCGCGGTCTGTACCTCGGAGACCTGGCAACATTGCAGCTTGCTCGGTTCAGTCTGCTAAGCTCCTTCAGGTTTCGTCTCTTTGCGACAGCCCCTTCCCTTGGCTTCCATAACCTCCGAAAGCGCAATGCAGCCTTCCAAACCTCAGCACATCGGCATCGTCGGCTGCTCCGCCGAGGGGGCCGCACTCTGCTACCGTACCATCTGCACCGAGGGCGCAGACCTTCTCGGCCCGCATGCCCATCCCGAGGTTTCGCTGCACACGCCGTCCCTGGCGGACTACACGGCCTGCCTTGCAAGCGGCGACTGGTCGGGCGTCGGCGACCTGATGCTGGCCTCTGCCGACAAGCTGGCAAAGATCGGCGCCGATTTCCTGATCTGCCCGGACAACACCATCCACGGCGCCTTTGCCCAGGTCGCGTCGCGCTCGCCCCTGCCCTGGCTTCACATCGCCGAGGTGGTGGCCGAAGCGGCCGATACCCGTGGCTTCCGCCGTCTCGGCCTGACCGGCACCCGCTGGCTGGTCGACAGCGACGTCTACCCGGATGCGCTGACCGCCCGCGGCCTGGCCTACGAACGCCCCGACACCGCCCAGCGGGAGGAGATCGACCGCATCATCATGGACGACCTCGTCTACGGCCGTTTCAAGCCGGAGGCCGTCGCCGCCTTTCAGCGGATCGTCCAAGACCTGCGGGACCGCGGCTGCGATGCCGTCGTACTTGGCTGCACGGAGATCCCGCTGATCCTCGACGACAGCAACTCACCGCTGCCGACACTGGATTCCACACGCTTGCTGGCCCGCGCCGCTCTGCACCGCGCTGTGCAAGGCTCAGTCTTGACGCGAAACGAGGGCAAGACCCGAACCGGAGCATAGCGGAGACGACAGCGCCGATGAACTATGCCGCACATACGCCCTGGTCAGACCCCGGCTGCCACCGTGCGCAGCTCATGGAGCTGCCGTGGGCCCCGCGCGAGCTGGCCGACGCCTTGGAGAACTTCCTGATCCATCACGCCGCAGCGCGCTTCCTCAAGTTCGGCGTGCCGCACTATGCCGAGCAGGACCGCCGCCTACGCAGGGTCGAGCGGCTGCTTGCAACCGCGTTCGATCGGGACGCCCGGCCCCTGTCGCAACACCGGGACCTCCCGGCGTATCTCTACGGCACCTGTCACGACTTCGCCCTGATCGCCGCCAGCGTCCTCCGCTCCAACGGCATAGAGGCCCGCCTGCGCGTCGGCTTCGTCGACTACTTCCGACAGAACCGCTGGGAAGACCACTGGCTCTGCGAGTACCGGATCGACGGCGAATGGCGGCTGCTCGATGCCCAGATGGGCCGGCGCGCCCGCGAAGGTCACGGGATTGACTTCGCCATCGAGACTGTACCTCGCGCGCGCTTCCGCTCCAGCTCCCGACTCTGGCGCGCCCTGCGCGTCGGCGAGATCGATCCCGAAGTCTGCGGGGTCTCCTTCATCGGTCTCGGCGGCACCTGGTTCGCGGCATCGAGCGTACTGCGGGACGCCGCCACACTGGCGATGGTCGAGCCGCTGCCCTGGGACTTCTGGGGACCGGCACGCGATTTCTGCCGAACCCAAAGCGTGCCGGAGGACGCAGCAAGAGATCTGGACGCCTTGGCCGAGGCCTTCGAAGCCGCTCCCGATACGCCGGACGACGCGCGCACGCGCCTGGAGACCTTTGCCTGGGCGAAACCGACTGAAACGGTCTTGAGCGACGAGAAGAGCGCGCTCGTGGAGCGCCGGCTGCTCTAACGGCTCTGCACCTACCGCTCGGCCAGTGCCAGCCGCAGTCCGAGCAGACCGAACGCCCCCGCGAAACCGCGCCGCAGCCAGCGCATCACGCCCGGCCGGGAGATGACATAGCGCCGCGTCGCCGAGGCGAAGGCGCCGTATCCGACGAAGACCACGAAGGTCAGCAGCATGAAGACCGCCGCCAGCATCAGCATGGAAGCGGTCGCGTTCGCCGCGGTTGCGGGCACGAACTGCGGCAGGAAGGCCAGGAAGAACAGCGATAGCTTGGGGTTCAGAACGTTCAGCAAAAGACCGTTGACGACGACCTTGCCGGGCGAGATGGCGGCGGTCCGTTCGGAGACCTGCAGCGCGCCGCCCTCCCTCAGAATGCTCCAGGCCATGTAGAGCAGGTAGGCGACACCGAGATACTTCACGACCTGAAAGGCCATGGCGCTGGTGTGCAGCAGCGCGGCCAGACCGGCGATGCTGGCGCCGATGTGCGGCAGGATCCCCAGCGTGCAGCCGAAGGCCGCCAGCACGCTTGCCCGCCAGCCTCGACCCAGCCCATAGGCCAGCGTGTAGAGCACGCCCGTGCCCGGGAGCAGAATCACGACGATCGCGGTCAACAGAAATTCCGGCGACATTCCAGGCCCTCCAAGCTTTCCGCGGACCAGTCTGTCGCAAGACGCCGCGCAGCGCAAAGGCGCGGTCCGGATGTCTGCTCTCTAGATCTCCAGCGTCGTGTAGCGGCTGTGCGGATCCTCGCGATAATCGCCGAAGGGCGCGCAACTGATAAAACCGAAACGCTCGTAGAACGTCTGAGCTGCCGCAAAGCCCTCCGTTGAGCCGGTTTCCAGGCTCAGGCGCTGGTAGCCTCGCGCCTTCGCCTGGGCGAGGATGTGACGCAGCAGCGTCGCCGCCACACTTTTGCGGAGGTGCCGCTCGGCGGTGCGCATCGACTTGATCTCGCCATGCCGGGCATCGAGCTCCTTCAACGCACCGCAACCCAACAGATCCCCGTCCTGGCGCAGGCTCCAGAAGGTCACCTCCGGCCGACGCAGCTCCTCCAGACCGAGCGCATGCACGCTCTCAGGTGGCGATAGCGCGGCCATTTCATCGAGATGTACCTGCAAGAGCGCCACCACATCGGCGCTTTCGAGATCGCCCTGGACCAATTCCATTCCTTGCGTCCCACCCCTAGACCTGCGATCCGCTCCACACGCGCCAGCGGCGTCTCACGTTCCCTTAGCAGGTCAGAACGGCTCCGCAAAGCTGTGGACAGGTTGGAAAACGACGCCTCCTGTCGCCGCGAAGCGCGACCGGGCGCCGCCATTCATGGCAAGCTGATGGTTAGTTTGCTTCTTCAGACACGACAGGCCCGCCATGCAGCTCTCTGCCGACGAGACCTTTCTCATGGTTCGGTGGCCCGACGGGGCACACAGCCGTTATGCACTGCAGTGGCTGCGCGACAACGACCCTGCCGGCTTCCATCCGGACACGCAGGAGCGGATCTTCGACCTCCTGAGCGTTCCGGACGACCTGGCCTTGGCGGAAGCAGAGGCCGAAGGCGAGACCATCCGCCTGCGCTGGACCGACGGCGCCGAGACGCGCCTGGCCCGCGACTGGCTGCGCGCCGCAGGCAGCGGAAAGCGGCTCAGCACCCTGCCGCCGGTCTTGCCCGAAAGCTGGGATGGCGACTTCGCCGCACGCCTGCCCCGTCACGCGGGCCCGGCGGTCCTGCACGACGACGAGGCGCTGACGGCCTGGCTCACCGATCTGGCGCGCTGGGGCATCGCGGTTCTGGAGGACGTCCCCTGCGAAGCAGGCGCGCTGGAGGCAGTTTGCCGCCGCATTGCACATCTACGCGAAACGAACTTCGGCCTGACGTTCGAGGTGCGCAGCCAGCCGCAGCCGATCAACCTCGCCTATACGCCCATGGCGCTGCCGCTGCACACGGACCTGCCGAACCAGGAACTGCCGCCCGGCTTTCAGTTCCTGCATACCCTGGTCAACTCGGCGACCGGCGGCGAGTCTCTCTTGGCTGACGGGCTCCGCATGGCAGAGGCCATCCGCACCCAAGCGCCGGAGCACTACCGCGCCCTGCGCGACGTCGCTATTCCCTTCCGGTTCCATGACGGCGGCCACGACATCCGGTACCGCCGGCCGGTGATCCGTGAAGACGAACGCGGCGAGCCGGTCGAGATCAACTGGAACGCCCACCTCGCCGACAGCTTCGACATGGAGCCTGAGGTCACCGCCGCCTACTACCCGGCCTACCGCGCCTTCATGGCGCTGACGCGCGATCCCGCCTACCGCATCGCCCTGAAGACCCGACCCGGCGAGTTGGTAGGCTTTAACAACCGCCGTACCCTGCATGGCCGCAGCGCCTTCGACCCCACATCCGGCAGCCGCCACCTGCGCGGCTGCTACCTCGATTGGACCGACCTGATCAGCCGCCTGCGTGTGCTGATGGGAAACGCGAAAGCGTCTCGCTAACCTCTCTCGACAGCCAGGATCGCCTTCACGCGTTTGGCCAGTGTCGTGTCCTTGGCGTGGGGGTGAGCGGTCTGGCCGCGCTCCTTCAGGAACGCGGCCAGCTCTGTGCGCGGCCAGGCCTCAGGGTGGCTGCCGCGTTCGGCAAGGGGCCGGGGCACGGACCCGGTTGCCGCCTCCGATGCTGCCTGCTCCGGAGCCAAGGGCTCCATCCAGGCGGCCGGGGCATCGCCTTCGCGCAGGGCGAAGACGTCGCCGGGTACACGCCGCTGGGCCGGATAGAACCCCTTCTCCCTGGCGCGCACGAGGGTCGGACCGGGGGCCGTCAAGCGGAGGCGTGTCATCTCGCGAGACGTCCCGGCGGCCGATGTCACGGGTTGGTCTGATTGCCGGCGGTGACGCCGGCTGTGATCCGGCCCGCGGTGGCGGCAGGACCGGTCACGCTATAGTTCAGCCGCACATAGCGCTGATCGGTCTTCAGCGGGAAGGAATCCAGCGCAAAGACATAGCCTGTGGTGAGGTCGGCGACCGGTACCGCCTCGGTCTCCAACACCGTGGTGGGGCTGGCGTAGCTCTCGACCGTATCGACCTGTACGGCCACGCGCAGCGACGTCAGGGTGGCGAAGTTCTCGACCACCTGAATACGCAGAGGCACCTTCATGCCCTTACCCATGTCCTTGGTCAGAGGCGCGGCGCCGCCATCGGGACCATTGCTCACGGTGCCGTTGGCGCCGAGATCGACGACATTGGTCGAGGCCGCGGTCGTGGTGACGGCCTGGGCGTCGGAAAAGAGAGTCTGGGTATCGAAGATCATGTGACGTTCCTTTGGATTCGGCCCTTTGGATTCAGCACGAGGGCGCCTCACCACACTGCAACGAGCACCGCTCGTCGCAGTGCGGCAAGCGCGACTGCGCGTCCGCCGTGAAGTGAGGAGAAGCTTGTGTGGCGCTTGAACGCTCTACAGAGACTCTCAGATCACGCGGGCTTCGGTGTTCGCGATGGCATCGATCTCGCGGATCGGCACGCCCATGAAGCTCATGACCTCGCGGCCCTCGACCTCGGAGAGGCGGATGAAGGTGTTGGCATTGGCCCTGAGCGCCTGACGGTGCAGAAACTCCTTGACCTTGGTGTTGCAGTACATCACCAGGCGTCCGGCGTTGCCGCTGCCCATGCGTCGATTGCGCAGGCGATAGTAGGCCTGGATCATCAGCTCGTTCAGATCGGCGCCCGTGGCCGCGTCGTTCGTCAAGTCGGAGACATCGATGTTGGCGACGCGGCTGACGTATCGCCAGTCGCGCACCGACAGGCCGATGTCCTGTTCGAACTTTTCCTCGTAGACCTCGTAGCGCCCGCTGTTGTTCGGGTCGATCACCGTCTGTACGCCCAGGTCGGTGCGCTGGACGCCGGCGCGCGACCCCTTCGGATAGATCAGGTGAGCAGTGGTATCGCCCCAGGTGATCATCCAGATCGAGGTGTTGTCGGCACCGGTGCCGCCGGCATCGATGATCTGATTGCCGTTCTCGGCCGAGAGATCGTTGAAGCGCGGGGCAAAGCCGGTGAAGGCAGCCGGCTCGCTGCCGGAGTTGCCGTAGATCACCGTCTCTGCAATCTCTTGCGCCATGGTCTCCAGAAAAGGCGCGGACTCCGAGAGACGGAGCTGCTGCGGATCGGAGGAAAGGTCGATCAGCTTGGCATCGATAATCGAGCGGGCAACCAGGCTGCCGGTCGCGTCCTCGACCTGACGGGTATGGGATTTGCTGGTCTGCACGCCTTCGTAGAGGCGACGCCAGGTCGCGGTCGGTAGGCCGGTGCGCACTGTAGTCAGGTGCTTGGTGCCGTTGTTGCACTCGACCGCCGGAGCGTCATCGAGGATGGGGTTGAATTCGGACAGCATCTCGATGATGTCGGCGGTCGTGCCGTTCGCGTCGGTGCGCTTGGCCACGTCGGCCAGGGTGAGATAGCTGCTGCCAACGGTCGCCATGGGGCGAGCTCCTTATCGCTGGGGTTTGGGCATATCGGGATACATCCGCTCGGCGCGGCTGCGCGGCGCGGCGGTCCCGCTGGATTCGACAAAACGGTCGTCGGAGACGATCAGACCGAAGCTGCGCAGGCCGCGGATGAATCCTGGATGGTTCAGCAGCCCGAAGTGCTTCAGCAACTCGACCGTCGGCGCATCGAAGGCCTGCTGCAGGGCGGCATTGCCGAGCTGCAGCGTCTCCTCGAGCTTGTCGCCGCCGATCTCCGGATCCGTGCGCGTTTCGCGCGACCAAGTCTCGACCGTTTCGGCATGACGCTGCATCAGGATTTGCGACCCCTCCTGCAACGCTCTGGCATGGAGGTCGACCAGTTTCTGAGCCTGCGCATTGGACAGATTCAATTCGCGCGCCAGCGGCTTGAAGGCCTCCAGGCGCTCGGCGTCCAGTCCCATCGGAAAGGACCCCTCGGGTCCGAACTCCGACGGCAGGTCGAAGCTGTAATTGCTCTCCGTTTCGGCCCCCTCCGACTCGCCCCCACAGGCCTCATTCCTTGGGGTTCCGGCGGAGTCGCGCACGCGATCCCCGCTCCCAGCGTCGTTCTCGGCCTCGCTCTCCGGCGGCAGGGTGCCGCCGGACTCCTCAACCGCCGGTCCAGGGTCTTCCACGACCCTTGGCGCAAGCGGTCCTTCCCCCTCCACCCCAGTGGCGGAGAGATCTGAGTCTCTCGTCATGTTCGATCATCACCTTGTCTGTGTACGCCACAATCGGACGTCACGACGCGTCAAAAAAAGGCCTCCATGCCGAGCTTGCTTAAGCAGGCTCGCAGGGCCACTGCGGCCTAAGTCTCTCCCGCATCGTTGGCCGACGGCGTTCCGCTGGGGCCGGATGAGCTATCCCGATGCGCGATCTCGCGCTCCATCGCCAGATAGTGCTCGGGCTCGGCGACAGCGCAGTAACGGCGCCAGGTCTCTCCGACCATGCGCTCGCCTTCGCGCCGGGCCATCTCCAGCGGATTCTCGGAAAACACGCTGGCGAAAGGTCGTGTCTCCGTCAGCAGCCGGGCGAAGACGCGCCGCCCGTGGTCGGTCGCGAGGATCGCCCCCAGATCTTCCAGAAAAGCCGCCTGGCGCTCCTCCAGCTTCTCGCGAGCCCGCCGCTCGCGCCGTTCCTGTTGGTCCATGGCTCGCTATCTCGTAGTTGCTTCGCGCGATGTGAAGGACGGCCGAGAAGATCGAAGCTACGCAGTCAGGTTTCCGCCGCACCCGCCGTTTCGGCGATCCCGCTCTGCCCTGTCGCTGCCTGCAGCATCTGCAGACCGTCGAGCGACTGCGCGCCGGCACCGGCATCTTTCAAGGCGGCCGCACCCTGCTGCGCCATAGCGAGTCCCTCCGCCATCTGCTGGCGCTGAGCACTCTGCTGCTGCAGGACCGCCACCTCTTCGTCGGAGCGGAGAATCGTCGGCGGCACGCCCAACAGCTCGCCCATTTCCTCGACCGACTGAGCCCAGTCCACCTTCATGCCCGCCGCCGGGTCGATCTGCGCAAGACCACCCGCATAGCCTGTCAGGCGCTCGATGCCCTGGATGGCATCGACCCGCTGGTCTCGCACCAGGATCGACTGCAACTCCACCTTCAGGTCCAGACCTTGCAGCACCTCGGGGGCGGGCGGCAGAATGCCGGCGGTCGCCGCGATCTCGAAGGTTCGCTCGATCAAAGGCTCCAGTAGCTCGTTCTGCAGCCGCTCCAGTACCGGCCCTAAGGCGAGCATCTTCTCGGAGCGGCGCTCGGCAATCTCGGTCGCCGTCACCTGCCGGCGATCCATGCTGGAGATCATCAAAAAGAGATTCGCGAAGAAACCGCGGCGCACGGCTTCCTGCGTTTCGAAGATGTCCTGACGCAAGTCGCCGAGGTTCAGCCGCACGTCGTAGACCGAGCGCAGACCCTGGCGCTGCAGGTCGCCATCGGCCAGGACGTTGATGGCACCGGGCAACAGCGAAACATGATGGTTGCTGTAGGCCGGACCCCCCTGCATCGGCGGGTTGACCTGTTTGTCGACAGCCTGACCCTTGCGCCTCTGCATGACCTGAAGCTGCTTGATGTCGCCCAGCACATCCATGGCCGGGCTGCGGCCGTAGACGTCGTTGCCGGTAACGTACCAGCGCGGCGCCAAAACCGGAAAGGAGTCGAAACCGCTCTCGCGCAGCAGTTTGCCCTCTTCTGCGCCCTCTTCCAGGTAGACCGAGCGCCAACGCTTGTTGCGCGCATCGCCCAACTCCGGCTTACGGTCGCGCCGCGGCTCGATGGCGTGGAAGACCCGGTATTCCTGATCCAGCTCGCCGTTGCGGTGAGCGTTCTGAGCGCTTGCGGAACAGGCCTCCAGCCCGAACTCTTCCACCATCTGCGCCGCCGTCATGCGCAGGTCGCGATAGCAGGTATCGACCAGTCCGTTGGCGCCGGCCGCTAGGTAGTAGCTGCCCATCGGCATCGGCCGCAGGCGGATCACGTCGTCGAAATCCGGCTCGATGTAGATCGCCGTCGTGCCGAACAGACCCAGATCCTCGTAGCCGACAGTCAACGCATTGTAGACATTGGAGGCCGCGAAGATGTCGCGCATCAGCAGCGTGACGGCGTGCAGCCAGCGCGAGACCTCCGGCATCTCGGCCAGTCCGGGGCTGCGCGGCGTCAGCTTGAACCAGGGCCGCGCCGGGCTGGTCACGCCGGTCATCAGCCCGGCGACCAGCGTACGCAGCGCGAAGGTGGCGGTACTGTCGACGATGCGGCTGTTCAGCTTCTTGCCGCGCTGGTGCTTGTCGTCGCGGTCAGAGAAGCGCAAGCGCCGGGGCAGCACGAAGTCGCCCAACTCTTCCCAGTGCTCACGCCAGTCCTCGCGTTCGGTCTTGAGCGCGTTGCGGCGTTTCAGCAGGCGACTGCGCAGGGTCTCTTGCTCAACCATCGCGATCGCCTCTACTGACCCAACAAGGTCTTGAAGGCACCAGGCGCCGTCTGCCTGCTCCCGCCAAGAACAGTTGCCTGTCCGGGCGTAGCGGTGCCGGCGGCCCGGCGGCGGTTGAGTCGACCGTTATCCGGTCCAGCGCCGTCGGGCTGACGCCGCGCCTGCGGCGGTTCCGGCGGAGGAGGAGGCGGAGGCGGCGGAGGCGGCGGAGAGGGCTGCGAAATCGGATTTGAGCACATCAGTATTAGGCTCCTAGCAGGGTTTTGCCGGCGGTTCGCTCCTCCGTTTCGAGCCCGCGCGGGCCGGAAGCGATGGTCGAGGCGGCACCGCGACGGACACGGGTACGGCGCTCCTCTTCCCGCCGGGCCGCCGCAGCCTCCGGTCCGCTTGGCGCGCGCTGCGGTTGCTTCGGTGGCTCGGGCGGCGGCGGCGGAGCCAACGCCGGAGCCGATGGGCTAGAGAACATGCACATGCTAGATCGTCTCTTCGTAAGGGTTGTAGTCGAGGCCCAGCGCCAACCGCGGCCTAGCGCCCCCGTTCGGGCCACTCCGCAGCGGCACTGGCAGAGCAAAGGTCAGCGCCAAGGCGTCGCCGAGGTCGGGACTGCAGAGCCCGCGCTCCCGCAGCTTGTCCTTGCTCTCCAGACGCAAGCGATTGGCCGCGTCGAAATCGTAGGTCGGCGTGGAAAGGTCCCGCCGCAGATCGTTGTCGGACGGCAGAGCGCCGCCGGCCCGCAGCCAGGCCGCCAGGCCGTCCCACATCTCGGACCGCTTGTTGAAGTAGCGCGCGCTGATCGGGCGACCGCCGAAGTTGACCTCCACGACGCGATGGCCGAGCTGACGCAAGCGGTCGATAACGCCCTCACCACGGCCGGCGTCGACGAAGACGGCGTCGGCCTGACACTCGGCGATCTTCACCGCCACCCGCGCCGCCAAGTTCATGTTGTCTAAGCCTTGAAAGGCCTGTACCTCGCGGCACCAGAGCCCCTGGCGCACCGCAATGCTGGAGCGGTCGCCGCCGTAGCGCGCGACGTCGACCCCAAGCACGACGGGCAGTTCCGCCACCTCGGCCGGATTCAGGTGACGCTTCATGGCCGCCGCTACCAGGTCGAGCGGAATCAATACGTTGTCGCTGGCGGCCTGCCAGTCGCAGAGGAACTCCTGGCGATACTGCGCCTCGGACATGCTGCGGCGGGCCCGCTCAAGCTCGCCAGCCGCGATCGCACCGGTATCGTCCGCCGTATAGAGAGCACCATACCAGGCCGGGTCTGTTCCCCCGATGGCATGGTGGTAGAGATCGTGAAACAGGTCCAAACCCTTGGGCGTCCCGATAAAGAGACACCAGCCCAGGCGATCGGCCAAGGCAGGACGAATCACTTCACCCCAGATCTCGGGACGCATGTCGGCAACCTCGTCCAGCACCACGCCGTCGAAGTAGAGCCCGCGCAAGGCATCAGGATTGTCAGCCCCATAGAGCCGGATCCGGGCGCCGTTCGGCAGTGTCACCTGCAACTCGCCCTCTTGTGCCAGAACGCCTGGGATCGGCTGGCAATAGCTGCGCAGTGAATCCCAGGCGATCTGCTTGGCTTGCTTCTGATAAGGTGCGAGGTAGGCGAAACGCGGGTTCGGCTTCTCGCAGCGCAAAGCCGCATCGATCAGAGCGTTGATCGCCAATACCGTCTTGCCCGCTCGCCGATGCAGTACCAGCACCGAAAAACGCCGCAAGCCGGCATGGATATCCCGCTGATACCAGCGCGGCTCGTAGCCGGTGGAGACGGCTTGATCACCGGTCATGGTCAGGAGCAATGCCCCTTCGCAGCATTAGTCCGGATCTTGATAAGGCAACCAACCTGTTTCGGAGAACAGTCCGTTCCACAGCATAGGTTCGGAAGCGATGTGCGACTGACCGGTACCGTGAGTTCGGGCAATGTTGAGAACGAGGTTGGAGCCCGACTGAGTCCAGGACACAGCAAGACGTCGCATTCCGTCTGCATCATCTTCCAACGTGGTATTCAGCTCGATACCTGCTGGCGGTGTCGTGGTCCAAGTCTGCGATGAGAAGCTATAGACGCACTCTTGTACAAAACCGTTAGACCCTTCGATCTTAAATATGCCCGATCCAACGCCCTGCTTTGCTCTGATTGCGAAGGTGTATCTGTTTCCGCTGATAAGGGCCTCGCCTGGTTTCCTTAGGGTATTGTAACGGAGGTAGTCACCTGGCCCTGTGTCAGTGATTTCGAAGATACCTGGCGAGAGCTCCAATACAGTCTTATTGGACCACTCCCAAACATTGGGATCGTTCAAAGCTTGCGCCCCGGTCTGCAGGATGTTCTCGCTAGCAGGAGCACTTGAAGTTGTATTGGCAACAGCTTGCTCCAACAGCGCCGCTGCGTCGCTACCAGCGATGTCTTGAATTGGGGTAGTGCCGGGCGTGTATGAGATCGTGACTGCCTGACCTTGAGAAACGGCGCTGTTCAAGGTCAAAGTCACGATCGTGCCGGAGATGGATACGGTGTCAATTCCGCGCATCACACTCGCCACAACGACCGAAAAGTCGCTCGGGGTCGGCACACTCCCCGTGTCCAGGTCCTCATCGTACGTCAGGATCAGCGAATCGGCGTTTACGACTGCGGACTGAAGAACAGGAGGCGTCGCGACGGGCGAAAGGTTCGTGATAGAACGCCC
>JANQPZ010000307.1 GCA_028285215.1 Rhodovibrionaceae bacterium | reverse complement strand
CAGTTGCGGCCGGGCTGATCGCCTATGCGGTGCAGAACGAAGCGGCGCGGCCTCCCGAGGCCCGCCCTCACACGACCCACGCACGCCTGGTCGACCGGGTGGGGAGCTGGCTGCGTGAACACTTCTAGAGGAACCCGCCTGACAGCGCTGCGGAGCGACGCAGCAACGGCCGTCCCGACCGCATCGGGACAATCACCCGCCGGTCCCCGCCGGAACGTACGGGGCGCCCGGTTTGGGCCTGCGATGTGAGACCTGAGGAACTGGAGGCTAGCAACATGACCCTGAACCTGAACGTTCCCGAGATGGAGGAGCACCTGAGTCCCCGCATCACCGTGATCGGTGTCGGCGGCGCAGGCGGCAACGCCGTCAACAACATGATCAGCTCTCAGCTTGAAGGCGTGGAGTTCCTGGTGGCCAACACCGACTCCCAGGCTTTGAAGGGCTCGATCTGCGATCACCGCATTCAGCTTGGACGGAACATCACCTCCGGCCTCGGCGCCGGCTCGCGCCCCGAGGTCGGCCGCGCCGCCGCCGAGGAGCAGCTGGAAGAGATTCTGGCCCACCTGGAGACCTCCAACATGGTCTTCATTACCGCCGGCATGGGCGGCGGCACCGGCACCGGCGCGGCGCCGGTGATTGCGCGGGCCGCGCGCGAATCCGGAATCCTGACCGTCGGCGTGGTGACGAAGCCCTTCCAGTTCGAAGGTATTCACCGCATGCGCATCGCGGAGAACGGCATTCAGGAACTGAGCCAGTACGTCGACACGCTGATCATCATTCCGAACCAGAACCTCTTCCGGGTCGCCAACGAGAAGACCACCTTCGCCGATGCCTTCAAGATGGCCGACGACGTGCTCTACTCCGGCGTCCGCGGAGTCACCGACCTGATGGTGATGCCCGGGCTGATCAATCTGGATTTCGCCGACATCCGCTCGGTTATGACGGAGATGGGCAAGGCCATGATGGGCACCGGCGAGGCGGAAGGCGACAATCGTGCCGTTGCCGCCGCCGAAGCGGCGATCTCCAACCCCCTGCTGGACGACGTCTCGATGCAGGGCGCCCGCGGCGTGCTGATCAACATCACCGGCGGCATGGACATGACCTTGTTCGAGGTCGACGAAGCGGCCAACCGGATCCGCGACGAGGTCGATCCCGAAGCGAACATCATCTTCGGCTCGACCTTCGACGAAAGCCTCAACGGCAAGATGCGGGTTTCCGTGGTTTCCACCGGCATCGAAGCCGACGAAGCCGTCGAGCCGCGGCCGAACAGCCTCTCCCTCGTGCACTCCCGCCCCCTTGCCCGGCCGGGTGCAAAGCCGGCGCCAAGCCAGGCGGCCACGCATGTCGGCACGGCCCAGGCCAGCATCCTGCCGGAAGAACCGGCACAAGCGCCGGTCAATGAAACGGAGGAAGCGGTGACGGCAGCGGTCGAGGTTCCGGCCGAAGCGGCACAACAACTTGGCCAAACCATTGCCGCCATGACGGAAGCGACCACCGAGGAAACCGCCGCCCAGGCCGAAGCCCCCATGAAGAGCGAGTCGCGACCCGAAGCAGAAAGCTTCGTCCCGCCGGCGCCGGCGATGCCGGAACGTCGCAGTTACGCGGCCAGCCATGCCGCGAGCCGCCCCGACCCCTTCGCCGTTGCGGACCTCGCCAATGCTGCCAGACCCCAGCGTGCAGAGGCTCTGGAGCGCGTCGAGAAGCCGGCGGTTTCCCCGACGCCGCGAAACAAGGCCTACAGCCTGTTCCGGCGCGTGACCGGCGGTCTGACGGGCGCAGCGGAAACGGAAAGCGCGGATATGCCGTCCAAGGCAGCCGCGCAGCAGGTTCGGCGGGAGCCCGTGATCGCCCGGCCCAGCGAACCGCAGGTTGCGCCGAAACCGTCAGAGCCGGCCGGTAATCCGGCAGCGGAAGCTCGGCAGCCGAAACTGACCGGGATCGAGCCGATCCCGGCCGGCAAGGATGAGGAAGATCTTCTCGATATTCCCGCGTTCTTGCGTCGCCAAGCCAACTAGGGCGCAATCGTCCCGGGCGGAAGCTTTTCGCTTCCGCCCGGGACGTGAATCGCTCTCTAAACGTACAAATTAGGACTCAGAGGCACGCCTGAGGCGGGAGCGCCATAGCGCTCCCGCCTCAGGCATGACTGCTCTGCAGCGAACGACGAGAAAGACAAGCAGGTCGATACGGTAGCCGTCGACCGGATAGCGGGATAGTATTCGACCGACCACTATCAGTAGCAGGTACCTGTGGCAGATATCGGTAACAAGTGGTAACAAATGTTGATTTGAGGTGCTTTCGGTCGAGCGCCTAGAAGAAAAGTGATGCGGTTTCTCGATGCGGTGGGATTGGGCTTCCCGTCGTAACGAGGGTAGAACGGTGAGGCTGTCGAACGCCGGCGCCGGGGGACTCTAGGGGCACTGGAGAGGATGGTTTCGATGGTCGACGGGCTAACGCCGTTTCGCGTTATTGATTCACGCAGTCTTGCCGCCGCCGAGTCGAACCCGGGGCAGACTGACGGATCGCCCCGGTCCCCACGTCAGACGACCCTCAAGAACGCCATCCACTGCTCCGGCATCGGCGTCCATGGCGGGCAGAAGGCTTGCATGACCTTGAAGCCGGCCGCAGCGAACAGCGGCATCGTCTTCAAGCGCAGCGACCTGCCAAACCAGCCCGAGATCCCGGCCCTCTGGTCGCAGGCCGTCGAAACGCCGTTTTGCAGCAAGATCGTTGCAACGGACTGCGACGCCTCCGTATCGACAATCGAGCATCTCATGGCCGCACTGGCGGGGTGCGGTATCGACAATGTCCTGATCGAGATCGACGGACCGGAAGTGCCGATCATGGACGGCAGCGCGGCCCCCTTCGTTTTTCTGATCGAATGCGCCGGTATCGCGGCTCTGGACGCGCCCCGCAGGGCCATCAAGGTCGTCAAGACCATCGAGATCAGCGAACCCCATCGCAGCGCCCGTCTGCTGCCGCATGAGGGCTTCGCGGTCGACTTTGAGGTCCAGTTCGACAGCAAGGCGGTCGGCAAACAGCACTTCGCCTGCGAAGTAACGCCAACATCGTTCAAGCAGGAGATCTCGCGGGCACGAACCTTCGGATTCCTGCACGAGGTGGCCCAGCTTCACAAACAGGGACTGGCCAAGGGCGGCAGTCTGGACAACGCCATCGTTATCGACGGCGACAGCATTCTTAACGCCGGCGGCTTGCGATACGCAGACGAGTTCGTTCGTCATAAGGCGCTGGATTCGATCGGTGACCTCTACATGAGCGGACGGCCCCTGCTGGCCCGCTTCGAAGGCGACAAGGCGGGTCATGCCCTGACCTTGCGCTTGCTCCGCGCCCTCTTTGCAGACGCAACCAACTACACCGAGGTCGAGCTGGCGGAGACCGCCGACGAGAGCGACCTGCTGCTCGCGGCGGGAGCCTAGAGCGGGATCGCCCGAGGTGGAATCGCCTTTGCGCTCCCATCTGGGGCGTGAAACCTACTCCAGGTGCAAGTCCAGAGCGCGACATCCTGCCGACTCCGGCGTTTTCCCAACCCCGGTATCTTGCTGGTAGCAGGCCCTTGCCTATAGTCTGCGGCGGATTTGGTTTGGTCTGCCGGAGTCTGCCAATGACGTTTCTCGCTCGCCCCTTTCCTCGTCAGATCGCTTGCGCGCTGGTCGCCGGCGCGACGCTGCTGCTGACCGCCTGCAGCGGCGACGAAGAGCTGGTTTACGAAGAGCAGCCGGTCGAAGAGCTCTACAATCGCGGCTATACCAACCTCCTGGAGGGCCAGAACGACCTGGCCTCTCAACTGTTCGACGAGGTCGAGCGTCAGCACCCCTACTCCATCTGGGCGCCCAAGGCGCAGCTGATGGCCGCCTACGCGCACTATCAGGACAACCGCTACGACGACGCGATCAACACCCTCGATCGCTTCATCGAGCTGAATCCTGGTAACCAGGATGTTGCCTACGCCTATTATCTGAAGGCCATCTCCTACTACGAGCAGATCAGCGACGTCGGCCGCGATCAGAGGATGACGGAGCTGGCGCTGGAGTCCCTGCAGGATGTGACACGGCGCTTCCCGGGCAGCGAGTACGCCCGCGATGCCCAGCTCAAGATCGATCTGGCGCGGGATCACTTGGCCGGCAAGCACATGACGATCGGCCGCTACTACCTGCGCCAGGGGGAGTATCTGGCCTCGATCAACCGCTTTCGCGTCGTCATCGAGGACTATCAGACGACGACGCACACGCCCGAGGCCTTGCATCGTCTCGTCGAAGCCTACATGGCGCTCGGCGTGACCTCCGAGGCCCAGGCGACCGCTGCAGTTCTCGGATACAATTACCCTGGCAGCGATTGGTACATCGATTCCTACGCCTTGCTGACCGGGTCGGAC
The DNA here is from genome assembly GCA_028285215.1 of Rhodovibrionaceae bacterium. GTDB lineage: Bacteria > Pseudomonadota > Alphaproteobacteria > Kiloniellales > DSM-21159 > Algihabitans. Next base: position 6,217 of record JANQPZ010000307.1, on the reverse strand, counting down.
CTCCGCCCGGAAGAGGACAGGGGGTCGTGGATATCGCGCATCTTCTGAGGCCGGGATGCTGGCGAGCCTGTCGATCCGCGACGTGGTGCTTATCGACAGGCTGCAACTCGCCTTCGACCGCGACTTGGGGGTCCTGACCGGCGAAACCGGCGCCGGCAAATCCATCCTGCTGGACGCTCTGGGCCTGACGCTCGGCGAACGGGCGGACGCCGGGCTGGTTCGCCAGGGTGCAGAAACGGCGCAAGTCGTCGCGACCTTCGACCTGGAAGCACGGCATCCGGCCTTCGCCTTGCTGGCCGAAAACGATATCGATATCGAAGAGGACCATCTCGTGTTGCGCCGCGTGCTCCGCAACGACGGACGAAGCCGCGCCTACGTCAACGACCAGGCCGTGTCCATTGGACTGCTGCGTGGGCTTGGCGACCTCTTGGTCGAGGTGCAAGGGCAGTTCGCGCAACGGGGCCTGATGGATCCCAAGACCCACCTGGCTTTGCTCGATGCCTATGGCGGTTTGCAGGCGCGGGCGGAGGAGGTCTCGCGGCTCCACGGTGCCTGGCGCGACGCAGCAAAGGCTCGGGCCGAGGCCGAGGCGAGCTTCGAGCAAGCACGGGCAGACGAGGTGTTCCTGCGCCATGCCGTCACCGAGCTGAGCCAGCTCGCCGCACAGCCGGGCGAAGAGAAGGCGCTTGGCGAAGAACGGAACTTCCTGATGAACGCGGAGAAACTGATCGGCGCCATCAACGACTCCGGCCAGGAACTGGGCAGTGCAGAAGCGGCGCTCGCCCGCGCCCTGCGTCAACTGGACCAGACCGCGCCGAAAGCCGGCGGCCGGCTGGATCCCATCGTCACGGCGCTGGAGCGGGCCGTCGCAGAAACCAGCGAAGCGGCCGCCGACCTGGCCTCCCTCGCGGCAGACCTGGACATCGAGCCGGACCGCTTGCGGGAAATCGACGAGCGCTTCTTCGCCCTGAAGGACGCCGCACGCAAACACGGCGGCGAGGTCGAAGACTTGCCGGCGCTGCTGGCCCGGATGGAGCAGCAATTGGCCGGGATCGAGACCGGCAGCGAGCGCCTGAACGCGCTGAGCCAGGCGCAAGAAACAGCCCGCAAGGCCTATGCTACCGCGGCCGAGATCCTGAGTGCCGGCCGCCGGGACGCAGCGGCCAAGCTGGACGCCGCCATCAATGCGGAGCTGCCCCCGCTGAAGCTCGAAAAAGCCCGCTTCGCGACGGCGGTCTCCGAGGTGGCGGAAGACTCCTGGGGCCGGCATGGCAAGGATGCCGTCTCCTTTCAGATCGCAACCAACCCCGGCAGCGACCCGGGGCCTTTGGCGCGAGTTGCCTCGGGCGGCGAACTGTCCCGCGTTCTCCTGGCGCTCAAGGTTGTTCTGGCCGAGGTCTCACCGATCGTGACCCTGGTCTTCGACGTGGTGGACAGCGGCATGGGCGGTGCGACGGCGGCCGCCGTCGGCGAACGCCTGGTGCGGCTGGCCGGCGGCCGGCAGGTGCTGGTCGTCACGCATTCCCCGCAAGTGGCGGCACAAGGCAGCACCCACTACCTGGTGCAGAAGTACAGCCGTGGCAGCGAGACCACCACCGGCGTGGTCCCGCTCGACGGCGACCAGCGCCGCGAAGAGGTGGCCCGCATGCTCTCCGGCGCCACGGTGACGGACGAGGCTCGCGCCGCCGCCGAGAAGCTGATGGGGGCGGCATGACGCAACAGCGCAAGCCTACCGACCAGTTGAGCGAGGCGGAGGCGGCCGAGGAACTTGCGGCCCTGGCGGCGGCGATCCGCCGCCACGACGACCTCTACTATCGGCAGGACGCGCCGGAAATCTCCGATGCCGACTACGATATCTTGCGCCGGCGTAACGAGACGCTCGAGACCGCCTTTCCGGAGCTGGTACGCGCAGACAGCCCAAGCCAGCGCGTCGGCATCGCACCTGCGGCGGGCTTCTCCAAGGTGCGTCATCGCGTACCCATGCTCAGCCTGCAGAATGCCTTCGCGGACCAAGACGTGGAGGACTTCGTCGCGCGGGTTCGACGCTTTCTGAGCCTGCAACCGACCGATCCGCTCTCCGTGGTCGCGGAGCCGAAGATCGACGGTCTTTCGATCAGTCTGCGCTACGAGCGCGGCCGCTTCCGGCAAGGCGCCACGCGCGGCGACGGTACCGAGGGCGAGGACGTCACCAACAATCTGCGGACGCTGCGCGACCTGCCGGAGCGCCTCTCCGGCGAAGTCCCGGATGTGCTGGAGGTGCGCGGCGAAGTCTATATGACCAAACGGGATTTCGCGGCCTTGAACGCACGGCAGGAGGCGGCTGGAGGAAAACTCTTCGCAAACCCGCGCAATGCGGCGGCCGGCTCCCTGCGACAGCTCGACTCCAAGATCACAGAGCAACGGCCGCTGCGCTTCTTTGCCTATGCCTGGGGCGAGGTTTCACGGCCGATCGCAGCGACACACTGGGAGTCTCTGCAACGCTTGAAGGGCTGGGGTTTTGCGATCAATCCTCTCGCGGCGCGCTGCCGGAGCGCAGCGGAAGCGTTGGAGGTCTACCGCAAGGTGGAGGCGGAGCGCGGAACGCTCGACTACGACATCGACGGCGTGGTCTACAAGGTCGACGACCTGTCCTTTCAGGAACGCCTCGGCTTCGTCAGCCGTGCGCCGCGCTGGGCCATCGCCCACAAGTTCCCGGCCGAGCAGGCGCAGACGCTGCTGGAGGAGATTGTCGTCCAGGTTGGGCGGACCGGTGCGCTCACTCCGGTCGCGCACCTCAAGCCGGTTACGGTCGGAGGCGTCGTGGTGGCGCGCGCCACACTGCACAATCCCGACGAAATCGCTCGGCTGGACGTACGGGTCGGCGATAGCGTCACCGTCCAGCGCGCCGGCGACGTGATTCCCCAGATATTGGGCCCGGTCCTCGACAAGCGTCCCGAAGACGCGGAGCCCTATCGCTTCCCGGACGTCTGTCCCTGCGCCCTCGCAACGCCGGTCGTGCACGAAGACGGCGCCGTGGTGGCCCGTTGCTCCGGCGAGCTGGCCTGCCCGTTCCAGCAGGTTGAGCGCCTGATCCACTTCGTCAGCCGCGACGCCTTCGACATCGAAGGGCTGGGCGATAAACAGGTGCGCAGCTTCTTCGAACGCGAGCTGATCCATACGCCGGCAGATATCTTTGACCTCGCCGAAAGCGACAAGGAGAGCCTGACGCCGATCCGCAAGTTGGAAGGCTGGGGCGAGAAGTCGGCCGACAACCTCTTTGCGGCCATCGAGGCACGGCGGCGGATCCCTCTGGAGCGTTTCATCTATGCGCTGGGTATCCGCCAGGTCGGCCAGGCGACGGCGAAGTTGCTGGCACGCAGCTACGGCACTCTGGTTGTCTGGCAAGACGCCATGCTGGCAGCCGCCGGCGAGCGGCAAGCCGCGCCGGACGCGAAGAAACCGGATCTGGTCGGCGAACACTATGCCGAGCTCTGCAACATCCACTCGATCGGGACCAGCGTCGCCGACGAGATCTGCAGTTTCTTCGCGGAGCCGCACAACCTCGAGGTCGTGCGGCAATTGGAGGTGCGGCTGAGCGTGGAAGCGGCAGCGCAACCGGAGACGGCCGACTCCCCGGTGGCCGGCAAGACGGTCGTCTTCACCGGCACTCTGGCAACCATGAGCCGCGGCGAGGCCAAGGCTTCGGCCGAATCGCGCGGCGCCAAGGTTGCAGGCTCCGTTTCGAAGAAAACCGACTATGTCGTGGTGGGAGCGGATGCGGGATCAAAGGCGACCAAGGCACAGGAGCTTGGCTTGACGATCCTCAGCGAGGAAGACTGGCTGACACTGATCGGGAGGAGTGCATGAAGCAGGCGTCCGAAACGGCCGTGCCCGAGACCGCATCTGCGCCGCAGGTATGCCTGGATGATGTTCGGGCCGCTGCCGCGCGGATCGAAAGCCTGGTGCGACGGACGCCGGTGCTGACCGCAGATCCGGCCCGGCAGCGTCTGCCCGCCGCAGCCGTTCAGCTGAAGCTGGAATCCCTTCAAGTGACCGGCTCCTTCAAAGCGCGCGGTGCCAGCAACACCCTGCGGTCCCTGAGCAGGGAAGAGACGGCCCGCGGCCTGGTCACGGCCTCGGGCGGCAATCACGGTCTCGCCATCGCCTACGCGGCCTGGACCGCCGGCACCCGCGCCGTGATTTTCCTGCCCGAGAACACCCCTTCGACCAAGGCCGAGAGGCTGCGCGCCTGGGGCGCCGAAGTGCGAATCCTCGGCAATGTCTGGGATGAGGCCAATGCCGCGGCGCTCGCCTTCGCAGAAACCGACGGCCTGCACTACGTTCACCCCTTCGCCGAAGCCAGTGTGATTGCCGGTCAAGGGACGGTCGCGCTGGAGTTCCTGGAGCAAGCGCCCGATCTCGACGTACTGCTGGTGGCCATCGGCGGCGGCGGTCTGATCTCAGGGGTCGCAACGGCAGCCAAGGGCCTCAACCCCGACCTGAGGATCGTCGGGGTGGAGCCGATCGGCGCTCCGACGCTGGCCGAGAGCGTTACAGCGGGAGAACTGGTCACCCTGCCGCGGATCGAAACACGGGCCGGAACGCTGGCCCCCCGTCGCAGCGCCGCGATCAATCTCGAAATCGTCGACCGGCTTGTCGAGGAAATCGTCCTCGTCTCGGACGAGCAGATGCGCGACGCCGCACGCTGGCTCTGGCAGGAATGCGGTGTCGCCGCCGAGCTCTCGGGCGCGGCGGCCCTGGCCGCGCTGATGAGCGGCTGCCTGCCGGACGCCGAAACGGCGAAGGTCGGTGTCATCGTCTGCGGTGCGGGAACCGACGGGATGTCAGTTTAGGAAGGCCGCAGCATGTCGAAAGTCGGAGGACCGCAAACCGCAGACCGACCCGGGATCTGGGGTGTCGGACCGGAGGGATCTCTGGAACTGCTGTTGGAGGACGACGGCGGCGACTGGAGCCTGGAAGAGGTGGTGGAGCTTTTCGGCCTCGGCCGGACCGAAGAGGACCCGCAGGAGAACCTTCACCTCGTTCTGGCGCTGCGCGAAGCGCGCCAGCTGAAACCCCTCGCCGACGCCAATTCCTTCGATCACGAAGAGGGATTGATTCAAGCCATGCTCGCGATGGCGCGTTTCGCACAAGGCCATCCGGGCCCCGAGTTGCGCTTCATTCAAAGTTTCTGAACCGCCAGCCGTCCGCTCCGGCTGCCCGCGCAATCTTCAGACCCCGGTCTCGGGGTGCCGCTTGTTGCGGGAGCTTAGTCCTCGGGCCGGCCATCCCACTCGGCGCCTGCCAGAATCGCCCGCTCTGTGCGCCAGCCGGTCAGGTCTGCGCCCGTCAGCTTGGCGTGGTAGAGCACCGCACCGGACAGGTCCGCGGAGACCAGGCGGGTGCGCAGCTGGCGCTGTTGGCGCCGGCCCGGCACATTCTCCTGCCCTGCCGCATCCAACCGAGCCTCCGTCAAATCGGCATCGCGCAGATCGGCGTTCGACAGATCGGCACCCGTCAAGCGAGCCCGGCGCAGCGCGGCACCGCGCAAATGAGCGCCGGACAGGTCCGCCAGCACCAGAAGCGCCTCGTTCAGAATCGCCTCGTCCATCTTTGCGCCGGCCAGCTCCGCGCCGGACAGATTGACCCCGGTCAAGCTGCAGCGCTCCAGATTGACACCGCTGAGCGCTGCCCGCTCGCCACGGCGGCCATTGGTTTCCAGCCAGCGCCGATGGGCGTCGATCGCCCGTCGCAAGGGCGCCTGACGCGCATCCTCGCTTCGCTGCAGCGTCGTCCCCAGGGTCGAGGCCTCCAGGAGATTGCAGTCGGTCAGGCTCGCACCGACCAGGACTGCCTTGCCGAGGTCCGCATCGGCAACGTTGGCACCGTCGAGCTTTGCCGCGGTCAAATCGGCCGACCGCAGACTCGCCTCGCGCAGATCGGCCGCAGACAGATCGGCATTGCGTAGGATCGCGTGACCGAGGTCGGCACCGCAGAGCTTCGCCTGTCGCAGATTTGCACCGGACAGATTGCAGCGGACCAGATTCGCACCAGCCAAATCGGCCCGCTCCATCTGCGCGCAGATCAGCGACGCGTCGGTCATGACGATCTGCTTGTTGGAGTCTGCCACCGCGACCGGCGGCTTCTCGCCACTGCCGGTCAACAACACTCCCTCGCGCAGATCGGCCGCATTGAGATTGGCTTCGTCGAAGCGGGCACCCTGCAGCGTCGCTCCGCG
>JANQPZ010000258.1 GCA_028285215.1 Rhodovibrionaceae bacterium | reverse complement strand
ATCACCCGCGCGCGGGAGCGAACCCAGATGTAGGTTCCGTCGACCCGGCGCAAGCGGTGTTCGGTGGTGACTTCCGTTTGCCGCGCGAGCCTTTGTCGCGTGAGCCGCCCGGCGACCCGCGGACGGTCTTCCGGATGGACAAGATCGACGATCGAGACATCCAGGCGGCGGCTGCCTTCTGAGTACCCGAGCAGGCGCAACAGGCCGTCGTAGTCGCTCAACTTTCCGGTCGCGTAGTCGAAGACCCAGGTTGCGCCACCGATCATGTCGATGGCCAGCGTCAGCCGTTCCCGCGACTCTCGCTCCGCAACTTCTCGGCTTCGCGCCTCGGAAACGTCGGTCAGGCGGATGAAGACGGCATTCTGCCCCTCATACTCGATCGGATAGCCGGCAACCTCGACCTGCTTGATCGTGCCGTCTGCGCACACCAACCGGGCATCGCGAGGCATCAGCTGCTCATGGTTGCGCAACCTGCGCAAGCGCTCGCGGACCACCGGATAATCCCCGGGATCGTTTAGATCCCAGACCGTCTTCCCGGCGAGCGCCTGTTGATCGGCGTAGCCCAGGACGGCCGCGGCAGCCCGGTTGGCAAAGAGAACCTCCAGGCCGTTGGTCACAAGCATGGGTGCCGGTGACTCCTCAAGAAGCCACTTCCACCGCTCTTCACTGGCTGGACCCCGTCCTGGAGTCTGTACCGCAGCCATATAAAACACCTCGATTCCTTGGTCTTTGCAAAGACCATAAACCAGTTCGGTAACTCTCTAAGACAAAACTGCTTGCACTCGCGTTAAGGACTGCATCCAAAGGTTTGTGGAAAACGACGAACATCTCCGTGGCCTCAGAGATGTTTCAAGAGCGATCTTCTCGCGAAGCGGTGGGAGCACTAAGTTGACTTTCGGCATTTCTACAATCTCGGCAGGGATCTATGACCCGTAACTCACTCGACAGACTGCCTAATCTACAGAGACGTCAGCTTATGACTGCATTGGGCAGCCTGGGCGCCGTGGCAGCCATCGGATTTCCAAATCTGGGTTTTGCAACCGGAAGTGCTCTTATTCCACTTTCAGAACCTGAGCAATACAATCTGGAATCCCTGATCGCAGCGGCACGGTCGCTTTCGCGGCGCCCCTGGACGCCACCGCCCCGCGTCGCCGCCGAGGTGCTGGAAAAGGTCGACTACGACGCCTATCAACGCATTCGTTTTCGTGAGGCCGCGGCGGTCTCCACCGGCCCCGGCGGTGCCTGGCCTCTGGCACCCTTCCACCTGCACCGCTTCGCCGACCTGCCGGTCGCGATTCATCTGGTCACAGATGAGGGCGCACGACGGATCGGCTACGCGCCGGATGCCTTCGACTACAGCGGCGCGCTCCAGGCCGAGGACTTCCCGCCGGACTTGGGCTACGCCGGCTTCCGCCTCCTCAACACCGACGGCCAGCCGGGCGACTGGCTGGCCCTGATGGGCGCGAGCTACTTCCGCAGCTCCGACCCGATGAACCAGTACGGACTCTCGGCGCGTGGCCTGGCCATCGACACCACCGCGCCCGGTCGCGCCGAGGAGTTTCCGCGCTTCACCTCCTTCTGGCTGGACCAGCGGGATCCGGAACGGCTGCTTCTGGACGCACTGCTGGACAGCCCGAGCGTGAGTGGAGCTTACCGGTTGGAGATCGTGCGCGGCCGCAGCACCTCCATGACCGTCACGTCGCGCCTGTTCTTCCGCGAAGGCGTGACGCAACTCGGGGTCGCACCGCTGACCTCCATGTATTGGTTTTCGGAAACCAACCGTCACGGTGCAAGCGACTGGCGGCCGGAGGTTCACGACAGCGACGGGCTGGCGCTCTGGACCGGCGCCGGAGAGCGCATCTGGCGCCCCCTGAACAATCCGCCGCAAGTCGTCACCAGCAGCTTCTTCGACGACAACCCCAGAGGTTTCGGGCTGGTGCAGCGCGACCGCGCCTTCGCCAACTACGAGGACGATGCCGTCTTCTACGAACGCCGTCCTTCGGTCTGGATCGAGCCGCTCGGCGACTGGGGCCGTGGAGCGGTGCAGCTCGTCGAGATTCCGACCGACGATGAGATCCACGACAACATCGTTTGCTTCTGGAGGCCGGAGCGCGAGACGGCGGCCGGCGACGAGATGGCATGGGACTATCGTCTGGTCTGGACCGCCGACCCCTTGGCGCCGGACGGCCTCGGGCGCACGGTGGCCACCCGTGTGGGACGGGCCGGCGTGCCGGGGCAGCCGAGGCCCGAGGGCGGCAACAAGATCGCCATCGACTTCCTCGGCGGGCGCCTGGGCGAGCTTGCCTCCACCGATCCGGTCGAAACCATGATCAGCACCAACGTGGGACGCATCGAAGACGCCTACGCCCTGCGCGTTGTCGGCACGGATCGCTGGCGGTTGATCTTCGATGTCTATCCGGAAGAGGCGGAGATCCTGGAACTGCGCGCCTTCCTGGCCTACGAAGGCACTCCGCTAACGGAGACCTGGGCCATGCAGCACCGCCCGGTCGCCTTTTGAGACGGGTCTAAAGCGCGATCGTCTCAGGTGAAATCGCTCCGGCGATTCCACCTGACACGATCCTGCTCTAAAAATCTAAGGAGACGCACGTCTCATCTCTTCGTCAGGGTGCGGCGCACGGCATCCTGCCAGAGGGCCAGACGGCGCTCGCGCAGATCCGACGGCATCTGCGGCTCAAAGCGGCGGTCCAGCTTCCAGGTCGCCGCGAAGGCTGCCTTGTCGGGCCAGACGCCGGCGGCATGGCCGGCCAGCCAGGCAGCCCCGAGAGCGGTGGTTTCCAAGACCGTCGGCCGATCGACCGGCGCCCCCAGGATGTCCGCGAGACGCTGCAAGGTCCAGTCGCTGGCGGTCATCCCGCCATCCACCCGCAGCACCAGGTCCTTGTCGAGTGCGCCGTCGGCGCGAACCGCCTCGATCAGATCGCGGGTCTGGAAGGCGACCGATTCCAAGGCCGCCAGGGCGAATTCCTTGGGACCGCAGCCGCGGGTCAGCCCGAAGATGGCGCCGCGTGCCTCGGCATCCCAGTGAGGCGCACCCAGACCGACGAAAGCCGGTACCATCACCACCTGCTGCTCCGGGTCGGCCGTTTCGGCCAGGGCGCTGCTGTCCGACGCCCGCTCGATGATGCCGAGACCGTCGCGCAGCCACTGAACGGCGGCGCCGGCAACGAAGATCGACCCCTCCAGGGCATAGGTGGTCTTGCCATCCAGGCGATAGGCGACGGTGGTAAGCAGGCGGTGAGTCGAGGCGACCGCACGCTCGCCGGTGTTGATCAGCGCGAAACAGCCTGTTCCGTAGGTCGACTTCATCATGCCGGTCTCGAAACAAGCCTGCCCGACCGTCGCCGCCTGCTGATCGCCGGCAACTCCCCGGATCGGGATCGCCGCGCCGAACAGCGCCGGGTCGCAGGTGCCGAAATCGTCGGCGCAGTCCCTCACCTCCGGCAGCATCACGGCGGGAATGCGCAGCATATCGAGCAGTTCGGCATCCCAGGCCTGGCGATGGATGTCGAACAGCAGCGTGCGCGCCGCGTTCGTCGCATCGGTGAGATGCTGCCGGCCGCCTGTGAGCCGCCAGATCAGGAAGCTGTCGATCGTCCCGAAAGCCAGATGACCCGCCTCCGCCGCCTCGCGGGCGCCCTCGACCTCGTCCAGCAGCCAGGCGACCTTGGTGGCCGAGAAGTAGGGGTCGAGCAGCAGTCCCGTGCTGGCGGTAAAGCGGGTCTCCTGCCCGGCCGCCTTCAGCTCCTGGCAGAGGCCGGCGGTGCGGCGGTCCTGCCAGACGATGGCCTTGTGAATCGGCTTGCCGTCGCGCCGGTCCCAGACCACCACGGTCTCGCGCTGATTGGTAATGCCGAGTGCGGGAAGTTGCCCGGCCTGCAGCCCGGCCTGGGAGAGCGCGCCGCGGACCGTCGCAAGGGTCGACTCCCAGATCTCTTCGGCGTCATGCTCGACCCAGCCGGCGTGCGGAAAGTACTGCGGGAACTCCTGCTGCGCCTGGCCGAGAATGGAGGTGTCGGCGGCAAAGACGATGGCGCGCGTCGAGGTGGTGCCCTGGTCGATCGCCAGGACAGGGGCTTCGCGACTCAAAACCGACCTCCCTATGAACGGCGCGCCCTTGCGTCCACCACAGAGGGGCAGGCGCGACCAACCGCTTCTCGTTTGTACTATCGTGACGTTTGACCTAGCGCGGAACGGCGCCGACCTGCAACTGCCGGGGCGTCGCCGCGGCTCGCCAGTCCGGGCAGCTCGTCAGTCCGGGCGGCTCGTCAGTCCGGGCGGCTCGTCAGTCCGGAATGAAGGTAACCGCCTTTCGTTCCTGCCGGAGCCAGGCCAGGAAGGCCGCTATCGGCTTCTCCCGCTGCCGGCCGGGGCGCGTGACGAAGAAGTAGCCGAAGTCCGACGGCAAGGTCAGCGGGAAGGGCCGGACCAGGCGCCCGGCCAGAAGATCGGGCGCGGCGATGGCGACACGCCCCAGCAGTACGCCAACCCCGTCGATGGCCGCCTGGATGGCGTGGTCCGTCTGCTTGAAGTGACGGCCGCTCTGCCCGACCCCCGGATCGGCGCCGGCCGCGGCCAGCCACTCGGGCCAGCCCGGAGCCGCCCCGGGATAGGAGGCGGCATCGTCGTGCAGCAGGCGGTGGCCGGCGAGTTGGGAGGGTGCCTCCAGCGGACGGTCTGCGTCCTTCAACAAGGCCGGCGCGCACATGGGCGCGTAGGCTTCGCCGAACAGCCGAGTGCAGTCGAGGCCGGGATAGCGCCCGCCGCCGTGGCGCAGCGCGACGTCGACATCCTCGCGGGCGAGATCGATGGTCCGGTTCGTCGTCGTGATGCGGATCTCCACCGCGGGATAGCGCTCCTCGAAGAGATAGAGTCGAGGCACTAGCCACTTGGCGGCGATCGAGGGACCGGCGCTGACCACGATGACAGCCCGCGAGCGTAGCGAACGCACCTGACGTACGCTGCTCTCGATACAGCGGAAGCCCTCCTCCATGCCGGGCTGTAACAGCCGGCCTGCCTCGGTCAGGGCAATGGCACGGGTCAACCGCTCGAACAGGCGGACGTCCAGATAGGCCTCGAGCGTGCGGATCTGGTGAGACACGGCCGAGGGAGAGATGCCGAGCTCCGCAGCCGCCTCCTGAAAGCTCAGGTGGCGCGCCGCCGCCTCGAAGGCGCGGAGGGCAGACAGATGGGGGACGCGTTCCGCCATACAGATGAATATATCTCAAGTATCGACGAAGAACATCCTTTTGCGGCCACTGCTCCCGATCGCCACCTGCTAGTCCATCGAGGCGGCGAAGCCGTCAGCGAGCATCGGGAGCAACATCATGAAATACAATCGTAACATCTGCATCTATGACAGCGCCGTCTCGCGGCGCGCCCATCGCGAACGTGCCGTTGCAACCCGCATGCTGATCACCGAGTTCAATGCCTATAGCGGCAACCTGCTCGTGCGTTTCATTCTCTCGCTGGCGCGACGCGCCACCTGATGAACTGGAGAGAGCCATGAAGAAGACAGTCAAGAGCACCTTGCTTGCCGGCCTCTTGCTGGCCGGTTCCGCCACAGGCGCAGCCGCGAACCAAGCGGCGGCCGAGGAGGCGACGACCATTCGCCTGGGGCAGGTCGGCCTGTCCTTCTATGCCGTCGTCGGCGGCGTCGTGCAGGAACTGCTGGAGCGCGAAGGCTACAGCGTCGAGGTGACGGAAGGGCCACATGCGCAGATCTTCCCGGAGCTCGGCGCCGGCGAGGTCGACATCCTGGCAGCGGCCTGGCTGCCGCAGGGCCATGCCGGCCTCTACGAGGCGGTGCGGGAGGTGACCTTCCAGATCGCGCCGCTCTACGAGGAAGCCCGCTTCTTCTGGGTTGTGCCGTCCTACGTCCCGGAGAGCGCCATTGCCTCGGTCGCCGACCTGATCAAGCCGGAGGTGCGCGAACGGCTGCCGGAACAGATCGTCAGCCTGCCGGAAGCGACCGGCCTGACCATCGGTGGACGCCGCGTCATGGAGGCCTACGACCTGGAGGCCGCCGGTTACGAGCTGGTCGCCGCGCCGCCCGCGGAATGGCTCGGCGCCTTCCGCAGCGCCGTGGAAAACCGCGAATGGGTGGTCTTCCCGCTCTGGCAGCCCCAGTGGGTCAACGCCGCCTTCGACGTGCGGCGGCTGGCCGAGCCGGAGAACGCCTACGGCGCACCCGACACGGCCTACCTGATGGGGCACGTCTCGCTACGGGACAAGGTTTCGGCCGAAACGCTGGAACTGCTGTCCAACCTGCGCCTGCCGGTCGAGGCGGTGACCGAGATGGACCGCCTGGTCAATCAGGACGGGCTCTCGCCCCGCGAGGCGGCACGCCGCTGGATGGCGGACAACAGCACGAAGGTCGAAAGCTGGGGCTCGTAACTCTCCGACCTTGCTACGATGCGAAAGCGGCTCCGTCACCCTGTTGGCGGGGCCGCACTTGCATGGGCCGAGGGCTAGGCCGCGCCGTCAAAGCCGGCCTCGCCAAAGTACGCGCTTGGGGGTACGCCCAGCGCCTTCTTGAACATGGTCGTGAAGCTGCCGGGCGTGCGGTAACCCAGATCCAGGGCCACCGTCGTCACCGGATCGCCGGCGGCCAGGCGTTCCAGCGCGACGACGACGCGAAGCTGCTGCCGCCAGGCCGTAAAGGACAGGCCCGTGTCGGCCAGGAAGCGCCGCGCCAAGGTGCGCTCACTCACATGAACCATCTTCGCCCAGCCGCCCAAGGCGCGCTCGTCCGCCGGATTGGCGCGCAGCGCCTGCATGACCCGCCGCACCCGCTCGTCCTTGCCGTCCGGCAGCCGCAAGGGACTGGCCGGGAGCGCAATCAGCCGGTCGAGCAGCACTTTCATCAGACGGGCTTCCGGACCGGCCTCCGGATAGTCCCAGGGCGTCTGCGCGGCCGTGCGGATCAACTCGCGCGTCAGTGGATCGACCTGAACGACGACGCAGCGCGCCGGCAGGCCGGCGCAGAGGTCTCTGGCGATGAAGATGCCCCGAAACGCCACCTCGCGCGGATACCAGGCCGCATGGGGCATGGCGGGCGGCACCCAGACCGCGCGGTGTGGCGGCACGACGAAGAGCGCATCGTCGGTTTCGACCGAGACGGAGCCGCGCTCTGGGTAGATGAGCTGACCGCGGCCGTGACTGTGCCGAGGCACGCGGCGCGGGCCTGGATGGTCCCAGACCTCGCCCACAATGGGACGGACAGCGGCATCGGCGGGGTGATGCGCCGGGTCGGGCTCGAGCCTCGCCACGGCACGCGACGGTGGTCCGGCCGGGCGACCGGAGTCAGCCTTTGCGGGATCAGACATGGCCGATCTTCCGAACAAGTTGTCCGAGTCTCGGAAGATAGATGGGGACGCCCGCCCCAGATGGAACAACGAACCATAAAACGGCCCGACATCCCGTCCGCAGGGGTGCAGCGCCTGTCCAGACTCAGGAGAGCTGAATGACCCAGTTCCTTGTCAACGGAGAGTCTGTCGAGAGCGAGGCCGCTCCCGAAACCGCCTTGCTTTGGGTGCTGCGCGAGCATCTGGGGCTGACCGGCACCAAGTTCGGCTGCGGCGCGGGCATGTGCGGCGCCTGCACGGTGCATGTGGACGGCCAGCCCACCTTCTCCTGCCTCACGCAGCTCGCCGATGTGGCGGGGCGCGAGGTCACCACCATCGAGGGGCTGTCCGAGAACGGCGACCATCCGCTGCAGCGCGCCTGGGTGGCCGAGCAGGTGCCCCAATGCGGCTACTGCCAGTCCGGCCAGATCATGCAGGCCGCGGCCTTGCTGGCCACTACGCCGAATGCCGAGGAGGCGGAGATCCGCGAGGCCATGAGCGGCAATCTCTGCCGTTGCGGCACCTACAATCGCATCGTGCGCGCCGTGCAGCGCGCCGCCCGGGAGGTTTGAGATGAGCCGCAGCCTGAGTGAAACGGCACAGATGCCGAAGCTGTCGCGCCGCGGCTTTCTGGGCGGTGCCGCCGCCCTGAGTTTCGCGGTCGGTGCCAGCGGCCTGGTGAGCGTGGCCCGGGCCGCCGCGCCCACCGGGAGCAACGATCTGGAGCCCAACATCTGGGTGCGGATCGCCGCGGACGACAGCATCACCATCGTCTTCCCCTCCACGGAGATGGGTCAAGGCAGTTCGACCGCGCTGCCCGTGATCCTGGCCGAAGAGTTGGATGCCGACTGGGATCAGGTGCTGGTCGAACAGCTCGACCGTGACGACCGCGCCTTCGGCAATCCACTGTTCGGGGGTGTGCTCTACACCGCGGGCAGCACCGGCGTCGCCGGCTACTTCGATCCCCTGCGCAAGGCCGGCGCCCAGGCGCGGCGGGTGCTCTTGCAGATCGCGGCGGAACACTGGTCGGTGCCCATCGACAGCCTGACCACGGAGCCGAGCGTCGTCGTCCACGGCGCCTCGGGCCGGCGTCTCAGCTACGGCGAGATTGCCGCCCTGCCCACGTCGTCCCTGACCGTTCCTGAGGTGAGCGATGCCGACTTGAAGCCGCGCAGCGCCTATCGTCTGATCGGGCAGAGCGTGCCGCGCCATGACGTGCCGGCCAAGAGCAGCGGGACGGAGACCTACGCGATCGATGTCCGGGTGCCCGGCATGGCCTATGCGACCGTGCTGCGCAGCCCCGTCGAAGGCGAGCAACCGCTGGAGATTAACGACGGTGAGACCCTGGCTGTGGCCGGGGTGTTGCAGACGGTGACCTTGCCGGACGGCGTCGCGGTGGTCGCCGAGACCCTGGAGGCGGCGCTGGCCGGACGGGATCGCCTCCAGGTCACCTGGAGCGAAGACTCGCCCGCCCGCGCCTTCGACAGCGAGGCCGACCTGGCCGCTTACGCCGAGATCGCCGGCGACCTTAATCAGAACGGTGCGGCCTGGCGCAGCGAGGGCGATGCGGCGGCCGCCATCGGGGCGGCAGAGCGGGTGATCGAAGCCGACTATCTCTCCGACTATGCCTACCACGCGCAGATGGAGCCCATGGCGGCCATCGCCGCGGTCGAGGCCGACGGGAAAGGCGCCGAGGTCTGGGTCGGCACCCAGACCCAAAGCTGGACCATGCGCACCATTACAGAGGTGCTGGAGACCGATCCGGAGCGCATCCGGCTGCACATGATGACCATGGGCGGCAGCTTCGGCCGGCGCACGGCGCTGACGCAGGAGTACCTGCGCGACGCGCTGCTCACTTCAAAGGCGGTGGGACGCCCGGTCAAGGCCGTCTGGACGCGCGAGGATGACGTCAAGTACGGCTGGTTCCGACCGATCGCCGCCCAGAAGCTGCGGGCCGGCCTGACCGCCGACGGACGGCTGACGGGCTGGCACCACCGCGTCGCCACGCCGTCGGTCATCGCCTACTTCAACCCGCTGCGCTGGCAGCAGGTCGATCCCAGCGACATCATTTCCATGCGCGGTGCCGAGAGCCGCTTCTACGGCATCCCCGACTTCCTGGCCGAACACCTCATCACGGAGCCGCGGGCCCGGCTGGCGCCCTGGCGCGCCATCGGTGCCAGCTACACCAGCTTTGCCGCCGAGGCCTTCATGGACGAGTTGGCCGAGGCCGCTGGCCGGGATCCGGTGGAGTTCCGCATGGAGCTGCTGCAGGACAACCCGCGGGGCCGCGGATTGCTGGAACGGGTCACCGAGATG
>JANQPZ010000250.1 GCA_028285215.1 Rhodovibrionaceae bacterium | reverse complement strand
GTGATGGCCCTGCTACTGCACGGCGATGCCGCCTTCGCCGGCCAAGGCCTGGTGCCTGAGACCCTCGACCTCTCGGAGCTGAAAGGCTACCGCATCGGCGGAACGATCCACTTCATCGTCAACAACCAGATCGGCTTCACCACCAATCCGGTGAACGCCCGCTCCGGCCCCTACTGCTCCGATGTCGCCAAGATCATTCAGGCGCCGATCTTTCACGTGAACGGCGACGACGTGGAGGCGGTGGTGCACGTGGCCCGGATCGCCACGGAGTTCCGCCAGACCTTCAAGAAAGACGTCGTCATCGACATGTTCTGCTACCGTCGGCACGGCCATAACGAGGGCGACGAGCCGGCCTTCACCCAACCCCTGATGTACGACCGCATCAAGAAGCACACGACGGTGCGCACGCTCTACGCCGAGCGGCTGGTCCGTGAAGGCGTGGTGGCCGAAGGCGAGGCCGAGACCATCGTGCGCGAGATGTGGGACCGGCTGGACCGCGACTTCGATGCCGCCAAGTCCTACAAGCCCAATCGGGCGGACTGGTTCGAGGGTGCCTGGGCCGGCTTCGACAAGGCGCGCGGCTATGACGCCCGGCGCGGCAAGACCGCCGTACCCCTGAAGACCCTGCGGCAGGTCGGCGAGTCGCTGACCCGCGTGCCCGACGGCTTCAACACCAACCGGAAGATCGTCCGGCAGCTAGAAGCCAAAAAGAAGATGATCGGCTCCGGGGGAGGGGTCGACTGGGCCACGGCTGAAGCTCTGGCCTTTGGCACGCTGGCTCTTGAGGGTCATCCGATCCGCCTGACCGGTCAAGACTCGAACCGCGGCACCTTCTCCCAACGCCATGCCGCTCTGATCGATCAGAAGACGGAAGAAACCTACAAGCCGCTGGAGCATGTCGGCGACACCCAGGGCAAGGTCGAGATCATCGACAGCCCCTTGAGCGAGCTGGCCGTGCTTGGCTTCGAGTACGGCTATTCCCTGGCCGAGCCGCGGGCGCTGGTGCTTTGGGAAGCACAGTTCGGCGATTTCGTGAACGGCGCACAAATCATCATCGATCAGTTCATCGCCTCCGGCGAGGCGAAGTGGCTGCGGATGTCCGGTCTGGTGATGCTGCTGCCGCACGGCTATGAGGGCCAGGGACCGGAGCACTCCTCTGCACGGCTCGAACGCTTCCTGCAGCTCTGCGGCGAGGACAACATCCAGGTGGTCAACTGCACCACGCCGGCGAACTACTTCCACGCGCTGCGTCGGCAGATCCACCGCAAGTTCCGCAAGCCACTGGTCGTCTTCACGCCGAAGTCGCTGCTGCGCCACAAGCGGGCGGTGTCCGACCTCTCGGACATGGCCGGCCAAAGCTCCTTCCACCGCATCCTCACGGAACCGAAGCTGCCCGGCACGAAACAGAAAGCGCGCCAGGTCGTGCTCTGTTCCGGCAAGGTCTATTACGACCTGCTGGAAGAACGGGAGAAGCGCGGACAGACCGACGTGCACCTGCTGCGGCTGGAACAGCTCTATCCCTTCCCGGCCGATGCCCTCGCGCAGGAACTGGAGGGCTATCAGCATTGCGCATTGGTCTGGTGCCAGGAGGAGCCGCGCAACATGGGCGCCTGGTCCTATGCCGCCGAGTTCGTCGAGGAGATCGCCGAGGAGCTGGGCTTCTCTCAGCCACGGCCGCGCTATGCCGGCCGGCGGGTGGCTGCCTCCCCGGCAACCGGCCAGCATTCGCGCCACGTGCAGCAGCAGGCGGAGTTGATCGACCAAGCCTTGACCGTCGGCCTGCCGCACTTTGGCCGTATCGCCTCGCGCAAGGCCGATGAAGCCCGCCAGAGCGGCGCGGGCGGCAAGGCGAAGGAGGCGGCCGAATAGGCCGAAGCGCCAAAGATCGATCCTGGAGCGGCCGGACGTAAAGAGACCGAGGCCGCCTGGAAGGACGTAAGAGAAGGTGAAAGATGGCGAGCGAGATCAAGGTCCCCACCCTCGGTGAATCCGTCACCGAGGCGACCATCGGCCAATGGCTGAAGCAGGTCGGCGACAGCGTCGCAGCCGACGAGGCAGTGGTCGAACTGGAGACCGATAAGGTCACTCTGGAAGTCAATGCGCCGGAGGCCGGCGTGCTCAGCGAGATCCTCGCCGGAGAGGGCGAAAACGTCGAGGTCGGGGCTTTGCTGGCCCGGATCGGCGAAGGCGGCGCCTCGGCCACCAAAGCCCCCACCGCTGCAGCCGCAGCCGCTTCCGCTCCAGCCTCAGCGCCGGCCCCGGCGGCTGACGCCCCGGCACCCGCTCCGGCAGCCGCGTCAAGTGGCGGCAACGGACAGACGGTCGAGGTTCCGGTACCGAGCCTGGGCGAATCCGTGACCGAGGCAACCGTCGCCAAGTGGCTGAAGAGCCCCGGCGAGGCGGTTAAGGCGGACGAAGCGATCGCCGAACTGGAAACCGATAAGGTCACTCTCGAGGTCAATGCGCCGACGGACGGCGTGCTGAGCGAGATTCTCGCGGAGGAGGACTCGACCGTCGAGGCCGGGGGTTTGCTGGCCCGTATCTCTGCGGGTGCCGGGACTGCAGCAAGAGCGGCACCTGCACCCGCAGCCGCTCCTGCGCCGGCTCCGGCCACCGCTCCGGCTTCTGCGGCGGCGGCTCCCGCCAGCGGTCACCTCGATCCGGGCGCCGTTTTGCGCAGCGGCAGCGGTGGCAAGATCACCGCCGCAGACCTGCGCGGCTGGCTGTCGGACCAGACGCCGCCTTCGGCGCTGCATCTCTCGCCGGCCGTTCAGCGGCTGGTCGAGCAACACGGACTGGATGCCAGCCTGATCGAGGCCAGTGGCCCCAAGGGACGCATCACCAAGGAGGACGTGCTCGACGTCGTCGAGGGTCGCAAGTCGCTGCGCAGCCGCACCGCGACCGGTTCGGCGCCCGCAACGATCCAGGAAACCAGGGCGCCGGTGCCGACCGGCCCCTCCGGCCCGCGCGAAGAGCGGGTCAAGATGACCAAGCTGCGTCAGACCATCGCCCGCCGCCTCAAGGAGGCCCAGAACACAGCGGCGATGCTGACCACTTTCAACGAAATCGACATGAGCGGCGTGATGGCGCTGCGCAGCCGTCACAAGGAGGCCTTCGAGAAGAAGCACGGCGTAAAGCTGGGCTTCATGTCCTTCTTCGCCAAGGCCTGCGTCGCGGCGCTGGAGAGCTTCCCGGCTGTGAACGCCCGTATCGACGGCGACGAGATCGTCTACAACAAGTTCTTCGATATCGGCATGGCCGTCTCGACGCCCCAGGGTCTGATGGTCCCCGTGGTCCGCGACTGCGACGCCAAGTCCTTTGCGGTCGTCGAGGCCGAGCTAGGGGATCTGGCCGGACGTGCGCGCGACGGCAAGATCAAGATGGAGGAACTGCAGGGCGGCAGCTTCTCGATCACCAACGGCGGCATCTTCGGCTCGCTGCTCTCGACTCCGATCCTCAATCCGCCGCAGGCCGGCATCCTGGGCCTGCATAAGATCGAGGAACGGCCCATCGCCGTGAAAGGCGAAGTTGCGATCCGCCCGATGATGTATGTCGCCCTGTCCTACGACCACCGCTTGGTCGACGGCCGCGAAGCGGTCGGCTTTCTGGTCAAGGTCAAGCAAGCCATCGAGGATCCCGAAACGCTGCTGCTGGATCTCTGAGACGGGAGAAGTCGCAGGGCGCGCTTCCGGGCCCCTAAGACTTGTCCTTCCGTCCTGCGGCGGCGAGGATGCTTTCGATCAGGTCCGCTTTCGCATCCGCATAGGCGTTCATGTCGGTCCAGTCTTGCGCCGCCAGACGTTGCTTCAGATCCTGGTACCGTCGGCGGTCTCGAGGACTGCTGCGAAGGCGGTCTCGAAACCGCAGATATCGCTCGATCTCGGAGGCGCCTTCCGAGAAGACGTGAAGATGAACGTCTCGCTCCGCCGTCCTGAGCATCCGATGCTGCTCGAACTCCGGCTCGCGAACGCGAAGCTGATATCCGCGGGCTTGCAGCTCGGGCAGGTAGGAGGCTTCCTCCCCGGACTCGGCGACGATCAAGAGCATATCGACGATCGGCTTGGCTGCGAGACCGGGAACGGCCGTCGAGCCGATATGCTCGATACCCAGAGCCCGCGCGCCCAGCGCTTCCGCAACGATGCTCTTATGGCGGTCGAACTGCGCCGGCCACTCCGGCCGATAGGTCGACAGGACGATATCGCGCTTCTCGACCCCGCCGATCAGTCCGGTTTGCCAAGTCGCTTCGATCGACTGCTCTGTCACGTTTTTCGCCAGAGTATGTAGTAGAACTCGATCGTCTCCTCGAACCCGTCATCCGTTGCATACGGGGTGAGCCTGCTTTCCAACTCACGCTTCAACAGCTCGAACCTGTCGCCGAGCAACAGAGGTGAGGCACCGGAGAGGGAGCCGACGTAGCCGATCAACTCAGGCAAGCTCCACCTGTGCCGCACCGGAAAGCTGTACTCGGCGACCCCCGTAAAGTTCAGGCGTTCCAATACGGCCTGGTGGGTGAGATGTGGCTGGGAGTCCGCAGCGGTACCGGTCGCCAGGGATGGGACCTTATGCCGGCTATCGCCGTCAATCCACTTGCGAACGACCTCCACGGCGGCAAGCTGCCACGGCTCCGTGCCACTGTAGAGGCTGCTTGAACCCAGGATCGCGAAGCAACCGCCCGGACAGAGCCAACGGCGGCAGGTCTCCGCGACGAGAAACCTGTCCAAGCGGTGAAAGGCATTGCCAATAGCGACCAGCTCACAGGACTCGTCCTCAATCGCGGCGTCTTCTGCAAGCCCAGCTTGCCAGTCGATGTTACAGATCCCGGCAAGGGCCGCTTTCCGACGTCCGACGGCAAGCATCTCGGCTTCCCGGTCGATCGCCAGCACGCGCCGAAAGTGCGGCGCCAGCGGTATCGCGATCTGCCCGGTGCCGCAGGCCAGATCGACCAGCAGACCGTCGCCTCGGGCGCGCGAGCGCTGCAGCAGATCCTCTAGCAGACTCCGCGGATAGGGAACCCGATAGGCAGCATAGTTCTCCGCCGCGCCGCGAAAGAGGTCGTCGGGATAGTCCGGTTTTACAGCCCAGCTCGGACGCCCCTTCACGATGTCACCTTCCCGGAGATGCGCTGTGGCTGTTACGCGGAAGAGACGATCGCGCTCTAGGCCTCTTTCTCCAGCACCATGATGCGCGAGAAGTAGGCGCGTTCCACCGACAGTGTCTTAAGACCGGCCTCCGCGAAAAGAGACTCCAGATCGGTGGTGACGTAGCTGCTGTAGTAGGGCTCGTGAAAGGCAACCGGGAAGTAGTCGAGCAGCCCGTCGTAGCTGGATTGGTCGCCTTTCTGGATCGAGTCGACAAAGAGCAGACGGCCGCCCGGCTTCAGAATGCGGGCGAGCTCGGCAGCCACCTGCGGACGGACCTTCGGCGGCAATTCGTGGAACAGGAAGATACAGCTGGCCAGGTCGTAGCTGGCATCCGGCAGACCGGTAGCCTCGGCCGCGGCTTGGCGCGTCTCGACGCCGCGCCAGCGGCGCAGGTTGCGCGCGGCCTGCTCCAGGTAGTCGGGACTGAGATCCAGCGCCGTGACCTGCAAGCGCGGATAGTTGTCCTTGACGAAGGTGAGAAAGCGCCCCGTGCCGCAGGCGATATCGATCATCCGCATCTCCGCGGAGCGGCGGTCGTGCAGGAACTCCGCCAGCGGCACCAGGGCCTGGCGCCGCATGGCGTCGGCGCCCCCGGTAAAGAGCACCTCCACTTGGTGATCGTAAATCCGCGCCGAGTCCGACGACAGCCAGCCGTCGGACTGGAAATGGAAGTTCTGCAGATAGTAGCGGGGGTAACCGGCCCGATCGACTTGGCTCAGCACCTCGTCGTGGCCGCCGCTGTGGCGTCGCCGCTCCACGGAGCGCAGATCGCGGAAATAGCGCGACGCACGGCGCAAGGCACCGACCGGCTCGTCCAGCAGATCGTGCGGCATGCGATAGAGGCCGGCCTCGATATTCGCCCAATCACGCTGCAGCAACGCGCGCAGATCGGCCAGGATCTCGTCCTGCCCGGCAAAGGGTCCGGGAATCGGCCGCTTCGGCTTGACCGGGCGGGTGAGGCGAGCGGAAAGAGCATACTGACCGAAATAGACGCCGACCCGCGCGGTCTGTCCCAACGCGTAGGCGGCCCGAGCAACCGTAGACCGAGCGACCGTGGACATTGCGTATCAGCTCCTTTGCGTCCCTGCCCTGAACACTAGAGCGCGATCGTCTCAGGCGGAAGTGCTCTAAACCTAAGGCGATCCTGCTCTAGCGCCCCTTGAGGCTCCTACGCAAAACCCTGCGGGTCGGACCACGCAGCAGGCGTTCGGGCAGCAGCTTGGCGATCCCGCGATAGGCGCGATTACTCGCACCGACGGTGACGACGTCCTGACGGCCGAGAGCGTGCAGCGCCTCGCGGGCGACCTCAGCCGCCGTGCTGGCCTGCGCTCCGGACAGCTCCGGCCCGCCGCCCGCCCGCTCGAAGAAGCGGGTTCTGGTCGGCCCGGGACAGACCGTCAGCACGTCGATCGGTTCGTACTCCAACTCGCTGGCCAGACCTTGGGCGTAAAAATAGTCGAAGGCCTTGGTGGCTGCGTAGGTCGCAAAGTAGGGCAACGGCTGAAAGGCAGCCGTCGAGGCAACCACCACCAGGCCAGCCCGCCGCCCGTCTTCCCTGGCCCGGTTCAGCATATCCGGCAGCAGCGCGCGGGTGACCACGGTGGGCGCAACCACGTTCACCTCCACCATCGCGCGCTCGGTGATCACTTCATTGTCGACGGCGCGACCGAAGGCGCCTAGCCCGGCATTGTTCACGAGCAGGTCGGGGGCGAAGCTGCGCGAGGCCGCGATCAGTTTGTCGCGCCCCTTGTCTTCCGACAGGTCGGCCACCAGCCTCTCGACATGTCGACCGTCCCGCGCGAGTTCGTCGGTCAAGGCCTTCAAGGCCGTCGTGCTGCGGCCCGTCAGCAGCAAGTCGGTCACGTCCGGCAATGCGCGCGCGAAAGCCTCACCGATCCCGCTGGAGGCTCCGGTGATCACGGCGCGCTGGTACTGGCGTCTCGTCATGTCGCTAATGTGTCCCCAACCGGCTGGAGATCAATCGCAGGATCGACCTCCGGACAAAGCTGAAGGAGAAACCTACCTTGCAGAGGATTGCACCTGGCCCGGACCAGGAATCGGTTTGGGATTACCCGCGCCCGCCGCGCCTGGAGCCCGTCGCGGAGCGTTTGCAGGTCATCTTCAACGGCGTCGTCCTGGCCGACAGCATCCGCGGTCTTCGCATTCTGGAAACCAGTCATCCGCCGACCTACTACATCCCGCCGGAAGACGTGCAGACAAAGCTGCTAAAACCCGTGTCGGGCCGTTCGCTCTGCGAATTCAAGGGCGAGGCCGCCTACTGGACCGTAAAGGCCGAGGGTCGCACCTCGGAACGGGCGGCCTGGTCCTATCCAGCGCCCTGGCGGCCCTACGAACCCCTGAAGAACCACTACTGCTTCTACGCCAGCCGGGTCGACGACTGCTTCGTCGGCAGCGAGCGGGTGCAGGCGCAAGACGGCGATTTCTATGGCGGCTGGATCACGAGCCAAGTGGTCGGCCCCTTCAAGGGCGCACCCGGCACACTGGGCTGGTGATCGGCCAACCGATGCTGACAAGACAGCAGGCAGGCGGCGGCCGGAGAGGTGGCGGCGTCGCTAAAGCTTGGGATAGACCCGCCGCGTCGGCTTGATGCTGACGGATTGGAACAGGCCCGCCTCCGCATAGGGATCCTGCTGGGCGAAAGCCTCGGCGGCCGTGCGGTCCGGAACGTCCAGGATGATAAGGCTGCCGGCCGGCGTGTCGCCGTCCTCTCCGATCAGCGGGCCTGCATAGACCAGTTGATCCGAGTGCCGCTCCAAGAAGCGCAGATGCCGGGGACGATTGTCCTTTCGAACCTCGACCGCGCCCGGCTTGTCCGTACAGACAAGCGCAAACAGCATTGCTTCCGCCTCCACCCACCGTTGTCCGGTTTTTCCAGACGAAAGCCTAGACCAGCCGATACGCGAGGGCCAAGCCCATTCGCTGAAATACAGGCCCTAAAGGCTAAGATTGAAGGCGATGGAAATGCGTGTGGCGGTTCCGCGATAGGGACGCACCGCATGGCTCAACCAAGAGGGGAAAAGGACCAGCAGCCCGCTGCGTGGACTAACGGTCTCGCTGGCGCCCATGGCCGCGCCGCCCGTGGCGGCGACCGTCAAGCGCGGTGCGTACATGGCCGGAGCGACACCCCGGGGATCCTGTATCTCGAACTCGCCGCCCAGCGCCGGGTCGGCCCCGATTCCCCCGTCGTCGACATAGTAGACGCCGGACCAGAAGCAGCCCGGATGGGTATGGAACTCGTTCCCATGCCCGCTGCGATTTACGTTAGCCCAGGCGTTCGCCTTCCAGTCAGGGCGCACTTTCTGGCCGCTGCGATCACAGGTGAGATCGTCGGCAAGACGCTTGGCCCCTTTCAGCAAGGCTGCCGCCGGCTTGCCGCCCCACTCCGGAAAATCCCAACTCGACTGCCAGCCACCGAGGTTGGAGTGCTGGCTGCCAGCATGCGTGCGCTCGCGCTCGAGCACGATCCGCCTCAGGTCGGCGTTCAGGGGCTCCGCGTTCGGAAGCTGAAACAGAGCCACCGGCGTGGGAAACATCAGACGCAACTGCACCTGTGCCTGGCGTGCGCCAGACCCGTCCCCGGGTGACTGCGTTTGCGCTGTCCGAGAGATTGCGTCCGTCACAAGGCGACCTCCAGTTCCGGGGCCGGTGTGTCCAGCTCCTCCAAGGGCCAGCGCGGACGTGCGCGTGCATCCAAGGAGTCGCGCTGTCCCAGGCGCAGGCGTTCCACTCCGGCCCAAGCGATCATTGCGGCATTGTCGGTACAGAGCTTCGCCGGTGGCGCAACCAACTCCGTCCCTTCGGCTTCGGTCAGGACGGTCAGTGCCTGACGCAGGCTGCCGTTCGCCGCCACACCGCCGGCTACCACCAGTGGGCCCGGCCGGCCGGTATCGGCACGGAAGCGCACCAAGGCGTTGCGGGTACGGTCGACAAGGACCTCCGCCACCGCCGCCTGAAAGCTGGCAGCCAGGT
>JANQPZ010000240.1 GCA_028285215.1 Rhodovibrionaceae bacterium | reverse complement strand
GGGTGAAAGTGGCAGGGGCGAAGGCTGCGGGGGTGTATCCTGCGGGGAGTCGGCGGTCACGCTCGCTGTCCGTCGGGCTGTTGCGCGGTCTGCGGGACGGTGGATCGGCCGCGAGGTTGTTGCCTCGGCGGCCCCGGTCTATAAGGCCTCCCGCCCGGCCGCGTCCAGCGGCCGCCTCACTTCAGCCGGATTCCCGATGACCGCACCAGCCGTTCTTCACTCCATGACCGGTTTCGCGCGCGCCCAAGGGGGCGACGACCGCGTGTCCTGGACCTGGGAACTGCGGTCGGTGAACAGCCGCGGGCTGGATCAGCGCTATCGCCTGCCCGGCGGCTGGGAAGCTCTGGAGCCGGAACTCCGCCTGCTGGCCGGCGAGACGCTCAGCCGCGGCAGCCTGCAGGCCAATCTGACCGTCAAGGCCGCCCGGGCACCCGCCAAGCTGACCGTCAACCGGGCCGTCCTGGATCAGTTGGTCGCCCTGGCGAAGGAACTGGAGACCGAGTTGCCGGCCGCGCCCGCGCGGCTGGACGGTCTGCTCGGCCTGCGCGGCGTCCTGGAGGAGATCGAAGAGGAAGAGAGCGAGGAGCTGCAGACCCTCCGCCGCACGGCGGTGCGCGACGGCTTCGCGGAGGCGCTGGACGGGCTGGTGGCCATGCGCGGGCAGGAGGGCGCGCGGCTGCAGGCGCTGGTCGAGTCGCATCTCGAGCGGATCGTGGAGTTGGAGGCAGCCGCCCGGGCGACGGCGGCGAGCCAGCCCGCGGCGATCAAGGCCCGCCTCCAGGCGCTGCTGGCCGAGCTTCTGGGGGCGGAGCCGGCCCTGCCGGAGGAGCGTCTGGCTCAGGAGGCGGCTCTGCTGGTCGGCAAGGCCGACGTGCGCGAGGAGCTGGATCGTCTGGCCGCCCACATCGCCGCCAGCCGTGACCTGCTGCGGGAGGGCGGGGCCGTGGGCCGGCGTTTGGACTTCCTCTGCCAGGAATTCAACCGTGAGGCCAACACGCTCTGCAGCAAGTCGGCCGATGTGGAGCTGACGCGGATTGGCCTGGAGCTGAAGGGCGCGATCGAGCAGCTGCGCGAGCAGATCCAGAACCTGGAATAGGGAGCAGTCGGGTCGTGCAGCTCGAGGATGGGGAGAACGACGGAAAGGTCGCGCGGCGCGGTCTGGTGCTGGTGATCTCCTCGCCCTCCGGCGCCGGCAAGACCACGATCGCGCGGGGCCTGCTGGCCAGCGAGCCGGAGCTGAGCCTCTCGGTTTCCTGCACCACGCGGCCGAAGCGCCCCGGCGAAGTCGAGGGCCGGGACTACCGTTTCGTCAGCCCGGAGCGCTTCGCCGAGATGGTCGAGGCCGGCGACTTCCTGGAACATGCGGTGGTTCACGATCACCGCTACGGGACGCCGCGCGGCCCGGTGGAAGCGGTCCTGACGGCCGGCCAGGACGTCCTGCTCGACATCGACTGGCAGGGCGCCAAGCAGGTGCGACAGGCCGTCGAGCGGGACGTGGTCAGCGTCTTCGTGCTGCCGCCCTCCCTGGCGGAGCTGGAGCGCCGCCTCTTCGCCCGCGCCGCGGACGCCGAGAGCGTGATCCGGCGCCGGCTCCAGAACGCGCTGGTCGAGATCGAGCGCTGGGAAGACTACGACTACGTGGTGGTCAACCGGGTGGCGGAAGCCGCGCTCGCCGAGGTGCGCGCGATCCTGCAGGCCGAGCGCCTGCGCCGCCGCCGCCAGATCGGCCTGCGCGCCTTCGTCGGCCAGCTGTTGGGTTAGGCGCCGTCTCTCTCCTCGGATGGCAGCGCGCGCGCCAGGGCGCAGAACTGCTCCACCGTCAGTTCCTCGGCGCGCGCCGTTTCCGGCAGGCCGGTGACTTCGAGCAGTCTTTGCGCGTCGCCG
The DNA here is from genome assembly GCA_028285215.1 of Rhodovibrionaceae bacterium. Lineage (GTDB taxonomy): Bacteria > Pseudomonadota > Alphaproteobacteria > Kiloniellales > DSM-21159 > Algihabitans. The sequence goes on along the minus strand of JANQPZ010000240.1, from coordinate 6,050 downwards.
AGGGACTTCAGCGACTGCCGCAGCATCTTGCGGCGTTGCCCGAAGGCGGCCTGGGTGACGCGCTCCAGCGCCGCTAGGGAGGCGGGCGCCAAGGGGGCGGGGCGGGGAACCAGCCGCAGCACGCTGGAGACCACCTTCGGCGGCGGCACGAAGGCACGGGGCGGCAGGTCGAACAGCAGCTGCGCCTCGCAGAGCCACTGGGTCAGGACCGTCAGCCGCCCGTAAGGCTTGGTTCTAGGTGCCGCGACCAGGCGCTCCGCGACCTCGCGCTGCAGCATCACGGTGATCGACTGCAGCACCGCGGGATCCTCGGCAACCCGGGTCAGCCAGGCGATCAGCAGCGGGGTGCCGACGTTGTAGGGCAGGTTGGCGACGATGCGGCGCGGCGCCGGACCCAGGGCCGTCAGCTCGACCTGCAACGCGTCGGCCTGCAGCAGCTCCAGCCGCCCCGGGGCGGCGGCGGCGATCTCCGCCAGGGCGTCGCGGCAGCGCGGGTCCTTCTCGACCGCGACCACGCGGGCGGCCTTCTCCAACAGAAGCCCGCGCGTGAGGCCGCCGGGCCCGGGACCGATCTCGATCGTCGTGCCATGGGAGAGATCGCCGGCGGCGCGCGCGATGCGGCGGGTCAGATTGAGGTCGAGCAGGAAGTGCTGACCCAGGCTCTTGCGCGCCGCCAGGCCGTGGGCGGCGATGACGCTGCGCAGCGGCGGCAGGTCCTCCAGTGCGGCGGAGCCGGGGGCGGGTGCGGTGCCGCTCAGAGGCGAATCTCGACGTTGGCGTCGCGGCGCAGGTCCCGCATGTAGCGCCGGGCCAGCAGCTCGATGCGTTCCGCCCGCAGGTTGCTCTCGATGGCCTGCCGGTCGATCCCGCCGCCTTCGCGCAGGCAGACGGTGTAGACGGCGACGCCGCCCTCGACCTGCAGCGGCACGCTCGGCTGGCCGATGCCGAGGCCGGACACGGCATCGCGCACGTCTGCCGACAGGGCGTCGAAGGGCTGGCTGTCCAGGGTGCCGGCGCCGGCGTACTGCTCGGCCAGACTGTTGGCCTGGGCACAGCTCCGCACCTCTTGCGCCAAGCGCGCGGCTTCGGCAGTGGCGACCTGAATATCCTCCTCTCCGGCTGCCGGAACGATGAATTCGGCCAGTTGGATGCGGTCTTCGATGGTCTCGGCCGCCCGGCGCCCGACCAGAGCGACAATGTAGTAGCCGTCGATGGCACGGATCGGCCCGGCGAGCGAGCCCTCCTGCATCTGCTCCACCACCTCCGCCACCTCCGGCGGCAGCTCCTGGACGGCCACCCACCCGGTGTCGCCGCCGACCGAGGCGGTTGCCGACTGGGAGAACTGCTGGGCGACCGGCTGGAACGGCGCGCCATTCTCCAGTTCGTCCATCAGGCGCGAGGCGGTGGTTCTGGCCTGCCCCTCCTCGGCCGGGGTGTCGAAGGAAATGAAGATCTCGCCGAGGCGGACACGCGGCCGGCCGACGTCGGCGCGAAGCCGCGCAACGGCGTCGTCGATGTCTTCCGCGCTGATGTCGACCTGCGGCGCGAGGCGGCGGCTCAGGACTTCGCGCCAGGCAAGCTGGGCCCTGAGCTGCTCGCGCATCGCCTCCTCCAGGATGCCGCGTTCGCGCAGGCTCTGAAGGAACTGGGCCCGTGTCATGCGGTTTTGCTGTGCCAGGCGATCCAGGCCGGCCTCGATCTCCTGATCGCCGACGGCGATGTCGAGCCGTTCGGCTTCCTGGAGCTGGAGGCTTTCGTCGATCAGGGACCGCAGCACCGGCGTGGTCAGACGGTCGCGCGCCTCCGGCGTGTCCTCCAGGCCGGAGGAGACGATGGCCATGCGTAGCCGCAGAATAACGTCGAGAACCGAGATGATCTCGTCGTTGACCACCGCTGCAGCCCGCAGGCTGTCCTGGGCCGCCGCAGGACTCGGAAGCGCGAACAGCAGTCCGAGTGCGAGAAGGGTCGAAAACAGTTTCCGCATATCAATCGATAATCGCTTTGTATAGGCCCGTCGCCGGCGCCGCGTGATCGAGAGTTGCACATAGGAATGGGTCGATCCCTGGGCAACGCGGCCTACCCTTGGACCGGGCTCCTGGACTGAGCCCCTGGACTGGGCCTCTCGACCGGGCCCCTGGACCGGGATCGCCTTGGGCGGCACTGCCAGGGCGATCCTGCTGTGGACTGCCGCGCTCTACTGGTCTTCTTCCCCGCCCGTGATGGAGGTCTCGAACTGACCCAGTTGCGCCAGGCCAATGGTCAGGAAGAAGCGGTTGTCCGACTCCAGATCGCGGTCGTCGAAGTTTCGAGTCTCCGCCGTGAAGGAAAACAGGAAACACTCGTCGGCATAGGTCAAGGTGGCTCTGGCGCGCTGAAACTCTCCCGCGACGATATCGCGCTCGACCGAAGCGGCCGCGAACCAGTTTTCGGAGAACCTGGAATTGAAGAACAAGGTCGCGGTTTCGCGTTCCCCGAAGCCGCCGAAGCGCTCCTGCGAGGCGGTAAAGGTGTAGTCGAGGCCGAGCCTCAGGGCGGTGTTGCCGACGGAGGCCGTGACCTCTTGCACCTGCGCATCGAGCGACTCCTGATCCAGGCGGAAGCGATAGGCCGTGTAGATCTCCTGGATCGGACTGAAGATCACGCGCCCGACGATATCCGACGCTCCTTCGTCCTCGACGCCGGAGCCTTCGTCGAAGACGTTGCTTTCGCTGAGGCGCCACGATTGTCCGATGAAGAACTGAGAGAAGGCTTCCGCGCCGCTGTAGACGCTGTACTGCAAGCCATAGTCGGCGCGTACGCCCGGGTCCACGCGGTCGAGTCCGGAGAAGCGGTTCAATGAAAAGAGAGTCGTGTCGTCGAACTCGAACCCGAGCGAATCCTCGTTCGGAATGTCGCCGCGGTTGAACCAGTTTCCATTGGGCGCGGCGACAACCTGGGCGATCGGTTCAATGATCTGTTCCCAGCCGCCGCTCTGGACGACCCAGGGATAGCGCCATTCCAGCGCCGCCTGCGGGAAGGCACGGAAGGCGAAATCCCCGTCCTCCGGGTTGGTCGGTTGGAAGTTGTTGGGGTTGTTGGGATCGTTGTTCTCGGTCCAGTAGCCGTCCGTCTGCAGGGTGCTGCGGAAGGTCCAGACGTCCCCCCAGTCCGATGTGAAGGGGACCGTCCAGCCGGTGACCAGCGACGACCGCGCCACCCGTCGCCCGTCTTCGCGGGTGAGAAAGAGCAGGTTGGCGTCTGCGGAGATGAGGCTGTCGGCGACCAGGGGCTGCGAGACGTAGTTGAAGTCGAGTTCCGGCAGGATCAGGGGCTGCGGTTCGCTGTCTAGGTTTGCGCGCAGGGACTGATACGAAAAGGCGTTCGCCGCGAAGTAGTTGCGTCCTCCGAAGCCCTCCACGAAGACGTTGCTTTCCGTCCGGGCGCGGGTATCCGGAATGAGCACGCCGTAGAGCTGATCGTAGGTGTCGTCGCTGACGCGGAAGATGTCGAAGCCGGTTCGCCAGCGATCGTTCAAGGTGAATCTGCCGTCGGCGTCGATGTGCCCGCGAAAGGCATTATCGTTGACGTTGCCGTCGGCGCTCGTGCGGTCTGCCACCGTGCCGCTTCCGCGAACCTGCAGGGAACCGCTTGGGAAAAGATGCCGGTACTCGAGGTTGAGGTAGGGGTTCTGCCGCGTGGTGAAGGTCGGCGTGATCGTCGCGTCGATGTTGTCCGCGATGACCCAGTAGTAGGGGACGCTGGCCTGGAAACCCAGGAAGTCCGAGCTCTGCCAGGAGGCCGTGAGGAACCCGGACTTGCGGCGCACGGTCGGGTCCGGATGGCTGAAGTAGGGTGTGTAGAGGATCGGTACGCCGAAGACGTCCAGCGTCACGTCGCGATAGCGGACTTCCCGCGCCTCCTGGTCGTGGATGACCTTCCGCGCGCTCAGCTGCCAGATCGGCGAGCGATCGGGGTCCTCCCGGCAGAGCTCGCAGGGCGTGTAGACCGTATCTTCGAAGAGCGTGCGGTTGCCTGTGGTGCGAATGCCGCGCGCGGCCGCAACGCGGGTGATGCCGTCCGACATCAGGGCGCGAATGCCCTCGATGAACCCTTCCTGCAGATCGCCCGTCAGCTCTGCATACTCCGAAAAGTAGACGTCGCCGTTTTCGTTGAGCAGCGAGACATTGCCCGAGGCGACGACCACTTCCGTGTTCTGATTGTAGCTCACGGTATCGGCTAGCAGAATGCGGCCGTCCTGCTCGATCTCGACGTTGCCCGAGGCCGTCACGACGCCGAGTTCCTGCTCGTAGATCAGTTCGTCGGCCGTGATCAGTGCGGGGCGATCGGCGTCGAAGGGCTGGTTGGGCGTGTCTATCAGCGTTTGAGCTGTGGCCGCCGGAGCGCAGACGGCAAGCGCGACCGCACAGAGACCGGCGGCGGCAACGGCCGCAATGCCTGGCTTTCGCCGCAATGGAATCCCCGGTCCCCCCACCATGCCCTTGGTCTAGCCGTCTTCCAGATGCAACAACAGGGGCAATGCGAGGGCCAGCGCAATCGCAGCCGGCGTCCAGGCGGCCAGTGCGACGGGAAGCTTGCCCGAGATTCCGAGGGCAAAGACCAGATTCGACAGGAAGTACAGCATGAAGCCGCAGACCACGCCGGCCAGCACGATCAGCCCCACTCTCCCGCGCCGCTGAGGCCGCAGAGAAAAGGTTGCCGCGAGAACGACCATGGCCGTGAACAGTAGCGGCAGCGCCAGCAGCTTGTTGAACTCCAGACGGTGCTGCTGCGTGGAGAAGCCGGCCTCCTGGAGCAGCCGGATGAACTCCGGAAGCTGCCAGAACGACAGCGTGTCGGCCGGGGCGAAGCTGTCGAGGATCTTGCGCGACGTCAGGTCGGTCGGGATACGCACCGTCTCCTCGAAGCTGGTCGGCTGGCCGGCTTGGCTGAGCCAGACCCCCTCTATCGCCCAGTGACCGGCCTCGAGCCTGGCGGAGGCGGCATCCATGCGATTGAGGAAGCTGTCGTTCTGGAAGCGGAAGACGATGACGTCGTAGAGCGTCATGCTGGCTTCGTCGGCGCGGCTCGCATGCAGCATGAGGCGCGTGGCGCCGTCGTCCTGCCTGAGCCACAGGCCGCCGCCGCGCAACGCCAGCGACGGACCGGGCGTCGGGTCGTAGCTCTTCTCGATTTTCTCCGCGCGGGACAGCATCGTCGCTCCGATGGGATTGAGCGCCGTCATCGTCAGGATGCCCACCATTATCGAGAAGGCGATGGCCGGCAGCAGGAACTGCCAGGCCGACACGCCGGCCGCACGGGTCACCACCAACTCGTTGGTGCGGGTCAGGCGCCAGAAGGTGAACATGGCGGCCCCGAGCACGACGAAGGGCATCGTCTCCTGCACCAGGGACGGAAGGCGCAGCAGGGCGACGCCGAACACGATCCAGAAGGTCACACCCTCTTCCTTGGCCATCCGGTCCATCCGGTCGGCCGTCCCGGCCAACAGGACGATGCCTGCGATGCCGAACAGAAAGACGAAGAACCAGAGCCCGTACTGCCGGGCGATGTATCCGCTCAGTGTCCAGGAGAGGCGCCGGCTGCGGCGTGAGGTCGCGACGGCTGCCGTCATGGCGTCACGCAGCCGGATCGGGGCCGACGCCCCGCCTTGCCCTTATGCCATTCGACCGCGATCATCACTCGACCGATGTCCGTCCTTGCGAAGGTCGCCGGAGGGGTGTTTGCCGCAGACCTTTCGGCTGACCGTGCCGCCGGGGCCGGGACATGCCTAACTCCGAGCGTGGCAGCGCATCTACAGCAACGCAGGGATAGCCTGTTTGCGCGCGTCGCGTCCAGCATCCACCGGTCGCCGTCCAAGACCGCGACGGCGGTTGCAGACGGCTTGCATCGACCGCGACTTTACCCCGTGGCGGTCGCGCCCCGCCGTTGACAGCGGGCAGTGCTGAACCTAACGCTGTGCGGTAGTGTCTTTGCGCTGGCGTCAAGACCGCTTTTCAGCTCTTCCTTGCGAGGGTCGCCCGGCCCCTGCAGCAGCTCCCTACGACGGAGGCCCT
>JANQPZ010000230.1 GCA_028285215.1 Rhodovibrionaceae bacterium | reverse complement strand
CCATGGCTGCAGCCATGGGCATTGCCTTGCCGGGCGGGGCGGTGATCGCGGCCTGGGCCGGGGCGCTCGGCCTCGGTCTCGGTTTTCTCCTGCCGACGCTGGCGATGCAGATCGCGCTGCTTTGGCTGGGCGGCGTCCGGGGCGGTCTGCGTATCCTCAGCTACTCCCTGCTGATCACCGTCGTCGCCTACGGCCTGTTCGGAGTGGCGCTCGACGTGCCGCTGCCCGACGCGCGCGTGCCTTGGCTGGTCTAGGGGGTCGCGATGGACCTGATCGCCCTCGGCTTCTCCACGCTCTTCGTGCCGAATGTCATCCTCACCCTGGCGATCGGAGTCGTCGCAGGCCTGGTCGTCGGGTCGATCCCGGGCATCAACGACAACATCGCCTTTGCGGTCTTCATCCCCTTTTCTTTTGCCATGCCGCCGGAGCAGGCCTTGGCCTTGATGGTGGGAGTCTACTGCGCGGCCGCTGCCGGCGGGGCCATTCCGGCCATCATGATCAAGGTGCCGGGCACCGCCTCCGCGCTCCTGACGGCCGTCGACGGCAATGCCATGGCGCGGCAAGGGGCGGCGGGGAAGGCGCTCTCGATTGCGGTGACCTCCTCGGTGATCGGCGGGATCGCCAGCTCCCTCGTCCTGCTCGTCTTCGCCCCCACCTTGGCGATGGCCGCATTGAAGTTCGGCTACGTCGAGAACTTCGCCTTGGTCGTGCTCGGCCTGTCCAGTGTGGTCGGCCTACTGTCCGGCAACTTCGTCAAGGGGATGATCTCGGCACTGATCGGCTTGCTCGCAGCGACCGTCGGGTTCAGCCTGGTGACGGGCTTTCCGCGCTATACCTTCGACAATATCAACCTCATCGAGGGTATTCCCTTTGTGCCCCTGCTCGTCGGGCTCTTCGGTGTCGCGGCGATGTTCGAGCTGATCGTGGACATTTGGCAGGAGCGGCGCAGCGGGAAGAGCGTCAGCGGTCTGCCCCTCATCGGCTCGCTTCGCTTTGGGCGCGGAGTGGCCAAGCGGCTGGCGCCGGTCTGGTCGCTCAGCGCGGCGATCGGAAATCTCATCGGTGTGCTGCCTGGCGCCGGCATGCTGATGGCCATCTTCCTGTCCTACGACCAGGCGTCCCGGCGCTTCCGCCGCCGCTTTGCCGGCAAGCCCGGCGAAAAGGCCTGGGGCGAAGGGGCTCCGGAAGGCATTGCCGCCCCGGAAGCGGCCAACAGCGCCGTGACGGCCAGTTCGATGGTGCCCTTGCTCTCCCTCGGCATCCCCGGCAACTCGACATCCGCCCTCTTCATCGGTGCCCTGGCCATCCACGGCATGGTGCCCGGGCCTCTGCTCTTTACCCAGCACGGCGACATCGCCTGGATGATCATCGTGGCCTTCCTGGTTGCCAATCTGCTGCTGTGGCCGGCGGCCTTCCTGGTCATCAAGTCGGTGTCGCGCTCGATCTTCGCGATCCCGAAGGAAGCCATGGTCGGCGTGATCGCGTTGCTTTGCCTGCTGGGGGCCTATGCCGACGGGGCGAATCTCTTCAACATCTGGGTGGCGCTCGCGGCGGGGGTCGTTGCCTTTCTCATGCGTCTTGCGAGCATTCCCCTCGGTCCGGCCATCCTGGGTCTGGTGCTCGGGCCGCAGCTGGAAAGCTCCCTGTCCAACGCACTGTCGATTTCCGGCGGCGATTGGCTGGTTTTCGTCGATCCCGTGAATCACCCGATCAGCGCGGCCATGCTGCTGGTGTCGCTGATTTTCTGGCTGCTGGCTCTGCGGGGCTGGTGGCGCCGCAGCAAAGAGGCCGCTTGACCGGTCGAAAGAGGCCGGCACGCAACCGCATCTTGTCCATGACCGTTGACGTGGGAGACCTTGTCATGACGACCGAGACCGATGTTCGCAAAAGCCTGACCGACGACTTGATCGCGAAGACGCGCGCCGCCTTGGATCGAGGCGAGCTGACGCGCGAAACGCTGAGCGCCATCAAGGACAGCCTGCATGCCTTGTCGCAAAGGCAGGAGCTGTGGCACGAGGCCGACTATCCCGCCCCGGCGGAGGGAGAGCAGCAGAGCCGCTATCTCATCGCCCAGGAATCCGATCGCGGTCTGTCGCTCTATCTCAACGTCATGCGGCCGGGTAAGAAGATTCCCCCGCACAACCACACCACCTGGGCCTGCATCGCCGCCGTCGAGGGGGCGGAGCACAACACGCTTTACGATCGGCTGGACAACGGTTCGGTGCCGGGACAAGCCGCCCTGCGCGCGCGTGCCGTGGTGGAACTGAAGCCGGGGACGGCGATCGCCCTGATGCCGGACGATATCCACAGCGTCGAGATCAAGGGAGACGACGTCATCCGCCATCTGCACTTCTACGGGCGTCCGCTCGAGACGCTGACGGAGCGGATCACGTTCGATGTCGAACGGGGCACCTGCAAGATCATGGACATCGGCGTCAAAACCAAATCCTGAGGCACTCGGTCATGAAGCATATCTCGGCCACCGCCCTGAAGCCCAAGCTGACCGATGGAGGCGAGATCGCCTTTGTCGACGTCCGGGAGCACGGGCAGTACGGCGAAGGCCATCCCTTTTTCTCGGTGAACATTCCCTACAGCCTCTTCGAAACGCGGGTCGAGGCGCTGCTGCCCTGCCGGTCGGTGCGCTGCGTCCTCTTCGACGACGGCGACGGCATCGCCGAGAAGGCGGCCGACCTGCTGGAGGCGCTGGACTACACCGACGTGCAGGTCTTGGAGGGCGGCGTCGCTTCCTGGGTGGCCGCCGGCTTCACCCTCTTCAAGGGGGTGAATGTCCCGTCCAAGACCTTCGGTGAGCTGGTCGAGCACGAATTGGGGACGCCTTCGATCTCGGCGGAAGACCTCAAGTCCTTGCTGGACCGGGGCGAGCCCGTGACGATTCTGGATGGCCGCTCTCCCAAGGAGTTCGGCAAGATGTCGCTGCCCGGCGCACGCTCTTGTCCCAATGCGGAACTGGCCTACCGGCTGCGGCGTCTCGTGAGCGATTCGGCCACGCCCGTCGTCGTCAACTGCGCCGGCCGCACGCGCTCGATCATCGGTGCGCAGACCCTGCAGGAGTTCGGGATTCCCAATCCGGTCTATGCCCTGCGGAACGGAACCCAGGGCTGGATGCTGGCCGGCTTCGAGCTGGAACGCGGGGCTACGGCGCAGGCGCTGCCGGCTCTGTCGGCCGCTGAGCTTGCGGAAACGCGACGGCAGGCGGACCGGCTGATCCAAGACTTCAATCTCGCAACGATCGACGAAGAGACGCTGCAGACATGGCTGGCCGACAGTGAGCGGACCACCTATCTGCTCGACGTACGGACTCGAGAGGAGTACGAGGCGGCGCATCTGCCCGCTGCGCGCCTTGCGCCCGGCGGTCAGCTGGTTCAGGCGACCGACGAGAAGGTGGCGGTGCGCGGCGCCCGCATCGTTCTCTGCGACGACACGGGTTTGCGCGCGGCGACCACCGCGCTTTGGCTGACCGGCATGGGGCACCGGGTCTGGATTCTGGATCGGGATGCCTCGAAAGGGTCCGCGAGCGGGCCGGAGAGGCTTCACGAGGTTGCGCGGGATACGCTGGCGTTGGCCGATCTCGGGGCGGCCCTCGCCGGCGGGGCGGTTCTCCTCGATGCCTCGCGCGGACTCGACTACAGGGAGGCCCATGTGGAGGGAGCCCGATGGGTCACGCGGGCGCGCCTCGACCGGCTCGATCTCCCGAAGGAAGCCGATATCGTCGTGACCGGTCGCTCGCGCGCCTTGATTGCTGGCGTGATGAAGGACCTCAGGGCGATGGGTCACCGAAGGCTGGCGTCCGTGGAGGGGACTCCGGACTCCTGGCAGGCGGCGGGTCTGCCGCTGGCGGGGACGCCGGACAGCCCGAGTCAGGAGGCGTGCATCGATCACCTCTTCTTCGTTCATGATCGGCACGACGGAAACTTCGAGGCGTCTCGTCGCTATCTTGCCTGGGAACTGGGATTGCTCGACCAACTGGATCCGCAGGAACGGGCCGTGCTCTCGCCGCCGCGTGCGAAACGCGTGGAAGCGGTCTGAAACATGCGGCGCGAAACCAAGCTCGTTCACTACGGGCGCCCGAAGATGCCGGGTCCGGCCAATCCGTCGGTGATGCGTGCCTCGACGATCCTGCATGAGACGGTGGAGAGTTTCGAAACCACCAAGGCGAAGCGGGAAACGGATGACAGCGTTCTGTCCTACGGACGCCGGGGCACGACCACCGCCCACGCCTTGATGGCGGCGGTCGCCGATCTGGAGGGCGGCGAGGCCTGCTATCTCTTTCCCACCGGCGTGGCGGCCCTGGCCGGGACGCTGTCCGCCTTCGTCGCGGCAGGCGATCACCTGCTGGTCGTCGACACTGTGTTCCACGCGACGCGAAAGCTGTGCGATGGCGTTCTGCGGCGCAACGGCGTGTCGGTCGACTACTTCCCGTGGGATGTGACGGACTTGAGCCCCTGGCTGCGGCCGGAAACGAAGGCGGTCGTCGTCGAATCGCCCGGTTCGCAGACCTTCGAAGCGATGGATCTGCCGGGCTTGACCCGCTGGACGCAGGCGCGCGGCCTCACGGTGATCGCCGACAACACCTACGGCTCGTCCTGGCTCTATCGGCCCCTGCAACTCGGCTGCGACGTGTCCGTGGTCGCCGGAACCAAGTACCTGGGCGGACACGCCGATGTCATGATGGGCGCGGCGGCGGCCAAGGGCGAAGCTGCGGCCATCCTGCGCGAGGCCGTGGTGACCACGGGTCAAACCCTGGCGCCCGACGAAGCCTATGCGACGCTGCGCGGATTGCGGACCCTGAACTTGCGGCTCGAACGCCACGAGCAGAACGCCTTCGCGCTGGCCGACTGGTTCGCGGCGCGTCGCGAGGTTGCCGCCGTCCTGCATCCGGGTTTGCCGAGCCATCCCGGCGCGGCCGTCTGGGACCGGGATGCGGAGGGCTGCAACGGCCTCTTCTCGGTGATCTTCGAGAAAGGCTCCCCCCTGCGCAGCTTTCTCGATCGGTCGGAGCTCTTCGCCATCGGGGGGTCCTGGGGCGGCTTCGAGAGCGTGGCCTTGCCGATTTCCCCGTTTCAGGGCCGGCAGTCCGCTTCCGTCTATCCGACCGGGCCGATGGTGCGCCTGCACGCCGGCCTCGAGCACTGCGACGACCTGATCGAGGATCTGGAGCGCAGTATCGCCAGCATCGGCGCGTGACATCGAGGTTTGCGGCGCCTTCCGGCATTCGCGGATATGCGCTTTACACTAGCGATCGCACTGTGAAATGGATTAGAGAACGAAGGAAGGGAGGCACACTCGGTCCAGCGACAGACGTGGTCCGCGAAGCGCGGCACGCGCCGCATTCCGACAGCGTCCCGACGCTCTACCCATCGGCGGGCTTGACAGGTCGCCGCTTGGTAGGCCCTCGAGACATGCCGGACCGGAGCTCGACCCTCGTCCATGGCCAAGCTAAAGACTCTCTCCAAGACCCTGCGCTTCGGTATTGGGCCGAAGAGACGGGAGCGCGAGAAGGCGGCCAAGCGGAAAGCGCGCGAAGCCAAGTTCCAGGATGCCGGCATCTGGTCGCAAGACGGCGATATCGTCCAGCGCAACTACGAGTCCTACGACGCCTATGTGGCGCATCAGGCCTCCAAGCTCGAAGGCATCCGGTCGCGCCTCAACGATAAAATCGAGGAAGATTATCAGGATTTCGTGCGGCGTTTTCGCGGCTGTCGCGCGCTCAAGGGGGCCGGCAACGTCCTCTGTCTCGGTGCGCGCCTGGGTACCGAAGTCCGTGCGCTGCACGCGCTCGGTCTCTTCGCCGTCGGCATCGATCTCAACCCCGGCAGCGACAATCCCCATGTCCTGCCGGGTGACTTTCAGGCCGTCGCGTTCCCCGACCGTTCGGTGTCGGTGCTCTACACCAACGCCATGGACCATGTGTTCACCATCGAACAGTTCATGGCCGAGGTCAGCCGCCTGCTGATCCCCGGCGGTCACTTCGTCGTCGATATGGTCGATGGCTATGAGGAGGGCTATATGCCCGGGGATTTCGAGGCGATTGCCTGGCGGGACAAAGAGGTCCTGATGGAGCGTATCGCCGCTTGCGGAGGCCTTACCCGTCTGGAGGTACGCGACCTGGGAACCCTGCGCACGGAGCACTGGGTGCAGGCGGTATTCCAGGCGCCCTCAAGTTAGAGCAGGATCGCCTTAGGTGGACTCGCTCCGGCGATCCCAGCTAAGGCGTGAATCGCCCTCTAGAAAAGAGACCGCGACGCCGGTTCAGGTGCCGATCTTCTTGAACGCGGCCAGCCAGGCGAGGCTTGTCTCCGTCGCGCCGCCGCGCGGTCGATATTCGGCGCCGACGGGTCGGGACCAACCCTGGTCGTGGAGCCACTGGCAGAACCAGCGCAGATCGACTTCCCCGGCCCCCGGCTCGCCCCGGTCCGGAACGGCGGCGATCTGTACGTGGCCGATGATGTCGCGGTGGCGGGCGAAGCGCGCGGTCAGATCTCCGCCCATGATCTGCAGGTGATAGGCGTCGAACATCAGCCGCAGGTTGGCCGCGGCGACGGCGCCGATCAGCTCCGCGCCGTGATCGACGTCGGTGAGATGGTAGCCGAGCACGTCTCGCAGGTTCAGCGGCTCGATCAAGATCGTCAGGTCCGGTCGCAGGTGACCGGCCTTGTCGCAGGCATAGGCGAGATTGCTCCGAAAGGTGGCTTCCGCCGCCGCGCCGCCGTCGGTCCGGCCGGCCATGACGTGAACGGCGCGCGCACCGACGGCATCGGCATAGCCGATCGCCTGATCGATCGCGGCACGTGCCTCCGCCACGCGGTCGGGCAGGGCGCAGAGCCCGAAGTCGCCGGCTTCGCGACTGCCGGGCCAGGTGTTGAGCCCGAGCATCTCGAGACCGGTCTCCGTCAGTGCGGTGCGCACCTCCGCCGGGTTCTCCTCGTAGGGAAAGTGGCACTCGACCGCATCGAAGCCTGCAGCGGCAGCGGCGCGGATCGCCTCCGCCAGAGGCCGGTCGGTGAAGAGGAACCCGAGGTTCGCGGAAAAGCGCATGGTGTTGCGGCTCCCTAGCCCTTTGGAGCGGGATCGCCTGAGGTGGGATCGCCAGAGCGGTTCCGCCTCAGGCGTGACTCCTACTCTCGTTGTAGATTCAGAGGGCGAGTCACGTCTCAGGTTGGAAGCGAAACGCGTCCCCTTGAG
>JANQPZ010000216.1 GCA_028285215.1 Rhodovibrionaceae bacterium | reverse complement strand
GATCAAGCGCAGAAGGCGTTGCCCCCGGTTGAGGCTGACTTTTTTGGCCGAGCCAAGACCCGGAACCTGCGCCGGCCCAAGCCGCTCGTCATCCTCGGTCATTGGCCCACCGCCTCGACAAAACGCAACGGACTGCAGCTCCTTCAGACGCGATCATAGCCCATCATCCAATCGGACCGCTGGCGCCAGACCTCGCGCCACTTGGCGTAGGTGTCCCGAAATCGTCCCGGCAACAGAATCGACAGTAGCCTGGCGGCAGACAGGCGATTGAAGATCCACAACCATTGCATCGCCGTGCCCCACGGCTGCCAGCCTTTTGACCAGTGTCTCCGGATCAGGGTTGCACGGCCCTTGTAGAGCAGCAGCGTCTTGGCCGCCGAGCCCTTGCTGCTGGCGCCGATCACATGCATCAACTGGGCATCCGGCGTGATCATCGGCCGGTATCCGAGACGCTGAGCCCGCAAACAGAGATCGGCATCCTCACCGTACATCCAGAACGTGGTGTCGAAGCCGCCCAGTTCCTTCCAAAGCTCCCGGCGGATTAACAGAAAGCACCCGACGACGATGTCGACGTGCCGCACGCTGTCGCGCTTCCACCCCCCCATCTTCTCGGGGTTGAGCAGAGACGAGTTCGGCAGCAGGACATTCAGGCCGAACGCGGAGCAGAACAGGCTCCAGGGAGTCGGCTTCTGCCAGCAGGACGCGATGTTCACCGATCCGTCGGGGAAGAAGGTCTGTCCTCCATAGATGCCGCCCTCTCTATGCTCCTCGGCAAATGTGAGAATCCTGTCGAGAGCGCCGGGGTAAACGGCCGTATCGGGATTGAGGAGGAGCAGCCATTCTGCATCGCTTTGGGTTGCCGCAACATTGTTGCCTTTGGCGAAACCCAAGTTCTCTTCAGATCGAATCAGGCGGACGTCGGGGAAGCTTTCGGCAACCGCGTCCGCGGACCGATCGGCAGAGTCGTTGTCCAAAACGATGACTTCGAAGGGGCGGCGACAGCCGGTGGCGAATACGGCTTGGAGAGCTTCCAGAAGAAGGTCCCGCGTGTTGTAGCTGACGATAATGATACTCAGATCCGGCATGCGTCCGCTCAATCAACCTCAACCCGGCGTTCAATAAGATCGCACATCAAGCGGCAGATACCGCAGCCTTGCGCGCCTGCCAGGCTCTTCGGTCTTGCAGGAGCAGCCGCATACCGTAGCCGAACCGATAGAACCGAACGGCAAAAAGCACGGCGATGGCACCGATCTTCTCTCTCAAGCTGAAGTCCTTTCGCCGCACCACTCTGATCCAGTGAGCGAATGGAGAGGCTGCGACAGCGGCTTGACGCAGCATCGTAGACTGCAGCGAGAAGCCGTATTCTCGCCGAAGATTCAAGTCTTCTCTCGTCAGACGTCGCCACTTGGCCGTCAGTTCTTTGAAGCAACGCCGGGCAGGATGGGACACGATCGCGTTCGCAGCGAAGACGATGGGAAAACCCGCGTCATATGCACGCCAACACCAGTCCACATCCTCGGACACCTGATCCCGGAACGCGCCGACTTGGGCGGCGACGTCACGATGCACAGCGAGATTGGCCGTTGCCGAGAACCTCTTTTCCTCGATGTATTTCCTCTGATCGAATGCGAATGCCAACTCGAAACATTCGGTCGGCGTTCGCCGCGCCGGGTTCTCCGTGACGACCTCGATCGCTCCGCCGCAGAGCTTGGACGTTTCCAGACTGTCCGCGCATGACTCGATCCAGTTCGGGGCAACGACGCAGTCGGCATCGGTGAATAAGAGAAGATCGGCTTTCGCCTGCGCCATGCCGCGGTTTCGAGCGTGCGCCGCCCCCTGCTGGGGCTCATTGACAAGATGGATCTCGTCCCCGAACTCCTTTCGAATCGGATCGAGCGGCGTTTGAGAGTTGTTGTCGACCACGATGATCTCGTACGAACTTCGGGAAACCGTCTGGTCCAAAAGGCTACGCAAGCAGCGCCGAAGATCGCCAGGCTGATTGTAGTGAGGAACCACAACGGAGTAGTCGAGCATCTGTAGATCACCGCGCATTCAGCAAAGGGAACAGCTTACCCTTCGCGCAAGGCATTGCTGAAGCTCTGCAGAAGCGGTTTGGATACGTATTCGAGAAACGTTTGCTCACCCAAGTGCACGTAAACGGTCGCCGGCATGCCGGGCTTCAGGTCGACACCTGGCGGCAGATCGGCCGCGGCGGTCTCGGTAAGACCGATCCGCGCCTTATAGGTTCGCAAGCCCGTGCGCTGATCTTCGACGCTGTCGGCAGCAATCCATGTCACGACACCGTCAAGCCGCTGCATGTCGCGCGCCGGCAGTCCAGTGAACATCACCGTCGCGTCCTGGCCGACACGTATGGAGTCGATGTCGGTCGGTTGAAACTCGACGTCGATCACCAGCTCGTCGTCCTTGGGAACGAGTTCCAGAATGGTATCGCCTTGGCGCACCACCGCGCCCGGTCCGGTGACCGACAGATTGATCACCACGCCGTCGCTGGGCGCCCGCACCACCGTGCGCTCCAGCTCGTCCCGGCTCTTCGTCAAGGTTGCTTCCACTTCGGCAAGATCGGCTTCGACCTCCGCCAGACGATCCTCCACATCCGCTTCTCGCCGGCGTTCCAACCCGAGAATCTGCAGCTGATACTCGCTGATTCGGGATTCGGCGGCGGCAATCGCAGCCTCAAGTCGGCTGAGCTCTCCACCGAGTTCGGACCGTGCCCGCTTGAGCGACAGGTAGCGGCTGACCGGCACCAGCTTCTTCTCGTAAAGCTCCGCGACACCGGCAACCTCTTGCGAGATCAGGCTCATCTGTTCTTGCGTCTGCGCAATCTGGTCACGCAGGCCTCGAATTTCCTGGTCGGTCTGTTCGATCTGACGCTCGCGGATCGAAACTTCGTTTGCCATGGCCTTGCGCCGTGCTGCCAGGCGCTTGCGCTCAGACTCCTTGAGGGCCTCCACGGTCGGCTCGTCGTCTGCCTGAAGCGCTTCATGCGCGAAGAGAATATCTTCAAGGCCGTCGCGCTCGGCCACAAGGCGCGCCGCCTCGGCGACCAAGGCGCGCTGGCGCGCCCGAAGCGCAATCATGTCCGACTGTGCGGAAACGGCGCGCAGCACGACCAACTCATCTCCCGACGCCACCACATCGCCGTTCGAAACACCGATCCGCTCAACGATACCGCCCTCAAGATGCTGGATGACCTGCCTCTCGCTGATCGGTCCGACTTCTCCGTTGGCGATGGTCGCGCTGGCAATCGGCGCCAGAGCCGCCCAGCCGCCGCCGACAACGAAGAACAAGCTGGCCACGATCAAGCCGAACATGACCGTGCCCCGCCGTGCATAGTTGACCGGCTGGTTCATGCGGATGCCTCCTTGCGTCGCGCGCGCAGTCGTTCCAGGGCGCGGTTGCGGCCCTTTTGCGGCGCAGCGGCACGGGCCAGCACGCCGGCCGCTCCGGCCTTGAACGTCTCCGGCTTGGCAACCTTGCCGTCGTCGCCCGGCGCTTCCGTCTGCTCCCGAGCGCCGCCGGCCTCTTCGGTCTGCGACGGAGAGCTGGAAACCCCAGGCCCGGCGTCCGCCGTCTCGGTGCCCTCCGATCGATAATCGGCAACAGCCACACCGGCGGGCGCCGGAGGCTCGACTGCCAGAGCACCTGGCCCGGCAGCGACGTTCGGATGCGCAAGCGTCGCGGGCTGTTGCAGGCGGCGCAAAATGTCCGCTCTCTCGCCCTCCATCACCACACGCCCGTCGTGGATGACCACGAGCCGATCGGCCGGACGCAGAATCGCCGGTCGGTGCGCAACCAGGATGACCGTCGCGCCCCAGTCCTTTGCAGCTTCCACGGCCTGCATCAGGTCGGCCTCCCCCTGGCCGTCCAGACTGGCATGGGGTTCGTCCAGAACCAGCAGCTTTGGCCGGCCATAGATGGCCCGCGCCAGACCGATCCGCTGGCGCTGTCCCCCCGAAAGCGAGGAGCCACCGTCGCCGATCTCCGTATCGTAGGCATTCGGCAACGAGAGAATGAAGTCGTGAACGCCGGCCGTCTTGGCGGCCCAAACGATGTCGTCGGCGTCGGCATCGCCGTCCATGCGCGCGATGTTCTCGCGCACTGTGCCGTCGAAGAGCTCGACGTCTTGCGGCAGATAGCCCAGATGCTTGCCAAGCTGCGCCGGGCTCCAGTGTCGGATCTCGGCACCGTCAAGGCGCACGGCCCCACGCGTCGGTGTCCAGACGCCGATCAGCAGCTTGCAGAGAGTCGACTTACCTGCGCCGGACGGGCCGATCACCCCAATCGCCTGTCCCGGCGTCAGGTCGAGAGAAACGGCGGCAATCGTCGGTTCGCTGCGGCCTTGCGGGACGAACCAGACGTCATCGAAGACCACCCGCCCTTTCGGCTCGGGCAGTTGCATCCGCTCCGCCTCTTGCGGAAAACGATCCAGCAGCGCCGTCAGGCGCCGCCAGGCGTCGCGCGCTCCGACATAGGTACGCCAACTGCCGAGCGACTGCTCGACTGGGGCAAGAGCGCGTCCCAACAGGATGGAGGAAGCGATCATCGCGCCGGCACTCATTTGGTTTTGCAGCACCAGGTAGGCGCCCAACCCAAGCACCAGCGTCTGAGCCAAGAGCCTTAGGAACCGCGACGCCCCGGTGACGACGGCACTGGCATCGGCCGCGTTCAACTGCCCGAGAATGGCCGTTGCCGTGTCGTTGGACCAACGCGTGCGCAGGGCATCGAACATCCCCATCGACTTGATCGCTTCGGCATTGCGCAATGCGAACTCGAGGCGCTGATTGCCCGCCAGCGCTGCGCCCGAGGAGGTCGAGAGCGGTTTGCGCGTCAGCCGGTCGTTCAGAACGGCCAGGGCGAACAACACGATCGCCGATGCCAGGCCAAGCAGGCCGAGCAGCGGGTGCAGCACCGCCAAGGCGGCCACGAAGAAGGGCACCCAGGGCGCATCGAGCAAGGCCGTGACCTGACTGCTGCCCAGGAACCCGCGCACGCTGCCGAGATCGCGCATCGGCTGAGCCGAGGTCGGGGTGCCGTTCAGGGTGCTTTCGACGGCGGTCCGCAGCAGTTCCGGCGACAGGGAGTGTTCGACTTCGGCACCGACCCGGCCGAGCAGACGCAGGCGGACCGTTTCCAACAAGCCCAACGCCAGCAACGCGAGGCCGGCAATCAGTGTGAGATACAGCAAGGTTGCCGACTGGCCGCTGGAGAGGACCTTGTCGTAGACCAACAACATGTAGATCGGCGAAGTCAGCATCAGCAGGTTGGTCAGAACGCTGAAGCCCGTCACGGTGAACAACCCGTTTCGAACAACCCGTACCACCGCACGCAATGCTGGATTCTGCCGCTCTCGCCCTGCCGACACCATCAAAGAAACTCCGCTCCCTACAGGCGGAACTGCTGCCCGATCCGATCGCCCTCGTTCGAGCGTCGTTATAAATACCGAAAGTTAATAGCGTATTTTCGGCGTTCTCCTAACACCACGGATCGGCGAACAATCTGTGACAAAATAAGGCCGTACTGCCGTTCCGCCGGTGACTCCTAGACGCAAACGCCGCACGCAGCAGTATTGAGGTGGCACGGCCCAAGTCATGTGACACAGTCGACAGGCACATTCTGACATCTAGAGACCGGTCTCTAATCACATAGACCCGAGAAGTGGAGCGCCATTTCCCGGTTATTGGCGTTCGAAGGCGACGCGGGACACACATCTTCCCTGTGCCGCGCGCCGACAGCGGCGACCAGCGCCACTATGCGATACGGGGGACGAAACGAGGGACTGGGCAGTCATGTCAGTCGGAACCCGCTCTGGCCTGAACGGTCTGCAAACCAGCCTCTGAGACGGAGGGAGAGACTGCAGCAGGGGTCACCCGTTGCGGCTTGCGAAGCGGCCGATCGTAAAACCAGGCACCCGCCCCCCAGAGAAACAAGAACAAAGGAAACACCGATCCAAAAAAGTGAACCGTCGAACCCGCAATAGCAAATGCGAGCAAAGAGAGGCACCAGCCAAGCCGGATATTGGAAAGATGCGGGTCGTCGGGGAAGCTTCTTCTACAGGCCTTCCAGAACAGCACGACAAACGCGGCAAAAAGAAACACAAATGCCGGCAGCCCGTATCTTACAGCAATAAGAAGCCAGAAGTTATCCATGCTATCGCTCATCCACTCAGGATTGTTCCATTCGTTGAAGGCGATGCCGAAGAAGGGGTGCCGCGCAACCTCGGCCGTACCGTAATGCCAGATCAGAATGCGATTGTACGCACTGCCGCTATTGAGCGTGAGATAATCGACAAACACATGAAATGGCGTTCTATTGGACAGAACATCAATACTGACATAAGTGAACAAGAAAGCGCCAAATAAGATCCACCAGCGATTCGGGAACCTACGAAGTACTCGATTCCAGAACAGGAATATGGTCTGAACGACAAAGACCAGAAGTGCGCCGGTAGACAGAGAGAAAAAGGTCGAGAGACCTATCACTGGAACTGAAAGATACTTTAGCTTTCGATAAGACAGAAAAACAAGAGACAACGCAAAGCTCGCGAATATACCGAAAAGTATTGAATGTGGAAATGTGACATTTGCCCGGAACAGTCCCAAGCGTTGGTCTTGTATCGTCGCCGCGACGATCGGAAACAGCGAGCGGGCAAAATCAAGAAGAACGTTCTGCCCCGTGAATGATTGAATCATCACAAATGGCAAAAGCAAGCAGAGCATGTATACGACATGCCGAAAAATTCTGAGAAACTGCTCCTTATCCTGACAGGCCGCCTTGCCAAGCAGAAAAGCTGCGACACACTCGACAAAATATGAACCCGAAGGCTCTATTATATTTGCAACGCCATGATTCACTGATAACGACATGACAACAAATATAAAATGAACAATCAAGAGAAGTTCTATAACACCAAATCTTATCTTTCGACTTGTCAATATTGCCAAGATCGAAGGAACAAATGCAATCAGGAGAACAATTCGATACAAAGGCAAATTCAATGTCGCCACATTGACCATAAATGGAATGCCAAGAGAATATATAAAAAATACTCCAAGCCAACTCATTTCGCACCCTCGCAAATGACGGTGAATACAAAGAGCATTTCATTCTTTTGAAATCTCGACATTAATTGGTGTCCTAAAATATTCATTTGCGATTCACTCTCCTTGAAGACTCAAACGAAGCGCTTCAAGATCTTTGTCCTTTTAATTGCAAAATCATCATATCATTCAGTCGTCGCAGCCAGACGAGATGTAGGGATAAAGTTCAAATATTTCCTTTAGGCCACTGGCTCCAGCATCGATCGGCCGCTTTATCGAAACCGCTTTCAAAAGAAGACTGCGGTCATGGCAGATTGGTCGATCATGTGCTGTTGGCAGAGCGACAGGACCGCCCCAAAAGCCTAACCGATTGTGCGATTTGAATCTCGCCACGAACGAACGGCCCACATCGGTTTCGGATCGCCCGGAAGGTTGCGACAGCGGGCATAGCAGATACTTGCAACGCTTTCACCTGACGGAATGGACAGGAGAGCCGGAGCGAAGGCGGGGCCTGCCCTCTTGACTGCAAAGCATCTTTACCGCCCAGGAAAGCGAAACTGCGTCGTCGCAGACAGCCACACTGCCATCGCCGACCTCCGCATCTGACGTGTTCGTTAAATTGTTCCGTATAACGGAATTGTTTTTTCAAATACCGGTACATGAAGAATTGACGTGCCGGAGGTCTTCTCGAACTCTTAGAGCGAACTGAAGAGAGGTCTTGGCCGATGCCGAGACGTCCGTTCGCTTGACGAGGGACTGCGACGTGAGTCTCGCCGAACATCGCGAGCCGCAGCAGGAGGACCGGCCGACATCGCTCGGCAAAGCGTTGCGTTTGCTCAGGCAGGTGGCGGCCTGCAAGGACCGAGGCGCCAAGCTGTCGTGGCTCGCCCGCAAGGAAGGTTTGGCGCGGGCAACGGCGCACCGTTTGCTTCGCGACTTGGTGTCCGAGAGCTTTCTAAGCTTCGACCCCTACACCAAGGTCTACCGGGTCGGCCCTGCCGTGGCCAATATCGCGGCTGTCGCCAGCCCCCTGGCCCAGTTCGACAGCTTGCGGGCCGCCATGGCACCCGCGCTGGAACAGATCGCCGGAACGCTCGGCGACAGCACATACCTCTCTGTTCTCTGCCACGGCCAAGCGTTGTGCATCGATCGCAAGATCGGCAGCTACCCCTTGACGGTCAACACGTTGGACGTCGGCGCCTATCGCCCCCTGGGTGCCGGCGGAGGCAGTCTGGCGCTGCTGGCCGCCCTGCCGCAGGAGGAGCGGGATCGGGTCATCTCCGAGAACGCCGACCTCTACGAACGCTACGGCAAGCTGTCGAAGGCCAAGGTAGCCGCTTCCGTGAAGCACTTCGACCGGGACGGCTACACCTTCAACCGCGCCTTCATCATCCCGGAGGTCGGTGCGATCGGCCTGCCGTTCTTCGACTCGCGAAGCGAACTGGCGGGCGCCGTCTCCGTCGCGACAGTGCTGACGCGCCTGGGCCCGGAACGGCGACGCGAAATGATCACCGCAGTCAGGCACGCTTTGCAGGAAACCGGATACCGGCCCTCTCCTCCACCGGAGACCTTTGATGCAACCGATTGACTTCTTCTTCCGCACAGCGCGCGCGCGGCCGGAGGCCATCGCGGTCGAGAGCCGCGATTCCACCATGACCTACGGCAAGCTGGCACAGGACGTAAGGGCGCTTGCGGCCGGTCTTCAGTCTCTCGACTCCACGCCCGGCTCTCGGGTCGGTATCTGCTGCCGGAACTCGATCGAGCATCTGACCGCCTGGCTGGCCACCTTGGCCGCCGGCAAGATCTGGGTCCCTCTGTTCCATAAGAACCGTTCCGAGGAGCTGCGCCGCGCCATCGATTTCACCGAAGCCTCTCTGGTGATCGCGGAAGCAAGCACCCACGCCCTGGTCGAGGGCGCAGGCGCGCGTGTTATCGTCTCGGATCCCGCCAGCCGCGCAGAGGACACGACAGGCGGGCTTCTCGAACGCTTCGCCGGAGCTTCGCCGGAGCTGCATGTCCGCGACCTCGGGGAAACTCAAGCAATCAAGTTCACCGGTGGCACAACCGGTCTGCCCAAGGGCGTGATGCAGCCGCTGCGCGCCTGGAACACCTGCATTGCAACGCAGATCGCGACCTGGGGCATGACAGCCCGCGACGCCTATCTCGCCGCGGCCCCGATCACGCACGGCACCTCGACCTACATCTTGCCGATCCTGGCGGTCAGTGGGCGGTTGGTCCTGCTCGACCAGCCCAGGCCTGAAGAGACGCTGGCCATGCTCGGCTCCGGCCGCGTCACCCTGACCTTCGTGCCACCCACCGTCATCTACATGATGATGCAGCAGGCCGCTGCCGAAGCGTCCGATTTCGCAGGACTGCGCCATCTTATCTACGGCAGCGGTCCCATGCGGCCCGACGCGATCGCTCAGGCGCAGGCGATGTTCGGCCCCGTCGTGGCGAGTACCTACGGCCAGACCGAGGCCCCTCAGATCGCGGCAGCGATCACCGGCCCCGAGATGATGGCGCCCGACAGACGGCGCAGCGTCGGCCGACCGACCCTCCTGACGCAGGTCGAAGTCCTCGATTCCGACGGGCGCGTCCTGCCCCCGGGCGAGACGGGCGAGATCGCGATTCGCGGCGACCTGGTGATGTCGGGCTTTTGGAAGCAACCCGACAAGACGGCGGAGACGATCGTCGACGGCTGGCTACGAACTGGCGACCTCGGCAGCTTCGACGACGAAGGTTATCTGGCGATTCTAGGACGCAGCAAAGACGTCGTCATCTCCGGGGGCTTCAACGTCTATCCGAGCGACGTCGAGCCGGTGTTGGCCAGCCATCAAGCCGTTGCAGACTGTGCAGTCTTCGGTCTGCCGGACAGCAAGTGGGGCGAGGCCGTCCACGCCGCCGTGGTCCTGCAGCCGGGCCAACCTGTCACTCCGGAGGAGATCATTGATTTTGCAAAGGCACGCCTGGGGTCGGTCAAAGCGCCGAAGGTCGTGACCTTTTTCGAGGAGCTGCCGCGCAACGCCTACGGCAAGCTGCAGAAGCAGAAGCTGATCGCGGCCGTCACCGGAACCGAAGGGGAAAGCCGTTCAGTATGACAGACGCAAATGCGAACCCCACAACCGCGCTCTGTCGCTACAGCGACACGGCCGTCTTCTACCGGGAACGGGATCTCGTCGAAGAGCTGCTCGCTGGCGACAGCGATTTCACCGCAACGATGATGGAACACATTCTCGGTCGCGCCGTTCCGGACACGCACCGGCGTGTCATGAACGCGATTCTGATCACCATGATGGAGCACGGGCTGACGCCCAGCGCCATCGCAACCCGCTCCGTCTACATGAGCGCGCCCGAAAACCTTCAGGGCGCCGTTGCGGCCGGCCTGCTGGCAGTCGGCAGCCAGTTCGTCGGCACCATCGAGAACTGCGCAAGACTACTCGAACGCCTGGTCGCCACACCGGACGAAGCCGCGGGCAAGGAATTGGCCGGCAAGATCGTCGCGGATCACCGAGCCACCGGCCAACGCGTTCCAGGATTCGGGCACCATCTGCACCGCCCGGACGATCCACGAGCCCTTCGGCTCATCGAGATCGGCCAGGATCTCGGCTTCGACCGCGGCTACCTTTCGGCATTGGAGGCTCTTGCCGAAGCGGTGGATGCCGAAGCAGGCAAGCACATCACCATAAACGCGACCGGCGCGACGGCCGCTTTGCTGGGCGAGATGGACATCCCGGTCGACCTGATGCGCGGCTTTGCAGTGATCTCGCGCGCCGCCGGGCTGGTGGCCCACATCGCCGAAGAACAGCGTCGGCCCTCCGGCCGCTATATCTGGAATGTCGTCGACAAGGCGATTCCCTATCGACCATGAGCCTGGCGCAGCAACACCACGCTCTCGTCACCGGCGGCAGCAGCGGGATCGGCGCGGCCATCGCCCGGCGGCTCCGTGAGGATGGTTTCGGGGTCGTCGTGTTGGATCGGGCGGAACCCGACCACGCGGCGTTTGACCGCTTTCTGCAGGTCGACCTGTCCAATCACGACAGCATTGCCCCGGCGCTCGCAGAGGGCTGTGCCGATCTGACGGTGACGCGCCTGATCAATAATGCCGGGATCGTGGAACCGGCGGAGGTGGAGAAAACCTCACTCGAGAGTCTGAACCGGGTGCTGTCCGTCAACCTCGTCGGCTCGATCGCCTGCGTTCAGGCGGTGCTGCCGGGGATGCGAAAGGCCGGGATCGGGCGCATCGTCAACATCTCCAGCCGTGTCGTGCTGGGCAAGGAGCTGCGCACGGCCTACGCCGCCTCGAAAGCCGGTCTGCACGGCGTGACCAAGACCTGGGCGCTCGAGCTGGCGCGACACGGCATCACGGTGAATGCCGTCGGGCCCGGTCCGATCCGCACAGCCCTCTTCGACGCAGCGAATCCTGCTGGCGACCCGAGAACCCAGGCAATCGTCGACAGGGTACCGGTCGGCTTCATGGGAACGCCGGATGACGTCGCGGATGCCGTCTCCTTCTTCGCCGGCGACCGCGCGAAATTCGTAACGGGGCAAATACTCTACGTCTGCGGCGGCATGTCCATCGGCAGCGCCTAGCAACGAAGTCGCAAAAAGAGAAACAAGAAGCAACTCGGGTGGAAACACAACTTGGAGAATCAGGAATGGCTACGTCTCTTAAGAACATGAAAGCCGCTGTGTTAGGCCTGGCAGCCGCCGCGGCTCTGGCACTACCCGCAGTCGCAGCCGACGACTGGCCCAGCAAGCGTCTTACCATCATCGTGCCCTACAGCGCAGGCGGAGCGACCGATGTTCTGGCTCGACAGGTCGCGGAACTGCTGGGTAACGATCTCGATGAAACGGTTACCGTCGAGAACCGACCCGGCGCCGGCGCGACGCTCGGCACCACCCAGGCGGCCATCGCTCGGCCGGACGGTTACACGCTGTTCATGGGACAGGTCTCGTCTCACGGGATCGCCCCAGCCGTATACAAGAACCTTCAGTACGACCCGATCGAAGATTTCTCGCCGGTCACGCTGCTGATTTCCATTCCCAACGTGATGGTGGTGAACCAAGAGAGTTCCGCGACCAGTGTCGCCGAGTTCATCACCATGGCACGCGACGGAGGCATGACCTTCGGCTCCTCCGGAGTCGGAAGCTCGATCCATCTGTCGGGCGAGATGTTCAAGTCGCGTACGGGGCTCGAACTGACGCACGTTCCCTTTCGCGGCAGCGGCGAGGCCGTGCCGGCACTGCTCGCGGGCGACGTGGATGTGATGTTCGACAACCTGCCGTCGGCGATTCCGCATATCCAATCGGGCGCCTTGCGGGCCTTGGCGGTGACCACGCCGGAGCCAGCGGAGGCCTTGCCCGAGGTCGGGACTCTGTCGGAATCGGGGATCGACGGGCTGGAAGGTTTCGCTGCCAGATCCTGGTTCGGCATCCTGGTTCAGGACGACGTCGATCCCGGCATCGTCGCGAAACTCTCCGACGCCCTTAACCGCGTGATCGCAACTCCCGAGTTCGAGGCCTTCGCCGAGACCCGCGGTGCGCAGATCGAGGGCGGGACACCGCAGGCCTTCGCGTCCTTCATCGACGAAGAGTTGGAGAAGTGGCGCGTCGTTGTCGACGAGGCCGGCGTGTCGGTCGAATAGCCTCACGGCGAAGGGGGCTGCGCACGGGGCCGCCCCCTTTCCGGCTTCGGAAACGATCTGGATCGGAGCCTCCTCCTCGTGCCGCCCCTCCAAAAACACCGTCTGCACTGGCGCCGCGCTCTCTTCGGTGTGACGACCATGGCTGCAGCAGCCGCCTTTGCAGCGGTGATCGTGCCCTGGGGCGTGGTGGCGCCAAGGTCGGTGGAGCACCTCGTGCTGTCGCCGGCCTTCCTGCCGTATGTGCTGTCAGGTTTGGTCGGCCTGTTTGCCGCTGTTCATGCCGTTGTCAGTCTGCGTTCGCCGGAGCTGGCAGATGTCGCAAGAGAAGACGATGCGCATCCCAGATGGCTGTCCCGCCTTTGCATCCTCAGCATCTTGCTGTGCTGCTACTGGGTCTTGCCCGAAACCGTGGGAATGCTGGCGAGCGCCATAGCGGTCACCGGCGGGCTGCTCTGGCTCGGAGGCGAGCGTCGCTGGCCGGTTTTCCTGGGAATCGCCCTTCTGCTTCCGGCTGCAATCTACCTCTTCTTCGTCACGGTGGCGCAGGTTCCGCTGCCCACGGGCGAGCTCTTCGGATAGGCAGGGGCGGCGATGGACGCGCTTCTTCAGGGTTTGGAGCTTTTTCTCAGCGTCGAGAACTTCGTCGCGATCGCCATCGGCGTCGCCGTTGGCGTGATCGTCGGCTCGATCCCCGGACTGACGGCGACCATGGCAGTGGCCCTGGCTCTGCCCTTTACCTTCGGACTGGATCCGGTCACCAGCATTCTGCTGCTGGTGGGGATCTACAAAGGCGGGGTTTACGGCGGTTCGATCACCGCCATTCTGGTCAAGGCGCCGGGCACTCCGGCGGCGGCCTGCTCCGTTCTCGACGGCTATCCCTTGGCGCAAAGCGGCAAGGCGGGAAAGGCGCTGAAGATGGCGCTTTACGCGTCCTGCACGGCAGATCTGGTCTCCAACCTCGCCCTGATCTTCCTGGCCGGAACCATCGCCAGCTTTGCCCTGCAGTTCGGTGCGCCCGAGTACTTCTGGCTGATCTGCTTCTCGCTGACCGTGGTAATCTCGATCTCCGGCACCTCCCTGCTCAAGGGCCTCGTCTCGGGTCTGCTCGGGCTGCTCGTGTCGACCGTCGGCCTCGACCTGGTGTACGGAACGCAGCGCTTCACCTTCGACAACTTCAACCTGATGAGCGGCGTCAGCTATATCCCGCTGCTGATCGGTCTGTTCGCCCTGCCCGAAGTGATCGACTTCTACCTGCGCAAGGCCAAGCCACTCGCCGTACGAGGCGCCGATGCCAGCCGGGTGAGCTGGCCGGAGTTCAGGCGATGCCTGCCGACGATTCTGCGCGGCAGCGGGATCGGTGTGGCGATCGGCGCCATTCCCGGAGCCGGCGCAACCGCCGCCGCCTTCCTGTCCTACGGCGAGGCCAAGCGCACCTCGAAACGGCGGGAGAACTTCGGAAAAGGTGAGATCGAAGGCGTGGCAGCCGCGGAATCGGGGAACAACGGCGTTGCCGGCGCGACGCTCATACCTCTGCTGTCACTCGGCATTCCCGGCGATGTGGTGACGGCCGTGATCTTGGGGGCCTTCATGCTGCACGGCCTGACGCCGGGGCCCCTGATGTTCGAACAGAATCTCGATATGATCTATGCCATCTTCGTCGGCATTCTCTTCAGCTCCGTCGTGCTTCTGATCGCCGGCTCGGTCGCCATCCGCCAGTTCGTGCGCATTGCCGACGTGCCGCCGCACATTCTGCTGCCAGTGGTCCTGCTGTTCTGCGTTTTCGGGTCTTACGCCGTGCAAAACCAGATGTTCGACATACTGGTCATGTTCGCCTTCGGCATCGTCGGCTTTATCATGATGCGGATCGGAATGGCCGCCGCGCCCTTCCTGATCGGCTTCATTCTGGGGCCGCTCTTTGAAGACAATCTGCGCCGCTCCTTTCTCATTTCCGACGATCTCGGCGTGTTTCTGCGCAGTCCGATCTGCTGGATCTTCATCGCCCTGACAGTCTTCTCTCTGATCGTCGGTCTGCGGCGCGAGTACCAGATGCGACGGACGGCCAAAGCCGTGGAGGCCGACTCGTGACGACGCAAGCGACGGTTCCCCGCGACCTGGCCGATCGGGTTGCCCTGGTGCTCGGCGCGGGTTCGATCGGCCCGGGATGGGGAATCGGCAAGGCTTGCGCAGCCCGCTTTGCTCAGGCCGGAGCAACGGTGGTGGCCGCCGATGTCGACCTTGCGGCGGCGGAGCGCGCGGTGCGGGAGATCGAATCGCTGGGTGCGCAAGCGGAGGCGCTCAGCGTCGACGTCCTCGACGACGGCGCGGTCGCAGACGCTGTCGCCGGAGTCGCCGCACGCTACGGACGGCTCGATGTCCTGCACTGCAACGTCGGCTTGGGCAAGGCCGGCGACGGCGCGGCGACGACGCCGGACGAGTGGCGGCGATTCAGCGACGCCAACCTGACCTCCGTGCACGTCGCAACCCAGGCCGCCTTACACCCCATGCGCCGTCAAGGCAGCGGTGTCCTGCTGGCGACCTCCAGCATCGCGGGCCTGCGCTATCCTGGATACCAACACCTGGCCTACGGAGCCACCAAGGCCGGGCTCAACCATCTGATGCGACTGCTGGCGGTCGAGAACGGCCCTCACGGCGTACGCTCCAACACGATCGTGGCCGGGCTGATCGATACGCCGCGGATCGAGAAAACGCTCGCCGGCCGCTACGGCCAGGGCGGCCTCGAGGAAATGCGGGCCGCGCGTGCCGGCCAAGTGCCCTTGGGTCGTATGGGATCCGCCTGGGACGTGGCGGACGTCGCCCTGTTTCTGGCCTCGGACCGCGCGGCCTATGTCACCGGTACGGAGATCGTGGTCGACGGCGGCCTTTCGGTAACCGTCAGACAAGCTCTCTAAAGCGCGATCGCCTTCGCTGGGATCGTCAAAGCGATCCCAGCGAATGCGATCCTCCTCTAGAAAAACCCGACTGGGCTGGCTGGGGCGCCAGGGATCGAACCTGGGATCGCGGTACCAAAAACCGCTGCCTTACCACTTGGCTACGCCCCATCTCCGTGCCGTGCCGAGGTGAACCGGAACCTAGCGAGGTGAAGGGCGCTCGGCAAGATGCCCGCTCATCCTCGCTCGATCGGGTCGGTCAGCAGCGGTGCGGCGCGGACCCACCAGTCGGGACGGGCCTCGGCCAACAGCTGGGCGGCATGGCGCGCTTCGGCCTCCTCTGTGTAGAGGCCGAAGCAGGTGGCACCCGAGCCGCTCATACGGGCCAGCAGGCAGTCGGGTGTCGCAGCGAGAGCTTCCAGCACCGCCGGAATCGCCGGCTCCAGGGCGCAGGCGGGCGCCTGCAGATCGTTGCGTCCCTGCGCCAGCCAGGCGGCCAGCGTGGCCGCATCGCCGGGCGGCTGCTGCCAGCGCAACGGTTCCGAGAAGCCGCCGGAGCGCGCCCGGAAAACGCTGGCGGTGGAAAGGGACACGCCCGGGTTCACCAGAACGAACCAGACAGGCGGCATCCGTTCGGCCGTCTCCAGAGCCTCCCCGATTCCACCGACCCAGGCCGGGCGGCCGTAGAGACAGACCGGCACGTCGGCCCCGACGGCCGCACCCAGGCTCTTCAGCTCCTCGGCCTGCAGCCCGCAGCCCCAGAGCGCGTCGAGGGCGATCAGCGCGGCTGCCGCATCGCTGGAGCCGCCCCCCAGTCCGGCGGCGACCGGCAGGCGTTTCTCGAGCCGTATCCGCGCACGCAGCTCCGGCGCGCAGGTCTCGATAAGCAATCGCGCCGCGCGCAACACCAGGTTGTCCTCCCCGGCGCCCATCGTACCGGCACCGGGGCCGCTTTCCTCCAGAACCAGACTGTCGGCCGGTACCACCTGAAGCTGGTCGCCCACGCCGGCGAAGACAACCAGGCTATCGAGCAGGTGATAGCCGTCCGCCCGCTTGCTGAGCAGATGCAGGGTCAGGTTGATCTTGGCCGGAGCCGCATAAGCAGTGGCTGCGTCAGCCGTCATGGCAGGTTCAGAGGTCTTCGCCCTCGGGCAGCATGCCCTCGTCCAGCTTCCGCTCGATCTTCTCGGCCTGGCCCTCCTCGGTCGGCTCGAGCGAGAGGGCGCGCTGCCACTGGACCCGCGCTTCGCGTTCGCGGCCGGTGCGCCAGTAGGCATCGCCCAAATGATCGTTGATCGTCGGGTCCATCGGCCGCAGCTCCACGGCGCGCTCAAGCTGTTCGACCGCTTCCTCGAAGCGGCCCAGGCGATAGTAGACCCAGCCGAGCGAGTCGACGATGTAGCCGTCCTCCGGCCGCAGTTCGACGGCCCTGATCAGCATCTCCTCGGCCTGATCCAGGTTCGTCCTGTGCTCGACCCAGGAGTAGGCGAGGTAGTTCAGGACGTAGGGCTGCTCCGGGTTCAGCTCCAACGCCTTCAGAAAGTCCGCTTCCGCCTTGGGCCACTGCTTGCTGCGCTCGTAGGCGATCCCCCGAAAGTAGAGCAGTGCCCAATGGCGCTCCTGAATCTCGGGGATGCGCGCCACGGCCTCCTCGTAGGCCTCGGCCGCAACCTCCCAGTTCTCCCGGCTGCGCTCGAAGTTGCCGATGCGATACCAGGGCTCGAAGCGGTCCGGCTTCGCCTCCGCCAGTTCCTCCAGCCCGGCAATCGCGGCTTCGGTTTTCTCCAGTTCATGCAGCTCTTCCGCGATCCGCAAGGCAACCACCCAGCCATAGGCGGAGTCTTCAGGCACCGCGCGATAGGCGGCGACGGCGTCCGCATGACGTTCCTGCCCCTGAAGCAGTTCCCCGACCAGCACGCGTGCCGCATCGAAATCGGGGTCGAGAGCCAGAGCGAGGTTGGCATAAGCCAAAGAGAGCTGCCCGTTGCGCTCGCGCGCAAGAATACCGGCCAGATCGAACAGAGCGCCCGCGGCGCCCTGGCGTACGCTGCCGACCAGCGGCCGCAGGCTGCCGTCGGCCTCGGTGAGCTCCGCACGCAGAGGTTCCAACAGCAGATCCCCGGAATTGGCATCGCGATAGCTGGCGTAGAGGGCCTCCGCGCGGTCCGTCTGACCGGCCCGCTCGAAGTAATTGCCGGCCAGCAGGGTCAGGCGCAGGGTGTCGGGGTCGCCGGCCTCCAGCGCCGCCTCGTAGGCCTCGCCTGCGGCCGGATCGCCCAGATAGTCAAGCACAAGCGCCCGCTGCAGGTGGGCGAGCACCGCCAGTCCGCGACGCTCTGTCAAACTGTCCAACCGCCTGACCGCATCCACGCCGGCGACATCCACCGCCGCCCAGGTCCCGAGCAGGTCGGTCAGCAGGTCGGCGATACCGCCGTCACCGAGCTGACGCAGTTCGCCGGCCGCTTCGGCCCCGTCGCCGTCGATCAGCGCATCGATCGCCCGCAACAGGTGCGGCAGACCCTCGCCTGGAGACAGCTCCAACAGGCGATCGCTCAGCTGCCGGGCTTCATCCAGCCGGCCTTCGGCCAGCAGCAGGCCGAAAGTGTTGCGCAACAGGTCGAGGTCTTCGATCTGCTCGTCCTGAGCGACACGGCCGAAGAAGGTGGCCGCGCGGCCGTAGTCGCCCATATGGCTGGCGACCAATCCGGCCAGGAAATTGCCGTAGAGCGCGCCGTCGGGCGTGGTCGCCGTGAAAGCCTGGCCTTCCGTCCCGCCCGACACCTCTTCCGGCGTCGCAGCAAGAGCGGGAACGGCGAAGGCGAGCGACCCGGCGACGAGAAGCGCCGGAAGGCGGCGCGAGAAATGCGGCATGGAAACCTGTCCTGCGTTACGCGGTGCGGGTGTCAGCTTAGCCGGACTGGAGGTCCTTTCGCCAGCCGGCAGAGCCATCCGGCGGGAAACTAGGGCGCAGCGCCTGTCGCGTCAGCCCATGCCGAGCCTGGAGCCGGCCGACCTACGCACTCACCAGGCGCCAAACCGGTCCCGCGACGAGGAGTGCCAGCACCGCGAGCACCACAAGAGCCTCCAGATTGCGCGACAGAAAACCCGGCAGCCCTCGTTCGTCGGGTGTATCCTGCGGATCGGCCACAACGGCCCGAGGCCCGTCCGAGGGATAGCGCAAGCCGGCCGTGTCGACCTCGGATCGAATCCGATCCAGTTCGCTCGCGCGCACCAGAACCCGAAAGTCCAGGACCGAGCCGCCGACTTCGTCGGCACGGCGGGCAAGGAAACCTCGCGTCTCGAGGAATTCGCTCAGAACGACAGCATCCCTAGGGTCCTCGAACCGTCTGAGCGCAACCAGTCCATCGGCGCGCCTCTCGACCGCGGACGCCGCTGCAAAACCCGGATGCCGGTTCCGCAGAAGCGGCAGAGCCATCGGGAAGACCTCCATCACCAGGAAGAAGGCAACTGTCGCGGGCAACCACAGCCTCTGCGGGTCGGCGTTGAGATCGGCACCGAGTTTGATGACTTCGAGGAAAAACCACACCACGAGCGCAAACCCGACGCCTCCCGCGACAGCCAAGGACACAGGATGGCCGAGAAGCGCCGGCTGACGACGGAGAGGCAGCGACACCTCCGATGTCCCGGGGCCGCTCGCCGCCTCCGCGGACGGCCCGTCCATGCCGACGTCGATCAGCAAAGCCCGGATCTCCGCCAATTCGCAGTCCATGACCTGGACCCGCACGCCGCCGATGGCCAGGGCCTGCAACCAGTTCTGACCGACGATGGCTTCGTCGGCTGCCGCCGCGAAGAAACCGTGCGCCTGCAGGAACGAGCAGACGAACAGCCCGTCGCCCCGGTCCGGGAAAGTCTGCAGGGTAATCAACCGCGCCATGGACCCGCACAAGAAATACCACTTTAGATAAGCGGTACACTATCAATCTACGGGCTCGAGCGGAAGCGTTTCGCCGCCCCGCTCGGCTACCTGTTCGTGCGGCTGCCTGTTCGGCCCGGCTACATGTTCGGATAGTTCGGACCGCCGCCGCCTTCCGGCGTCGTCCAGTTGATGTTCTGGCGGGGGTCCTTGATATCGCAGGTCTTGCAGTGCACGCAGTTCTGCGCGTTGATTACGAAGCGCGGGTTGCTGCCGTCGTCCTCGCGCACAACCTCGTAGACGCCGGCCGGGCAATAGCGCTGCGCCGGCTCATCGAACTCCGGCAGATTCTTCTCGATGGGAATGCTCTCGTCGCCAAGGCGCAGATGGACCGGCTGGTCCTCCTCGTGGTTGGTGTTGGAGATGAAGACGCTCGACAGCTTGTCGAAGGAGATAACACCGTCGGGCTTGGGGTAGTCGATCTTCGGCATCTTGTCGGCCGGCTTCAGGCACTCGTGGTCCGGCTTGTGGTGGGCCAGGGTCCAGGGCGCCTTGCCGCCCAGCAGCTTCAGATCGAAGCCGCCGTAGAGCATGCCCAGCTTCATCCCCCACTTGGCCGCCGCAGGCCGCAGGTTGCGGGCCGCATGCAACTCCTGATGAACCCAGGACTTTTCGAAGGCCTGGGGATAGGCCTCGAGACGGCCGTAGCCCTCGTCGCCGCCGGCGAGCGCCGCGTGCGCCGCTTCGGCGGCCAGCATGCCGGTTTTCATCGCCGTGTGGCTGCCCTTGATCTTCGGAACGTTCAGGAAGCCCGCCGAACAGCCGATCAAGGCACCGCCCGGGAAGGCAAGCTGCGGGATCGACTGCAGCCCGCCCTCGTTGAGCGCGCGCGCGCCGTAGGAGATCCGCCGCCCCCCCTTCAGCATCGGCGCGATGGCGGGATGATGCTTGAAACGCTGTAGCTCGTCGAAGGGTGAGAGATGGGGATTCTCGTAGTCGAGGCCGATGACGAAGCCGACATAGGCCTGATTGTTGTCCAGGTGATAGATGAAGGATCCGCCCCAGGTGCTGTTGTCCATCGGCCAGCCCGAGCTGTGCAGCACCAGACCTTCCTGGTGTTGCGAGGGATCGAGTTCCCAGAGTTCCTTCAGGCCGATACCATAGGTCTGGTGCTGGGCGTCGCGGCGCAGGTCGAAGCGCTGCTCCAGCTGCTTGGAGAGCGAGCCGCGGCAGCCTTCCGCGAAGAAGGTGTACTTGGCGCGCAGTTCCATGCCGGGCTGGTAGCCGTCTTTCTGGCTGCCGTCCTTGCCGACGCCCAGGTCGTTGGTCGCAACGCCGGCGACCCGACCCTGGTCGTCGAACAACACCTCGGAGGCGGCGAAACCCGGATAGATCTCGGCCCCCAGGGCCTCGGCCTGCTCTGCCATCCAACGGCAGACGTTGCCGAGCGAGACGATGTAGTTGCCGTGGTTCTTGGTCTGCAACGGCAGCATCCAGATGGGAATGCTGAGACTGTGGCGCTCGGTCAGCATCAGGAACTTCTCATGCTTGACCGGTACGTTCAGCGGCGCACCCTTTTCCTTCCAATCGGGGATCAGCTCGTTCAGCGCCCGCGGCTCGAGCACCGCGCCCGACAGGATGTGGGCACCGACCTCCGAGCCCTTCTCCAGCACGCAGACGGAAACCTCATGACCGCTCTCGGCCGAAAGCTGACGCAAGCGGATCGCCGCAGCCAGGCCGGCCGGGCCGGCGCCGACGATCACCACGTCGTAATCCATGTATTCGCGTTCCATAGCGTTCCGCTCTCCTGATGTTTTGTTTGGATATAGCCGAGCAGGGCGGTCATGCGAAAGGGACGCGAGGCCGCAGAGTGAACGAGAAGGAAGTGACCGAGCAGAGAGACAAAGTCAGCTGCCTTAAAACGGCTTCTACCCCCATACTGGACAGCGTCGAAGCGATTTGTAGGTCGAGGCTGTCCGGTCGCCTCCGTCGCAAGGAGTGTCGGCCCGGAAGCTCGCCCTCTGGCGGACCCCACCTTTGTCGACCCGGACTTTCTGTCGATTTGAGGCCGTGCTAGATCTCCTCCATGGTAGACTGGTCAGGCAAAGAAGATCGCAAAGCTGCTTTGACGGCACTTGCCTGGCTGGTGGACGCCGGAGCCGACGAGGCCATCGGTGCGGAACCGCTCGACCGCCTGGCCAAGCGCGCCCCGGACGCGAGTTCGGCGCAAGACGATGGACGTGACAGCGGGCAAGGGAACGCGAGCGCGCCGCAACGGCACACCCTCCCGCACCCAAGCACCCGCGAGCCGTCGCCGTCCCGATCTCCCCGCAACGATCCGCCGCCGGTCTGGCAGGCCACCTCCCAGGCGTTGCGCAGCCACGAAAACACCCTGGCGGATGCCGAGCATGCGGCGCGCGGCGCGGCCTCGCTGGAGGCCCTTCACACCGCCATTCGCGACTTCGACGGCTGTGACCTCAAGAAGACGGCAAAGAACACCGTGATTTCGCGCGGCGCACCGCAAGCGGATGTCATGCTCATAGGTGAGGCGCCGGGACGCGACGAGGACCTGCAGGGCGCACCCTTCGTGGGCGCGGCCGGACAGCTACTCGACGCTATGCTGCGCGCCGCCGGATTCGATCCGGCCAAAGACGTCTATATCACCAACGTGCTCTTCTGGCGCCCTCCGGGCAATCGAACGCCGCAGGAGCAGGAGTTGCAGCTGTGCCTGCCCTTTACAGAGCGACACATCGAGCTGGTCGCGCCGCGATACCTGGCATTCCTGGGTGGCACCTCGGCCAAGGCCTTGCTGGCCGAGAAGCGAGGGATCACGCGGCTGCGCGGCCAGTGGTTCGCTTACCAGCATGCGGGCTTGCCGTCGCCATTGCCGGCGATGCCGCTGTTTCACCCCGCCTACCTGCTGCGTCAGCCCGCCCAGAAGCGCCTTGCCTGGCGCGATCTGCTTGCCTTCCGCACCGCCGTGGAGGCGCAGGCGGACCCGCTTCACAGCGCCTAGGGCCCATTCCCACCTTGCCACGCCTAGGGGCGCCAGCGCTTGGTAGCCCCAGGTACAGGCAACCGAAAAACGGCGGCAGACGGCGCGTTACAAGGCCGTCACAACATCACAAAACTGTCACGGCGGCGGGGCTTTGCGCGTGACGCGTTAGGGCATAGCTGGTCTGCACAACCGCCATAAGGGTGGCCGGCACACCCCTTTTGTATTAAGATATTATTAAGATCGCACTGTTGGGGATGCGCGTCTTGGGTACATGGGTCGGAGCCGGACTCCTACGGGGTCTTATCTTTTTTTGCACTTTTTTGATGGCTGTAACGCTCGACAGCGATGTCGGCGCCAGGGAGGCGTCTGCGCCGCTCCGCGACAGCCAGGCCGAAACGGCGGCCTTGCCGCGCGTAACGGGTCTGGACAGCCAGGGCCTGCCGCGGGTCCTCTCTGCACGCGATGTGGAGCGCTACCGCAAGATCTTCGTGCTCCAGGAAGCTGGGCACTGGGACGAGGCGGATCGCACCATCGCACAGTTGGATGACCGCCTCCTGCTGGGTCATCTGCAGGTGCAGCGCTACCTGCACCCCACCGCCTACCGCTCGTCCTATGACGAGCTGAAGCGTTGGCTGGACGCCTATGCCGACCTGCCGGATGCCAAGCGCGTTCATCGCCTGGCCTTGCGCCGCATGCCGGCCGACACGGCTCCGCCGCCGGAGCCTCAGGGCAAGCGAATCGCCCTGGGCGGTGCCGGCCCCGCTCTCTTCCGCTATGTCTCGCCGCGCGAACGCAGCGCGACGGAGCGCGAGCAAGTTGCGGAGATCAAGCGCGAGATCCGCCGGAACGTTTCCAAAAGCCGCCTGACGGCAACGGAAAAGCTTTTGAACCGCGCCGATGTCCGCAGGCTGTTGGATGAGGTTGAGCGCGCCCAGGGCTTCAGCCGCCTGGCTTCGGGCTGGTTCTATCTGGGCAATGACCGCGAAGCCCTGGCAGCCGCGAGCACGGCCGTTCTCCTTGGCGGCGACAAGGCGCCGGTTGCCCTCTGGGTCGGCGGCCTGGCGGCCTGGCGTACAGGCGATATCGAAACCGCCCACCGTCGCTTCTCCGCGCTGGCTCGGGCCGATCACGTCAGCGGCTGGATGCAGGCGGCGGGTGGCTTCTGGGCCTCACGAACCGCCTTGCGCCTGCGCAAGCCGGGCGAAATGAGCGGCTGGCTGCGAGACGCCTCCGAGCATTCGCGCACCTTCTATGGCCTACTGGCGCGCGCAGCCTTGGGCCTGGATACCAGCGTCGCCTTCAAGCGGCCGGCGCTTTCCCGAGAAACTCTTGCAAGCCTGATGGAAGAGCCACGGGTGCTGCGCGCGGCCGCTCTCCTGCAGGTCGGCCGCCGCGACCTGGCCGAAGCCGAACTGATGATGCTGGAGGGATGGCGCGACCGGGAGACGGCCCGCGGCCTGCTGGCGCTGACCGAACGTGCGCAGATTCCTGGTCTCTCGTTCCGGCTGGCC
Source organism: Rhodovibrionaceae bacterium (assembly GCA_028285215.1). Lineage (GTDB taxonomy): Bacteria > Pseudomonadota > Alphaproteobacteria > Kiloniellales > DSM-21159 > Algihabitans. Next base: position 14,095 of record JANQPZ010000216.1, on the reverse strand, counting down.
AGCCACCTGGACGACACTCCGACACAGGCCAGCGACCCCGCGGTAACCGCTGCGCTCTTCCCGATCCCGCCATGGGAGCCCCAGAGCGGTTGGCAGGTCGACCGTGCCTTGCTCTATGCCCTGATGCGCCAGGAGTCGGCCTTCGACCCGGATGCCGAGAGCCGCTACGGCGCCCGCGGCCTGATGCAGGTCATGCCGGCAACGGCCAGCTATATCTCGGGCGACAGCAGCCTGAAAGACGGCAGCAGCGTCAAGCTGTTCGACCCGGCCTTCAACCTCGACCTGGCGCAGCGCTATCTGCTGCATCTGATGGAAGAGACCCAGACGGGCAACGATCTCTTCCGCCTGGCCGCCGCCTACAACGGTGGGCCCGGCAATCTGCGCAAGTGGCAGCAGCAGTTGCAGGAGACCGGCGCATCTCTGGACGACCCACTGTTGTTCATCGAGTCGCTTCCCTCGCTGGAAACCCGTACTTTCATCGAACGTGTGCTGACCAACTTCTGGATCTACCGCGCCCGCCTCGGCCAGCCGACACCGTCGCTGGAGGCCTTGGCAGCAGGGGTCCGTCCGATCTACGTAAAGCTCGATTAGAGCGCGATCTCCCTGGACGGAAACGGCTCCGCTTCCATCCAGGGGTCGCGCGCGAACAGGAGCTTGACCATGGACGCCCCCCATCGCCTTGACGAAAGCCTCCCGTTTCTCGCGGTCAACGTCGCGCTGCTGACCGTTTCCGACAGCCGCAGCCTGGAGGACGATCGCTCCGGCGACACCCTGCAGCGGCTGATCGGAGAGGCCGGCCATCGCGTTGTGAAGCGGGAGATCCGGCGGGACGAGGCAGAGCTGATCGAGGGCTATCTGCGGGACTGCGTCGCCGACTCCGGCGTCGATGTGGTGATCACCACCGGCGGCACCGGTGTTACCGGCCGCGACGTCACACCGGAGGCCTTCAAGCGGGTGATGGAAAAGGAGATCGAAGGCTTCGGCGAGCTGTTCCGCTGGATCAGCTACGGCAAGATCGGCACCTCCACAATCCAGTCGCGCGCGCTCGGCGGCGTGGCCGGCGGCACCTATCTCTTTGCCCTGCCCGGCTCGACCGGCGCCTGCAAGGACGGCTGGAACGAGATTCTGCGCTGGCAGCTCGACAGCCGCCACAAACCCTGCAATCTGGTCGAGCTCATGCCGCGTCTTCAGGAGCACCTGAAGCAGACCGGCTGACGCCCGCTCCTAGCGATCCCGCATGAGACGATCCCACCTGAGGCGATCACGCTCTAGTCTTTCGAGGTCGGACGCCTCGTCCACATCGGCCAACTGCGCAACCAGCCCCACGCGCTGATCTTTCAGATTGGCGAGCGTGTCGGCCAAGGTCTGGGGATGCGACCAGCGCACGCCGGCAAAGGGCAGACGCAGCCTCGGGCGGCGGCGTGCGCCGATCAGCCAGTAGCCGCCATCCTCGGCCGGACCGAAGACCCAGTCGTTGGCTCCCAGCAGATGAAAGGCGCGGGCCACCTCCCCCGGCCTAACATCGGGGATATCGGCACCGATGAGAACGGTCGGCCCCGTCGGCGCATGCGCCAAGGCGCGCGCCATTCTGGCGCCCAGATCGCCCCGGCCCTGGGGCTGTCGAGCGATGTGCCCGGCTCCGGATGGCAAACGCCCGCGGTCCGGTGTCACTGCCACCGAGAGCTGCCAGCGCGGATCTCGCCCCAGGCATCGCAACAGGCGGAGCAGATTGAGCCGCTGAAAACGCCAGGCGGCAAGCTCGCCGGCCCCCGCCGCCAGCCGACGCTTGCCCACGCCATAGCGCGGCGCCCGCGCCATCACGATCAGACGGTTGCGCATCTAGCGATAGAGCCTGACCAAGAGTTTCGGCGGAACGCCCAAAAGGTAGAGAGACAGCAACGACAGGTTCTTGGCCGGCCGACGCAGCCAGCCGTCGCGCCGATAGCGTTCGGCCGAGGTCACCGCCCTTGCCGGCAGCTCGACCAGGCGCCGGCGTCCGACCCGCCGGACCAGTTCCACGTCCTCCATGAGCGGCTGACGGCCGTAGCCGCCCAGCGCCTGATAGAAACTCTTGGGAATCACCAGCCCCTGATCGCCGTAAGGCAGACCCAGAACGCGGCTGCGCCAGTTGGCGAGGCGAGCAACCCGGAGGGCGGAAGGATGTTCGTCGTCGAAAGCCAAGCGGAACCAGCCTGCCCGCCAGCCCTCGCCGGTTGTCTCGATGAAGTCCAGCACCGCCTCCGGCCAGCCGGCCTCCAACCGCGTGTCGGCATGCAGGAACAGCAGCCAGTCGCCGCCGGCCTTGCGTGCACCGGCAGCGAGCTGCAGGCCGCGCCCGCGCGGTGCCACGATCAGCTGCGCACCCTGGCGCTTGGCAAGCTCTGCGGTGTCGTCGCTGGAACCGCTGTCGACCACGATTACCTCGCCCGGCGCGCCGGGCCTCAAGCCCTGCAGAGTGCCGGGCAGCGTGGCGGCCGCCTCCAGCGCCGGTATCACCACGGACAGCCGCTCGAGCGAACCGCCGACGCACCCGGCCGGCCTGTGGCGGGGAGTCGCTGTCGTGTTCTGCGGTGCGGCTTTGATGCTCATGGGCCGTCCATGCTACTTGCGAGGTTCGTTATGCCCAAGCCGCTTGCCGATAACGAGGTCTTGAGAACCGCCCTGGCCGAGGCCTGTCCCGAGCTGACCGGGCCGCTTTCGCCCCTCGCCGACAGCGGCCTCGCCCACGACCACTACCGCATCGCGGAGAGTCCCTGGCTGCTGCGGGTTCCAAAGCAGAGTCAGCGCGGCTATGCCGCCGCGGAAAACCTGGCCTATCAGGCCGCCTGCTTCGCTCGGGTCAGTGCCAGCGGCCACGGGCCGCGGCTGCGTGCCAGTCTGCCGCCCGGCCCGCGCCTGCCCATGGGCGCCCTGGTGGTGGAGTACATCGAGGGCCGACCGCCGCGCCTGCCGCAGGACCTGCCGGCCTTGGCCGACGCCATGGCGGCCGTGCATGCTCTGCCCCTGCCGCCAGCGGCTGCGCGGCCGCCTTTGGAGGATCACCTGGACCCGGTCGCGGGCGCACTGCAGGAAATCGAGGCCCAGGCCCGCTACCTCGACGGCCCCGACATCCGACCGGACACGCGCGCTCAGTTGCAGGAGGAACTGGTCTGGGCCCGCCGCTACGCCAACAACGTCGAAGGAGCCGTCCAGCCGCGCAGTCTGGTGCTGACCGATACGCACCCCGGCAACTTCCTCGTCCGATCGGGCCTGGATTCGGGCGACGCCGAAGAGCCCCATGCGGTGATCGTCGACTTGGAGAAGGCTCTCTACGGCGCCCCGGCCATCGATCTGGCACACGCCACGGTCTACAGCTCGACCACCTGGGACATTGCAACCTCCGCCACGCTCTCGCTCGCAGACGTTGGCGCCTTCTACCGGCGCTATCTGGTCGCGGTCGGGCCCGCCCAGGCCGCCGCCCTTGCCCCCACACTGGTGCCGCTGCGGCGCCTGCTGCTGCTGCGGGCCCTGACCTGGTGCGCCCTTTGGCGCATCGAGCATCGCAGCAAGTTGGCGGAAGGACAGCCTGCCGGTTGGTCGGCCGCCCGCAGCGATCCGGTGCTGATCGCCCATGTGGAGGAGCGTACCCGCCACTATCTCGACCCCGAGGTTGTCCGGCATCTGCGTGGCGAGTGGCTGGACCCGCCAGGTTTGCAGAACCTGCTTCAATAATCTTGTTTTGTTCTTGTTTTGACGGTAACTTGATCTGCATGGATCAAGCGCTGCCGAACACCCCTACCAAGGGCCGCGGGGCCGTCAGCAATCGCGCCGGCCGCTACGAGCGCCTGGCGGGCGAGCGGACGGACGACGGCTGGGGCACGCTGGAGCGCGAGACCGAGGAAGCCCCGCCGCTGCGCACCGAGATCCTGGCCGACAGCAGCCGCAAGATCATCGCCAAGAACGACTCGCCCGATATCCCCTTCGACCGATCGATCAACCCCTACAAGGGCTGCGAGCACGGATGCGTCTACTGCTTCGCTCGGCCGACCCACGCCTACCTCGGCTTCTCGCCCGGTCTCGACTTCGAAACCAAGCTCTTCGCCAAGCACGATGCGGCGGAGCTCCTGCGCCAGGAACTCTCGAAGAAAGGCTACCGGCCGGCGACCCTGGCGCTCGGCGCCAACACCGATCCCTATCAGCCGATCGAACGGAAACTGCGGATCACCCGGAGGATCCTCGAGGTGCTGGCCGAAGCCAAACACCCCTTCGGCATCATCACCAAGTCCGACCTTGTGCTGCGCGACCTGGATCTGCTGGCGCCGCTGGCCGAACAAAGGCTGGTGCGTATCTGCCTCTCGCTGACCACCCTCGACCGCGGGCTTGCCCGGGCTTTGGAGCCTCGGGCCTCGAGCCCGCCGAAGCGCCTCACCGCGATCCGCCGCCTGAACGAGGCCGGCGTGCCCGTGGCGGTGCTGACCGCGCCGATGATCCCGGCCCTGAACGATCACGAGCTGGAGGCCCTGTTGGAAGCAGCCGCGGAAGCGGGGGCCGAGGCTGCCTCCTACATTCTTCTGCGGCTGCCGCAGGAGATCGGTCCGCTGTTCGAGGAATGGCTGGAGGCCCATGCGCCCGACCGCAAGTCGCGGGTGCTGGAACAAATTCGCAGCGCCCGCGGCGGCAAGCTTTACGACTCGACCTGGGGAAAGCGCATGCGCGGCGAAGGCCCCTATGCCTTGGTGCTGAAACGCCGCTTTGAGCTGGCCTGCAAGCGCCTGGGCCTCGACAGGCGAAGTTGGGACCTGAACACAAGCATTTTTCGGCCGCCGCGCAGGGACGTTGACCAGCTCGCGCTTTTCTGATTTTGGCTGATGTCCAGTCCGATTGAGTCGATGGGGAACCTGATGCCGGACGACCGGCGGGAAACCGCCCTGGGCGCGCGAGAGGGACGGCGCATTGCCGGGCTGGACGAGGTCGGCCGCGGGCCCTGGGCCGGACCGGTGGTGCCCGCCGCCGTGGTGCTGCCGCGCCGCCTGCCCTCCAGCATGCGGCGCGCACTCGACGACTCCAAACGGGTCAAACCGCTTCTGAGAAGAGAGCTGGCGGCCAGTCTGCTGGAACTGGCCGAGGTTTCGCTCGGCCGCGCCGAGGTCGCTGAGATCGACGCCCTCAACATCCTGGAGGCCAGCCACCTGGCGATGCAGCGCGCGCTGGCGGGCCTCGCATCCCCTCCCGACGCGGCTCTGGTGGACGGAAACCGCCTGCCGGCCCTCCCCTGCCCGGCCGAGGCCGTGGTCGGGGGCGATGGCCTGAGCCTCTCCATCGCCGCCGCCTCCATCGTCGCCAAAGTCGCCCGCGACCGCGAGATGGTGGAGCTGGCTAGCAGGCATCCCGGCTACGGCTGGGAGCGCAACGCGGGTTACGGCACCGCCGAGCATCGCGCCGGCCTGCAGCAGCTCGGTCCCTCTGCCCAACACCGCCGAAGCTTCAAACCTGTCCGCCTGCTTTTGGAGGCAGGGTGACGCCGGTTTCGCGCGAAAGCCGATGGTCTCCGAAGAGCTGAACCTCTCTTACCCCGGCAGACCACCGACGATCGCGCTCTAAACTGATGATGAGAGTAGGCTTCACGGCTCAGGTGGGATCGCCAGAGCGAGTCCACCTGAGGCGATCCTGCTCTAAGGGCCTTCAACCCTCCGTGATCTCGGCAAACCACCTCCACCGGTCGATTGTTATTCGAAATCGAATTCTATATGGATTCGAGTGCCGAATGCGCGAGATTTATATTATGGCGAGTAATTTCAAACAGGTCGTCGTCTACGCGGTCGTCATCCTCACGGTGCTGATCAACGCTGGCGTCGCAGGCGCTTTTACCTCCCCCGAAGCAGAGTCGGAAGTGTCGGGGAGCCTCCGCTCGGCGACGGTACAGGGTTTCGATCTTGAGATACCGGCCCCGGAAAACTCGGATGCAACCAGCAGCATCGCCTTCTGCGACGGGCTTTGCGTTGTCACCACGGTCCCTTGCGGCGCGGCCTGCCCACTAATGGGCCCGGCGACGGCAACGGCAAGCGGCCTGTCGCTCTACAGTCTCCTGAAATTTCCGGTCACCGCTCGTCTTTCGAAGGGCCTGGAACACAACCTGGATCCGCATCCGCCAAAGACTGGAGTTTAGACATCTCGGCACCGGCAGCGGTGCAGGACATCTAATCTCATACAGTTTTTTGGAGGCTCTCATGACGAGTTCCTTGTCGGACGTCGCAAACAGCCTGGCGGGCGGTAAGGCCCTGCGAGGACCAGGCCCCGAAACCCTCACGCGAGATCAGGCCGATCGGGTGGCCCTCTATCTGCGGATCGGTCTTGGCACCGTGTTCGTAATCGGCGGCTGGTGGAAGCTGTCTCGCCTGATCTCCCCCGAACGCGCAGGCGACCTTGTTGCGCGCTACACGGCTCCCAACGGTTATATCAACGCGTTCTTCCAGGACTATCTCTTCGACGGCGGGATGCTCTCGCCCTGGATGTTCCTGACGGCCTTGTCGGCCTTCGAGCTGATTGCCGGGCTGGCACTGATCCTGGGGCTGTTCGTCCGCCCGCTGGCGATCCTCTTCGGGCTCATGATGTGGTCCTTCGTCGCGGCCCTGCCGGTACTGACGACACCCGGACTGAGATCTGAGGCGAGCACCTACCTGACGCCGGCGATGATCGTTCAGATCCGGGACATCGGCCTGTCGGGCATCTGCTTCGTTCTGGCCATGATGGGATCCGGCCGCTGGAGTCTCGACAGCCGCCTGATGAACAGGGGTGCGCCGTCGCAGTTTCTCGGGTGGGGAACCAACGGGCTGTTGCTGCGCCTCTCCGTCGCCGTCGTCTTCCTGGCCGGAGGGGCCTTTCACGGGCTGGATCACGTGAAGTCCTGGAGCGGCGTTCCCCTGTTGCTCATCGCAATCGGCGTCGTCCTGGCCTCAGGTCATGCCGTCCGCCTCGCGGCCTTCGGTGCGCTTGCGGTTTTGGCCGTCTACTGCATCGGGGCAATGAGCTTTGACCGATCCCTCTGGGACAACCTGAACGCCGTCAAGCGGGAGGCCGCCTTTGTCGCCGCCTCGTTCCTGCTGATCTACTTCTCCGGCGGGCGGGCGTTCCGGCTCGGTGAGCTCCTCAAGGCACCGAAGGATCTGCTCTTTGGAGAAAGGCAGGAAGTGACACAAACCTGACCACTCAGGCTTGGACGAAAGGGGCTGCCGGTGCCGGACTCACGTTCGGCGCTGGCAGCTTTCCCGGGCGGGGCCATAACCGTTCTGACTGTTCGTCCCTCAGAAACCAAACGAGGACAATTTAGCAACGCGCTGAGTCCAATGACTCTTTTCTGACCTTTCTAGCTTGACCCGCCGCCGTCGCCGACTCACTTTGCCGCCTTTGCAGGCTGGCCTGGCACTCGCCGGACGGCAGCAGACCGGACGTTCGGGGGCAGGACAGAGGATGGCGACACGGCGCAAGGATGCGGCTGGCAAGACGGCCGCGCTGGAGACCGGCGTGGTGCGGGTCGGCGACTGCGTCGCGCTGATGCGCGCGCTTCCCGACGCTTCCGTCGACCTGGTCTTCGCGGATCCGCCCTACAATCTCCAGCTCGGCGGGGAACTGCATCGGCCCAACAACACCCGTGTCGACGGGGTCGAAGACGCCTGGGACCGCTTCGACGACATGGCGACCTACGACGCCTTCACCCGCGCCTGGCTGAGCGAAGCGCGCCGGGTGCTGAAGCCGAACGGTACGCTCTGGGTGATCGGCACCTACCACAACATCTTCCGCGTCGGCGCGACGCTGCAGGACCTCGACTACTGGATCCTCAACGACGTGGTCTGGCGCAAGACCAATCCCATGCCGAATTTCCGCGGCACCCGCTTCGCGAACGCCCACGAGACCCTGATCTGGGCCGCAAAGTCGGCCGACGCTCGCTACACTTTCAACTACGCCTCCATGAAGGCGCTGAACGACGACCTGCAGATGCGCAGCGATTGGCTGCTGCCAATCTGCGGCGGCGGTGAGCGGCTGCGCGACGAGGACGGCAAAAAGCAGCACTCGACCCAGAAGCCCGAGGCCCTGCTGCACCGCGTGATCCTGGCCTCGTCCAAACCCGGCGACCTGGTGCTCGACCCCTTCTTCGGCTCAGGCACAACCGGCGCGGTGGCGAAGCGCCTGGGCCGCCGCTGGCTGGGCCTGGAACGCGAAGAAGGCTACGCCAAGGTCGCGCGCGAGCGCATTGCGAAGGTGGTGCCGGTCGCCGATCCGGAGCTGATCACGCCGCAGGAGAAGCGCGCGGAGCCGCGCATTCCCTTCGGTTGGCTGCTGGAGAACGGCCTGCTGGAGCCGGGCACCGTCCTCTACGGCCCCGGGCGGCGCTGGAGCGCCAAGGTGCGGGCCGACGGCACCCTGATTTCCTCCGACCATCGCGGCTCGATCCACCAGGTCGGCGCTGCCGTACAAGGCGCCCCGGCCTGCAACGGCTGGACCTTCTGGCACCTGGACGTCGAGGGCAAGGCCGTGCCGATCGACCTGCTCCGTCAAAAGCTCCGAGCGCAGCTGAACTAAGGTCTAGCCGCCTGCCTTGATGGCGTGCTTGGCGATCTTCTGCATAACGCTGGGCAGACCCGCGGCGCCGAGGCCTTCCAGAGGGACCCAGAAGCCGTCGATATCCTGCCAATCCTGCACCCGGCCGACCCAGACCGTCAGTTCCAGGTGAAAGTGCGTGAAGGTGTGGCGAACCAGCCCGGGCAATGCCCTCCAGGGAACCAGGGCGGGTGCCGCCGCCGCCGCTTCCTTCGGCCCCTCCGTCGTCCAGTCGCTGGAGGGAAGCTCCGTCATGCCACCCAGCAGCCCCTTCGGCGGCCGGCGGCGCAGCAGCACGGCGCCGTCGGGCCGCGTCAGCCAGAAGGCCACACCGCGGCGGGTCGGTTTCGGGGCCTTGGGCGCCTTGCGGGGAAGCTGATCGGCCAAACCGGCGGCACGCGCGCTGCAGAGAGCCTCCAAAGGGCAGAGCAGGCACTTGGGTGTGCGCGGCAAGCAGACCGTGGCGCCCAGATCCATCTTGGCCTGCGCGAAGTCACCGGGTCGCGCCGCCGGCGTAAGCGTGGCGGCAAGGGACTGCAGCTTCGGCTTGACCCCCGGGAGCGGCTCGGTCACGGCAAAGAGGCGCGCGGTTACCCGCTCGATGTTGCCGTCCAGCGGCGTCGCCGGCCGGTCGAAGGCGATGGCCGCGATCGCCGCGGCTGTATAGGGCCCGATGCCGGGCAAGTCCCGCAGCTCTGTCTCGCTGTCGGGAAACCGGCCGCCATGCCGTAGCGTCACGGCCTTGGCGCAGGCGTGAAGATTGCGGGCGCGGGCGTAGTAGCCGAGCCCGGCCCAGGCGGTCAGCACCTCCTCTAAGGGAGCATCGGCCAGGTCGGCCACGCGCGGCCAGCGGGCGAGAAAGGCCTCGAAGTAGGGTTTGACGGCCGCGACCGTGGTTTGCTGCAACATGATCTCGGACAGCCAGACGGCGTAGGGGTCCGGCGTCTCGCCCGGGAGGGCCCGCCAGGGGAGGCGGCGCCTATGGCGGTCGTACCAGGCCAGCAGGCCGGCCTGCACCGCCTCGGGCGCGGGGCCGGAAAAGCGCCCGCCCTCGGCGGCTGCTTCCTTGGGCAAACTGCGATCCATGGCGTCAGTCGCTGCCGGTCCGGCGCGGCAGGCGATCGGCCAGTTCCAGCCAGGGTAGGTGTTCCTCGTAATAGGCGTGGAACTGCGGCGCAAAGTCTTTCGGGTCGCTCAGGCTCGCGGCGTAGAGGTGCGTCTCGTCCGGCCAGCGCTTGCTCTCGTAGGCCAAGGGTGAGCCGCAGGTTCCGCAAAACAGCCGGCGCACACCCGGCGACGACGGATAGACCTGCGGTGGGATGCCGGAAAACTCCAAGGCGGTTCTGGGAACGCCTAGAAAGCTGGTCATAGGGGAGGACGTGGCGCGTCGGCAGCTCTCGCAATGGCAATGGCCGCGCCAGATCTCCGGTCCCGCATAGGAAAAGCGGACGGCGCCGCAGAGGCATCGTCCGGTCTTGCGCTGCATCTCCGCTCCCTCCTGCTGATCCGGTCTTTCGGGTATCCCGCACGGTGGCGACGGCGGACAAGATGCTCCAGAGTCCCGGACACGATCAACGACCCACAGGAATATCCATAGGCCCGGACGCCAGTCTGTCGCAGACTTACGAAGCTGAGCGCGATCCAGGACCGCATATCCTTGTCTAAAGTGGTCCGGGTCGATGGCCGAGCGATGCGAGGCGGGAGATCGTCGTGCTACGAAAAGATCTTTTGCAGCGGACGTCATCGGTTCTATCTGCGCCCGCAAGAGAGCGGCTCGATCGATCGCAGGAGGATTCGGCTTCCGCTCAACACGTGACCGCAGTGCAACCTCATCCCTGTGGGCGGCGGTAAACCGCAGTCCGTTACTTGGAGCGTAAGGAGGTCGACCGCATGTCTCCCATCGCGTCTCGCGTCCTGCTTCGACTGGGACTGATCTTCGGCGCCGTCCTGCTCGGCGGAGTCCTCATGTGGGGACTGGCCGGCCTAGGCCCCTCCTCCCTGGTGAGCGAGCGCGAAGCGGAGGTGCTGCCGCCGGAGCAGGTTTCGACTCTCTTGACGACACGCGGCTTCCAGGTGATGAGCCTGGAACGCGACGGCGGCCTGTACCGCGCGGAAGTCCACGGCGTCGAGGGCCAGCAGATCCTGCATCTGGACGCTGCCAGCGGCGATATTATCGGCATGCCGCAGATCACCGGGCCCGCCGTGCCGGTCGACCAGCTGCGCCGCAAGCTGCTGGCCGAAGGTTACCGTGAGATCGGCCCGATCGTCTGGGAACGCGGCAGCTACCATGCCGAGGCGACAGGGCCGGAGGGCACGCGCTACACGCTGAAGCTGGAAACCTATAGCGGCGAGCTGCTGGAGCGCACGCCCCGGTGACGGCGAAGGACGCAACGGGCAGGGGACACCCTCACAGTCTACGCGGGGGCCGGTCAAACGGACGGCGGCGCAAGCGCGGTGGCGGACTGAGGGCTGTGGCACGGCCGCTCGACGCGGTCACCCGCCCCCTCTTGAAGTCGCGCAGCGCCGTGGAGGCAACCCTGTTGCTAGAGTGGGGGCGGATTGTCGATGCCGAGACCGCCGCCAATACGCGGCCGGAAAAACTTCGCTTCGCCGGTCCCAGAAATCCCGAGTCGGGCCGCAATGGCGGCATCCTGCACCTCTTGGTCGCGCCCGCCTTCGCACCCGCCCTGCAGCACGGGAGCCGCCAAGTAATCGAGCGGATCAACGGCTACCTCGGCTGGACGGCGATTGCGCGCCTGGCCTTGCGACAGGGTCCGATTCTCCGAACCGCAGCGCCGAGACGCCCGAAGCTGCGCCAGCTCAGCGCCGCGGAGGAATCGGAAATCGAGTCGGCCACCGCCGAAATCCGAGACGAGCGGCTGCGCACGGCCCTCGCACGACTGGCCCGCGCCGTGAAAGCGGACAGCGGCGCTTGATCGCCCAACGGCCGCAGAATTCCCCGCAGAATTCCCTGCCGCCGCGACAAAGCGCCTGCTTAACAGCTTCGTGACCGCGCTGGCGGCGGTCTGGGGATGCCACCACCTCCAGGCGCGAAGTAAAGTGACTGGCCGCCGCCTGCGGGAAACGCCACTTCTGTGGATATCTGCGGGCTTGCGGACTCCGGATACCCTGGCTAGCCTCACAACATCTAGTAGGTGGGAAATGAATAGACGGCAGATCCTGCAGCTCGGTGGCGGTTTGACGGTCCTCGCAGGCGCGAGCGCCGGAAGCCTCATCGGCATTCGACCGACCCGCGCTCAAGAGGCCGATCCTCTGGCGATCGCCGACCATGAGCGCGTGCTGGGCGAGCGCGACGCCCCGGCGACGCTGATCGACTACTCCTCTCTGACCTGCCCGCACTGCGCGCGCTTCCACATGCAGACGCTGCCGCAGATCAAGAAGGAATGGGTCGACAGCGGGCGCGCCCGGGTGGTGTACCGCCACTTCCCGCTGGACCGTCTGGCGCTGGCCGGCGCCATGGCAGCCGAGTGCATCGAGCGCGACAGGGCCTACTTTGCCTTTCTGGACACGCTCTTCGCGGAGCAGGCAGCCTGGTCCCGTGCCCAGGACCCTCTCGGGGAACTGCGCAAGCGGGCGCAGCTTGCCGGTCTCTCGCCGGCGCGCTTCGACGAGTGCATTCAAGATCAGGCGGTCGGCGACCGCATCCTGCAAGGCGTCGTGGTCGCGCGCGACCAGTTGCAGGTCAGCTCCACGCCGACCCTCTTCGTCGGCGAGCAGAGAATCGCCGGCGCGATGGATTACGAAGTTTTCGATGCGGCGTTGCGCGAGGCGGCCGGCCAAGCCTGAGGGACCGATTGCGGTCCGGGCGGAGCCGATCCGTACCGAGGCACGCCGCGGGTCCTGAAGGGAGCCCGAGCGTCACTTGGTTCAGTTCGTTAAGCTTCGCCTGACAGGCTTCAAGTCCTTCGTCGACCCGACCGAGTTCCTGATCGAACGCGGCACCACCGGCGTTGTCGGCCCCAACGGCTGCGGCAAGTCCAACCTCGTCGAGGCGCTGCGCTGGGTGATGGGCGAGACCTCCGCCAAGCGCATGCGCGGCGGCGAAATGAACGATGTGATCTTCGGCGGCAGCGCCAGCCGCCCGTCGCGTAACCTCGCCGAGGTCACGCTTCACCTCGACAACGCCGGACGCGACGCCCCGCCGGGTTTCAACGATTACGAAGACATCGAGATCGGCCGTCGGATCGAGCGCGACAAGGGCTCCGACTACCGCGTCAACGGCAAGTCGGTGCGCGCCAAGGACGTCCAGCTGTTCTTCGCCGATCTGGCAACCGGCGCCGGCTCCACCGCTCTGGTCAGTCAGGGGCGAATCGGCTCCATCGTCAACGCAAAGCCGACCGACCGCCGCCATCTCCTGGAAGAGGCCGCAGGTATCGCCGGCCTGCATGCACGACGGCACGAAGCGGAGCTGCGTCTGCGGGCGGCCGAGACCAACCTGGAGCGGCTGGACGATGTGATCGGCACGCTGGACAGCCAGCTTGCAGGCCTCAAGCGCCAGGCACGCCAGGCAACCCGCTACCGCAACATCGCCGATCAACTGCGCCGCACCGAAGCGCTGCTGTTCCATCTCGATGCCGAGGCCGCCCGCAGCGCTCTGCAGACTGCGCGCGAACGCTTGGTGGCGGCCGAAACGCAGGTCGCCGGCCTCACGGAACAGTCGGCCAAGGCCGCGACCCTTCAGGCCGAAGCGGCCAACGCCCTGCCGCCCTTGCGCGAGGCCGCGGCCGAGACATCTGCCGCCCTTCAGCGTCTGCTGCTGGAGCGCGAGGGGCTGGAGCGTGAGGAGCAGCGGGTGGCCGAGGCGATCCGCCAGGCCGAACAGAGGCTGGCGCAGCTCGCCACCGATCTCGAGCGCAGCCGTAGCCAAGGCGGCGATGCCGCCGAAGCGCTGGAGAAGCTGACCGCCGAGCAGAGCGAACTGACCGCCGCCGCCGCAGGCGAAGGGGAAGCCCGGCAGGCTGCCGAGACCGAGCGCAACAACCGCGCCGCGGCCGCCCAGGAGACCGAAGAGGAGCTGTCCAGGCTCTCTGCCCAGGTGGCCGCCGACGAGGCCAAGACCGCCGCGTTGGAGCGACGGATCGGCGAGCTGAACGAACGCATTCAGCGTCTCGGCGACCGGCTGTCGGCGCTTGGACGCGACCGCGAGCGCCTGGAGGCCGAACGGTCCGCCGCGACCGACCTGGAGGCCGCGGAGACGACGCTGGCCGAAGCGGAAGCGGCGCTGGAGCGCGCCCGCAGCGAAGCGGAGCAGGCGGAAGCGACACTGGCGGAAGCGCGCAATCGCGAGACCGAGGGCCGCCAGGCGCTGCAGGGCAAAGAGGCGGCGAAACAGAAGATCGAGGCGGAGATCGCCGCGCTTTCGGCCGTGCTGCACCCGGGCGAGGCGGATATGTGGCCGCCGGTGGTCGAATCCCTCGCCGTCGAACCGGGCATCGAGACCGCGCTTGGGGCTGCGCTGGGCGACGACCTTCTGTTCGTCAAGCCGTGGGGCAACGTAACC
>JANQPZ010000163.1 GCA_028285215.1 Rhodovibrionaceae bacterium | reverse complement strand
AGTCCGAGCCACTGCCCGCCTGCGGCGCCAGGCCGTCGTCCGCGCCGGCTCCGCCTTCGACCGGTCGCTTGAGGGCCTGCTGATAGGCATTCAGCGCTTCGGAAAGGTTTACGGTCATCGCTCCGCTCCAGCAGCCCGGTTCGCCCGGTCCGCCCCTCTGTCGAGTCTCACCCTTCCTGGGCCGGGGTGCGGCCGCCGTCCTGGCGGCCGGTAGAAGACATCACGGCGGCACAGCGGCGCCGTTCCGGAACCCCGCGTTAGCGCAGGATGGCGATCGTCTGCTCCAGCATCGCGCGCGACGACTGGATCACCCGAAGATTCGCCTCGTAGGATCGCTGGGCCTCGCGCATGTCGGACATCTCGAGCAGCGAGTTCACGTTCGGCATGAGGACGTAGCCCTCGGCGTCGGCCGCGGGATGACCCGGGTTGTAGCGGCGATTGAACTCCGACTTGTCGACGCCGACGTCCTTGACCTTGACCAGCTCGGCATCCAGCGCCCGGTCCAGTTCGTTGGTGAAGGTGACCATCTTGCGCCGATAGGGCTCGGCGCCCGGCGTCTGGCCGGTCGAGTTCGCGTTGGCGATGTTTTCGGAGATCACCCGCAAGCGGGTGCCCTGGGCGCGCATGCCCGAGGCCGAAATGTCCAGTGTCTTGTAGAGATCCATAGCCTGCCCGCCGTTTCCGCTTTACGCCTAGCCGCCGCGGCCCAGCGACATCGAGTACATCCGCAGATGCTTGCTGTAGAGATTGGTCATGGTCTGGTAGTCGATCTGCGTCTGCTGGACCTTGACGAGCTGTTCTTCCAACACCACCGCGTTGCCCGAGGGGGCCGTTTCGTAGCGCTCGCGCGGTTCGTGCTCACGCGTTCCACCACCGGCGACGCTTGCAGGAGTCATGTGCTGCGGGTCCGTGCGGCGCGGCTGCAAGACGGCCAGCTGTCCGCGCACCATGCGCTCGAAGGGGCCTTCGCGCAGATCCTTCGGCGCAAAACCCGGCGTGTCGGCATTGGCCACGTTCTCCGACAGCACCTTCTGGCGCTGCGCGAGCCAATCCATTTTCCGCGCCATGATGTCGAACAGGCCGGGCCGTTCCGCCACTGACAGGACCTCCATCTGCGGCCGCAACAGCGCGTATGCGAACAGCACGCCGCGCCGGCGACTTACCCCCGACTGTCGGCCCCGGCTTGTTAATATCTAGTAAAGCAGGTTAAATCGGGCCTAATGGACAAGAATTTAAACCGGATCCGATTCGGCTCGGGCGGCAGGACTCTCAGCGCACCATGCTGTATCTAACGCGCAAGATTGGAGAATCCGTCGTCATCAACGACGATATTGAGGTCACCGTCGTCGACATCCGCGGCAAATCGATCAAGCTGGGTTTCACCTTCCCGCCCGAAGCCAGCGTCCTGCGGCGGGAGATCTACGAGCGCATCCAGGAAGAAAACCGCGCCGCCGCCGGCGGAAGCGACGCCCTGGCGGACGTGTTGAGCGGTGGACGAGGCGGTACGAGGAAGCCTTCGCCCGATCCAGCGGCGGCAGAGGAAACCGCGGTCGACAAGACGTCCAGCTCTTCCCGGCAGGATTGACGGGCGAACCCCCTTAGGTCCCCAGCTTTCTCGTTGCAAAAGCCGGCAAGAGCGTTCGTCTGAGAGCAGAATCGCCGTAGGTGGGGATCCTGCTCTCATCATAGGTGAACCGCCCTCTGGAACGAAACCCGGCAGATCGGCCTGCGCAGCGCGGAGTTACAGGTGGCCCGCAACGGATCGGGCCACGTCGGCGTGACCGTAGCCCTTGAGCCAGTCATCCTCCTCGGGTCCGACGATCGCGACGGAGGCGCCGACATAGGGCGCACCACCGGCTGCCGGATCCATCACATGGTCGATGAACGCGCCCAGAGACCCATGGTTTGCAGCGGAGCCGCCGTCGATCCTGGTCACCGCAGGCCGGCCTTGCGTCAGCAGCAGGTGAGCGAGGAGGACGCCGAGCAACGCGCACCCCAGAAGAACGATCAACGCCGCCTTTCGCATCCTAGAACCGCAGCGTCAGACCGCCCGAGATCGTGCGCGGCGCCCCCGGCTGCGCATCGATCAGGAAGTTCGGGCTGGTGGCATAGTCCTCGTCGAGGATGTTCTCGACGCGAAAGAACAGCCCGACGTTCTCAATCGGCTCGTAGCTGGCGAAAAGGTCGAAGCGGTGATAGCTCGGCACGGTCTCCGACGGCAGGTCGTCGGCGTCGTCGATGACGAAGACGTCCCCGTTTGCCGGGTTCACGATGACGTCCGGCTGCCGCAGGTTTCTGGTTCGCCGCTTGCCCTCGAAAACCCAGCTGCCGCCGACACTCAAGCCCTCGAAAAGACCCTGGTCGAAGCGGTAACGGGTCAACAGGCCGATCTTGTGCCGCGGAACGCCCTGCAAATCGCTGCCGGCTTCCTCGAAACCCTGACGGACTTCCGCATCGGTGAAGGCATAGCTGAAAAGCACGTCCCACTGGTCGGTCAGGCCGCCGGCCAATTCCAGTTCGACGCCGCGGCTGCGATGCTTACCGTTGTCGCGTGCCCGCGCAGCGGAGGGATCGGCGAGATCGAAGGTGGACGGGTCGAGATGGATCAGGCCGGTTTCCTTCTGATGGAAAAGAGACAGGGTGGCCGCGAGGCGTCCGTCGAACCACTCCTGCTTGACGCCGGTCTCAAAGAGCTGGAACTCGGTCGGCGGCAGAACCTCTTCGGTGACCGGATCGATGCGGATCGCGTCCGGCTCCGCCCCGAAGCCCTCGCGGTAGTTCCCGTAAAGCGACAGAGTCGGCGTCGCCTTGTAGACAAGGCCGAACTGGGGGTGAAGGCTGTCGCCGTCGAAGACGGTCTGTTCGTCGGACAGGAGGTTATCGGACTCGACGCGGAAAGTCGTGTAGCCCATTCCGATCAGGAACTGCCACTCCGGCGAAATCTCGATGCGGTTCTGAACCGAGAAGCCGAGATAGCGCGCGTCCAGATCGCGCTTGATACGAACGTTCGCGTCCGCGCCGCACCGACCGTAGACCGGGTTCGAAATGCTGATGTTGCAAGGATCGGCGTAATAGCTGGCGTCGGTGAAGTCGATGCTGCTGCGGCGGTCGCGATTCTCCTGGAACGACCTCCGAAAATCCGTAGCGAAGGTCAAGTTGTGCTGCATGCCGGCAAGGGCGACCGTTCCATCGAGAACAGTATCTGCCGAATAGGCGCGGCGTTCCTGATCGCGGATGAAGCGGTTGCGGAAGATAGTATCGCCCGCCACGACCGCATCCGTAGCAACCGCACCAGGCCCTAAGAGTGGCAGCGGCGTCCCGGCGGCGAAGGAAAAGGGGGCCAGAGCCCGGTTATCGAGTCCCTCGCCCTCCAGCGTCTGGCGATTGAAGCCGACGCGGCCCGTCACGCTCCAGACGTCGCCGAGAAAGTGCTGGAGCGTGAGCTGTGTCGACTGGGCGGCGTTTTCGGTGTCGCCGGCCTCCGGCTCGCTGAAGTTCGTATTGACAGAGGCGGCGAGGTCATTGTCGACGATGGGAAGGCCGCGATCGAAGGGCGCATTGCGTTCCGTGATCTCGCCTTCCAGCAGGACAGAGGTATCGGCCGTTACGTCCCAGCGGACGCTGGGGGCGACGGCATAGAAATCGCGCGTGACGAAGTCGCGGAAGGTATCTTCATATTCGCCGGCGGCGTTCAAACGAACCGCCAGCCCACCGTCTTCGGTCAGGGGCTGGGAGATGTCGACGGTCCCGCGGAAGCCGCCGTCCTGACTCCTGCCGGACAGACGGGCCTCCGCGAGGGGTTCGTAGAGCGGCCGCTTGGTGACGACATTGACCTGGCCGCCGCCGCCACCGCTGCCGTAGAGCGCCCCGCTTGGACCGCGAAGGGTTTCGACCCGTTGAACGCGATAGGTATCGGTGATGCCGATCACGCCGCGCCGGGTTCCGTTGACCAGAATATCGGCCTCGAAGCCGCGCGACAGAAAGCGGTCGCGCGTTCCCCCGAAGTTGTTGCTACGGGTCAGACCGGGGACGATGTCGGCGATATCCTCGAGCAACTGCACGTCGGCCGTCTCCAGAATATCTCCAGTGACCACGGAGACGGAGGCCGGCGTGTCCAGCAAGGGCGCGTCGGATCGCGTCGCCGTGGAGGCATTGCCCGCCCGAAAGCCTTCGACGGGATCGAACGCCGTGCCGTAGAAGGTCGATCCGCCGATCCGCACGGTGTCGAGGGCCATGACCCCGTCATCCCCGCCTTGTTCCGGTGTCAGCAGCAGCAGGGTTATCGTGCCGTTCTCCGCACGGCTGTAGGTCAGGCCGGTTCCTGCCAGCAGAAGATCGAGCGCCTGCTCCGGCGTGTAGCTTCCGTTCACCTCGAAGGAGGTTCGCTCCGCGGCGACGCGCGAGTCGAAAGAGATGTCGAGACCGCTCTTCTCCGCAAACTCCAGAAGTGCGGACGAGAGCGGTTGAGGCGGTATCGTAAAGGGTCGCAGGTCGCGTTCCTGCGCCACCGCAGGACTTGGACTCGCTACGGCCGCGCCACACACGCCGAAAAGTAAGGCTAGAACCACGAAACTTGTCTGAGTCTTCACAACGCGCCCCTGGACCCCGCTCCTGTCGCTTCCTTCGGCGCTCGCGGCCGTTTTCGCGAATGCGTCGAAATCGCAACTTCCAGGTATGCAGACGCCAGGGATCGCGAACACCATTACCGCAACCGGCAAAAAAAGCTGTCAGGCAGACGCAACGCGCGCGCTCTTGTGCGGCGCGGGCCGCGTCCCCTGCGGTCGCCGGAGAAGGCGTTAGGGCGGCGAGGCAGCGAAAACGAAGGTCAGGCGGTCACTCAAGCGTATCAGCCGAACCGGGAGCGTTTGTTCGATCGTCTCGAGTGCCATGTCGATACGCGCGATGGAGAATGTCGCGGTGACGGGAATAGCCTTCACCGCAGAGTCCGCGATCACGACCCTGCCGGGAAGATAGCGATCGAGCTCGGCGAAGACCTCACTGAGCGGAAGACTGTCAAACACCAGACGCCCACTACGCCAAGACAAAGCCATCTGAACGGACTGCGGCTCGACCGGCTGAATGCCGGTTGCGGTCACCCGCACGCCCTGCCCGGCTTCGACGACTGTCGAGCCGGCGTCGGACCCGGCAACGCCGACGCGGCTGGAAGCGACCAGCACATCGAAAGCCTCATGACGACGCTTGACGGAGAAAGAGGTCCCCAGGGCCGTGGCAGTTCCGGTACCGGCGTCGACGACGAAAGGACGGTCTGCGTCGGAGGCGACTTCGACATAGATCTCACCGGCATGCAGCAGAACGGTCCGGCGGGCCTCGGTGAATTCGATCGAGGCGGCGGACGCCGTGTTGAGATAGAGGCGCGATCCGTCCAGGAGTTCGACGCTCCGCTGCTCACCCGTCTTGGTGTCGTAGTCAGCCGGCGGCGCGGAGAAATGGAAGGTATAGAGACCTACGGCGACCACAGACGCGAACGACGCAACCAAGGCCAACGGGCGAAAGGCCGTTCGTTGACCCCGCTCTCTCCCGCCGCGGCGCGGCCGGGCAGATACCCTCTCCAGATCGCGGCTGGATCGATCTTTCCCGGGCCTCAAGTCGGCTTGCGAAGCAGGGGGCTGTTGGGGGCATGGGGCCACGTCATCGAGATCGCCCCAAAGACGGTCGAGATCGCGATAGGCCGCCGCATGCGCCGGATCGGCCGCGAGCCACTCCCGAAACGCCTCGGCATCAGCTTGCGAAACGGATTCGTCGCGCAAGCGGACGAACCACTCGACCGCGGCCTCTTTCGCAGCTTGTCCATCTCGATCCGCCATTGAGAGCGACGCCTTACAACTCCGGTTCGCGCGCAGGAGCAGCCGACCGACTGCCGCCACAGGCTATGACGGAAGCCCAACGCTTTGCCATTATTCCCAACGGGCGTTTCCCGGTCACTGCCCCCACGTCACGCACCCTCTGTCATTCCATCGCGGAGAGATGATCCCGGCAGTAGGCGAGCGCCCGCATCATATGAACCATGACCGTGTTCTTGCTGATGCCGAGCCGGTCGGCAATCTCGCCGTAGCTGAGGCCTTCGAACTTATGCAGCAGCAGCACTTCGCGTTGCCGGGGCGGCAGCTCGCCGATGGCCCGCTCGAGATGACCGACCCGGTCTTTCGCAAGCAAGGCACGCTCCTGACCGGGCGTTCCGTCGACGACCGCGATGGAGAGGGGCTCGGCACTTGCACGGGGCCGTCTCGTCTGGTCGCGATAGTGATCGGTGAGAAGGTTCGACGCTATGCGGTAGAGATAGGCGCGGGGATTATCGACCAGACCCTGCGGCCCCCCGCGGATCAGCCGAACGAAGGCCTCCTGGGTCAGATCGGCCGCGGTTTCGGCGCATTTCAGCCTCCGGGACAGATAGCCCTGAAGCTCTTGCCCGTATTGCCGATAGAGGTCCTGAACATCGCTTGACCGCACCGCTCGCTTGGCGCTCCCGAAAGTGATGGGATATCCTCTAACCTAAATGCGAATGGCTCGCAATCGCGGCGCCGGGCGGCCGGGCTGACGCTGAAAACCCCTGCCCTATGTCCCACGGCCCGAGTCAGCCGGGCGCTGACCCCTAAAAAGCTTTTCTTAATCATGTTGCGCGAGCATGCGGCTTCCGATTCGGCGGTCAGGCGAGCGGCCTATCGCCGTCGCCCGAACAGGGTTAACCGCTGACGGCAGTACAGGTGTGTCGGGGAGCCGCGCGTGAGCAGCAGCACTGCACTTATTCTGGACCAGCTCGACCGGATATCGGGCCGGATGGAGCTGGCGCGGCGACAGGTACAGACCGGGCAAGCGATCGAGCTCGCGCCCTTGGAGGCGGAAATCGACAGCATCTGCTCGGACATCTCCGCCCTGCCGCCCGACGAACGGGTGGCCTTTCGCCGTCCCCTCACCGGCTTGATCAGCGAACTGAACGACTTGACCCAGGTCCTGCGCGTCGGACTGGAGCGTATCGGCCGCGAGTTGGCGGAAACGGGGCAGCGTCGCGAGGCCACGGCCGCCTACGGCAAGCCATCCGGCGGACCCGACCGCTAGATGCAGCTCACCGACTACTTCAGCTTCGTCCTCGCCCTGGCGCTGGTCCTGGCCCTGATCCTGGGACTGGCCTGGGCCGTCAAACGCTTCGGTCTCGGCGGCGCACTGGCGCGCACCCTGCCAAGCGGCAGCGAGCGGCGTCTCTCCTTGGTCGAGGTCCTGACGCTCGATGCGCGCCGCAAGCTGATCCTGATCAAGCGCGACGACCGGGAACATCTGCTGTTGCTCGGGGTGAACAACGACATCGTGATCGAGCACGTCGAGCCAGGCGAGACGCCGGGGGCAAGCGCGTGAGACGACTGCAGGCCTGCTCCGCCGTTGCCCCCGCCGCTTTCACGCTGGCTGCTTTCGCCCTGGTCGCCTTGCTCCCGCAAGCGGCTTTCGCGCAGGCGCTTACCTTCGACTTCGGCACCACCGGCGCCAGCCAGACACAGACGCTGCTTCAGCTCATCGCACTGGTGACCATCCTGTCGTTGGCGCCGTCGATCCTGGTGATGGTCACCTCCTTCACCAGAATCGTCGTGGTGCTCTCGTTCCTGCGCAGCGCGCTCGGGATTCAGCAGACGCCCCCCAACTCGGTCCTGATCTCCCTGGCCCTCTTTCTGACGGCCTTCATCATGATGCCGACGCTGGAGGCCATCTACGACCAGGCCATCGTGCCGCTGCTCGCCGAGCAGATCGACACCCTGCAGGCGATCGACCTCGCCGCCGGACCGCTGCGCGAGTTCATGCTCGCCCATGTCCGGCCAGCAGACCTGCAGCTCTTCATCGACATCTCGGGCGCGGAGACGCCGGCAACGCCGGAGGACACGCCCATGCGCAGCCTGATCCCGGCCTTCATGATCAGCGAGCTTCGCCGTGCTTTCGAGATCGGCTTCCTTTTGTTCCTGCCGTTTCTCGTCATCGACATGGTGGTCGCCTCGATCCTGATGTCGATGGGCATGCTGATGCTGCCCCCGATCATGATCTCCCTGCCCTTCAAGCTGATCTTTTTCGTCCTGGTGGACGGCTGGTATCTGGTCGCCGGGTCGCTGGTGCAGAGTTACGGAGGCTAGTCGGACCATGTCGGGGACAAGCACCGCCAGCGGCACCTACGAGGTGCAGGTCTACGCCAACGGCAGCTGGCGTGCCGTATCCGCTTTCGAAGACCGCATGGATGCCATCGAACAGGCTCAGGAACTGGCCGAGAACCCGCGCTTCCTGAGCGTCAAGGTGATCAAGGAGCAGTTCGACGAGCTGCGCAGTCTCTACGTCCAGAAGACCGTCTACCGCTCGTCCTCCCTGCGCGAAGAACGGCCGGAACTGAAAGAGAAGAAGGCCGAAGAGGCCTTTAAGCGGATCGGAGAGCGCCGGCGCGAACGCGTCCGCGAGCGGGAAGTGCGGATCGAGGCGAAGAAGGCCGAACGCCGCGAGAAGTGGTCCGGCACGCGCTTCGCGCTCGGCATGACCCTCCGGCTGCTTCTGATTCTCGGCGTCGGCCTGGGCATCCTCTACTGGATCCTGGCGCAGTACTAAGTCGCGTGACTCGCGGATATCTCGCCCAACCCGCCGGCCGAGCCTGAACAGGCCGCCCGGCTGCATCGGCGCCTCGCGGCACTCCGATCCCGACGGTCCCTATCAATTCAAGTCGCTGAGTTGCGTCTCCTGCAGCCGCTCGCGGTAGGTCGCCATGAAGGCCTGCACCCGATCGACCTGGGCGAGTTGCTGCGCGATGGTCGCGACGCTGCCAGGATCCAGCTCCTCCGACAGCAGAGCAAAGGCCTCGGAATGCGGCCCTGCAACCATGGCATCGCCCCAGGCGTTCCGCAGCTCCGTCAGGCGCTGTTGGTCGCCGGCCAGAGTCAGCGCGACCGCGAGGTTGAGCACCTGACCGCTGAGCGTGGCGTCCAGCGGCGTGCCCGACGGTTCGGGCAAGCTGGCCCCCAGCGCGACGGAGGCGGCCGCCCAATCCCGCTGCGCCCAGAGGATCTCCGCACGCAGGCGCTGGGCATCGAGACTCTCGTCGCCCTGAAGCAAGGCCAGGCCTTGAGGCGCCCGGTCGAGATCCGACAAGGCGCGCGCCTGCAGATGGCGGCGCTGGCGGGCAAGCTCCTCCGACAGATCCGGCTGCTCCGACATCTCCAAGGCCTCCAGCGCCTTGCGCGGCTGCCGGTCGAAGAGACGGATCAGCGCCAAGCGTGCGCCAACCCGTGCCTGCTCGTCTCCAGCCAAGCGGAACTCCACCTGATCTTCCAGCAGGTCTCCGGCGCGCGGCAGCAGATCCACGGCGACCAGGCGATCCACCAACTCTTCGATCAAACGGTTGCCGCGATCCCCGGCCGGGGTCAACTCGCGAAACTCCTCATAGAGCGACAGAGCCGTCAGGGGCGGCAGGTCCGGCCGGTCCGGTCCCAGAAAGACCCGCGAGAACAACAGGCGAAGGTCCTCCGCAGCGGCTTCCGCCCGCGGTGTGCCGGGGAAATACGTCGCTGCCTGGCGCAGGGCGCGCAGGGCTTCCCGCCAGCGCACCTCCTGCTCGTAAAGATCGGCGAGGCGCTGCAGCAAGGCGAATTCGAAGCTGTCGCCGCGCCAGGCGAAGCGGAGCTGCTCGAGCTGCTCGATGGCCTCGGCCGCCGGCAGGTCGCCCGAGGCCAGCGCCCGGTCGACCAGTGCCAGCCGCGCCTGCACGGCCGGCGCGCCGAGACCGCTGCCGGCGAGCCGCCGCAGGATCTCCTCGGCCTCCTCGTCGTTTCCTTCGGCAGACATCAGCAGGGCGCCGAGGAAGTCATGACGCGCCTGCTCCAGGTCCGTGAGCAGATCCTCCTCGGTCCGCTCGAGATGCTCCGCCGCGGCGCCGATGTCGCCGGATTCCAGTGCGGCTTCGGCGGCCGAATGCCCGAGGCGCACCCGCATAGGCCGCGCGTAGTCGGCGATCAGCGCGCTGCTGCGGGCGAACAGGGACGCAGCAGCCGGCCAGTCCTGCGCCTCGGCAGCCAAGGCGGCCCGCCAGAGATCGGCCTCCGGCTCCTCCAGCAAGCTCGGCCCGGCGAGCAGAGCCTGGGCCTCCGCATGATCTCCCGTGATCAGGCGGCTGGCCGCCTCCATCAGCATGACCTGCGGGCCGGCCCGCAGGTCGGCATTCTCGCGATCGATCAAAGCCAGCATGCCGAGGGTCTCGCTGGCCAGTCCGTGAGCGAAGTAGAAGCGCGCCAAATCCAGGCGCGCGAGACCCTGGCGCGCTCCCTCGACCTGAACCGCACCGCGCTGGAGCTCCTGACGACGCGCGTTGAACTCCTCCGGCCCGCCCTGGCGCCAGGTCTCCAAATCGAACAGACGCGCCTCAACGGCCGCCGGCGAGACGGACGCATCGCTGAGCTCGCTTTCCGGCGTCACGGCTGGCCCTGGCGCGACAATCACCACGCCATCTCCGGTCAAGTCCACCTTCAGGGGCTCGAGCCGCGGCAGGATTGCAATGCCCTGGTAGGTCGAGAGCAGATCGAACGCAGGACTCTGCCGCCCTTCGAAGATCGCCTCGCCTTCGCGTGCCAAGGGCACCAGCAGCAGGCGATCGCCGCCGCCGGGATCCTTCAAGCTCAACAGGCGCCGGGGCCGGTCGACGGCAACGCGCAGGCTGGCCGAATCCGCCTCGCGCTCGACCACCAAGGGCGGGTTGCCGGCCCACTCTCCGCCGGCGCGGTGAAACTCGACAAGCCAGCCCCCGTCATCCCGCCACAAGCGGGCCGCATAGAGCCCGGCTTCGTCGAAGCTCAAAAGGCTTCCGTCTTCGACGGCTTCCGCCCGCGCGGGACCCAGTTCCGGCGCCACCTCCGCGACCGCTTCGGCCAGGTCGACCGGAGCCGCCCGGTCGAAACCCAGCAACAGAGCCGCGCCGCGGCGCAGCGCCACGGCGCCCACGCCCTCCGGCCAGGCGAAGCGAAGCAGCACGGGCGGCGTTTGCGAGCTGTGCGTGCCCGGGGCGGGCCGCGCCTCGACATCGGGCAGGACTTCGCGCACGACGAACGCGGTTTCGGCGGCAGCATCGGACGCCGCCTCCGCCGGTTGCTCCTCCCTCGCCTGCGACGAGATCTGGGCGTCCTGCTCCGGCGGCGCGGCGGCCTCTGCACTCGGCTCCGCTTCTTGCGCCGGCGCGACGGCAGGCGCGGCGGGAATCAGCGGCGTCGGCGCCCC
>JANQPZ010000139.1 GCA_028285215.1 Rhodovibrionaceae bacterium | reverse complement strand
GGGGCGCTCCCCGCCTGCGCTCCTCGCCTTCGCCCGTCGGAAGGACCGTCGGGCCGACCGGACGGTCGCCCCCACCGGCGTCGCGCAGATCGGGAACCGCTTCCAATTCGGCCCAGAGGGACTCGGCGTCCGCGTAAGCCTGGGGATGCTCGGGATCCTGCGCCAGCCAGGCCTGGAAGCCGCGCCGGTCGGCCTCCGTCACAAGGTCGGAGGTCATGCGCACGAACCAGGCCGTCGCGTCCTCGGCAAGACGCTCTTTCCGCGCGTGGCCGTCTTCGGGCCGAGACCTCCCGTTGCGCATCGAAGGTGCTGCCATGCCGCTATGCTGCCAGCCGCAGCGCCGCATTGCCATCCCGTCCTGGGATCCGCCGGCCCCCGGGCCTCGCCCCGCTTTCCATGGGAGTCCGTCTCAGGCGGAAGCGCTTCGCTTCCGCCTGAGACGATCGCGCTCTAATCACTGCCGGCATTCAGGCGGCGGCGGCAATGCAGCATGGCCTTGATGACATGCTTCTCGACCATGTTGCGGGAGATACCGAGACGCTCGGCGATCTCGCCGTGCCGAAGGCCGTCGAGGCGGCTCATGAGAAAGACCTCGCGGCAGCGCGGCGGCAGCTCCTCGACCGCCTTGGCGACGAGATGCAGACGCTCCCGCGCGGCGGCGGCGGCCTCCAGGTCGGGGTCGCCGCTGGGAACCGCCTCGGGCGAGGCTTCTTCGTCGACCAGGCCGTCGCGGGTTCGCTCGCGCGCCAAGCTGTCCCGGGCGGCGTTGGCCGCCACCTGGAACAGGTAGGCACGGGCATTATCCATCGTGCGGCCCGGAGCGAAGCGCAGCAGACGCAGAAAGGCCTCCTGCGCCACGTCGGCCGCCTTCTCCTCGCAGCGCAGTCGTCGGGCCAGGAACCGGCGCAAGTCGGCGTGATGGCGCAGGTAGAGGTCCTCGAGCTCCAGCTCCTGCGCACCCACATCCATCCGCCGCGCCCATCGATCATCCGTTCGCCATTCACAGCGAGCCCCGGCTCCGATCACGGACCTGCGTGTGAACCAAAGATCTTCTGTCGAAGACGTTAGTGCGAATGCAAACCATTCGCAATATTCAATTCCGTCTTTTAGAAGACGCCCGAAAGGACCTCGCGACTTCTCGCGTCGGTGGCCGGCAGCCCGCGCAGCCCTCTCAAGCCGCCGCGCGCCGCAGCTTCTCCAGTTCGCCGCCCAGGAAGAGGGCCAAGTGGTCCATGCCCGACACGCCGACGCGCGCCTCGGCGGCAGCGTTGTAGTTGGTGTTGGTGTTGATGTCGTAGGTGAAGGCCTGGCCGGAGGCGTCCCTGACGAACTCCAGCCCCGCGACCTCGATGCCATGGGCCGCCAGCATCCGGCCGTAGCGTGCGACCAGCGGATCGTCGAAGTCTTCGACGATCTCGAACTTCTCGCGGCCGCTCGGCAGGGCGCAGGCGTCTGCCGGGCAGAGTTCGAAGCCGTCGCTGGTGTCCACCCTGACGGCATAGAGGAACTGGCCGCCGACGAACTCGCACCGCGTGATGGAGGCGTCGCTCGGCCGTACGTAGTCCTGGACCAGCCAGAGGCCGTCCAGCGGCGCCTCGGTCTCGGGATCGTCCAGGACGGCGGCCAGCCGGTCGAGATCCTCGATGAGCTGCACGCCCTTGCCGGCCCCGCCCCGGTTGGGCTTGAGGATGAAGGGCGTTTTGCCAAGGCTGCGGGCTGCAGCCAGCGTCGCCTCGCGCCCCACGGCGCCGAGCGTTCGTGGCGCGGGCACCCCATAGGTCACAAGGGCCGCCAACTGTTCCAGCTTGCTGACCTCCAGCTCGACGGCCCGGCGACCGTTGACGACGCGACGCCCCTTTACCTCCAGCCAGGAGAGGATGTGGCGCGTCAGTTCCGGCCCGAAACGGTGTCCGCGCGTATGGGACGAGGCGCTCATGCGGTTGTAGAAGACGCCATGAGGCGGCTCCGCCAGGGGGTCGAACCGGCCTTCGGCGAGGTGCCAGCTTTCGAAGGGCACGCCGCGCCGCTTCAGCGCCTCGAAAAGCGGCGCGGACCAAACGTCGTTCTCATGCAGCACATGGACACGCATTTTCACACCTGCTTGCTGGTTTTGATAACTATTATTCCCTTCATTGATGGAAAATGTGCGTTTCGGTGGGTTCGGGCAAGGCCTCCAGCTCGTCCGCCGGTTCACATGACCGTTTCGGTTCGTGACCGGCCGCGCGAAAGCAGCCTGCTTCGGGCAAGAGCCGGCCGGCCAGGGTGAGCTTGTCGCTTTCGGAAAGGCGCTGGAGGGCGTTTCACGTCTGAGGTGGAAGCGAAACGCTTCCACCTAGGGCGATCCCGCTAGAGGCGAAAACCGCGCGCACCGGGCAGCCTGCCTTCGCTGTGCCGGAGGCCGCCAAACCCGTCGGTGTTCCTGAGTCCCGCTGTTTCAGCGGAGCATGGCGTCCCCAACGGGACTCGAACCCGTGTCTTCAGCGTGAAAGGCTGATGTCCTAGGCCACTAGACGATGGGGACGTTGATCGTGGCGCGGCGCGGTCGAGCCGCGCCCAGGCCCCGTGACTTACTCAGCGGCGCGCGGGAATGCAAGCCCATCGTGCGGCTGCCAAGCCGCTGCGGCCTCCCGGGCCTCCACGGTTTGGTGGGGCGACGGCGACGGGGCCGCCAAATCCGGGGTCGCGGAGGGAGGCCCCGGCGGGACGAAAGCGATGGGCGGGCCGGCGATTTCGCGGAGAAGCTTCTGCTTGATGGCGCGCGCGAAGTCCCGGTAGTCCGTGGCCGACAGGAGGAAGGCGCCCGAGCCGCCGATAACGTTGGTCTTGAAATAGTGGTCGACACTCGGGTCTTCGTTGAGGATCGCGAGACCGTTGACGGTCACGCCCTCCGCGATCGCGCTGTCGCGCATCTGGCTGGTCTGGATGCCCTGATTGGTGCGCCCGTCGCCGGATACGTCCACCACCCGGCGCAGCCCCTCGTAGGCGTTGAAGGTCAGCAGATTGATCGAAAACTCGATGGCGTTGCCGATCGCGGTCGAGCCACCCGAAATGAACCGTGGCGTGGCCGCCAGCTCGTCGGCGAACTCCACGGCGGAGCTGGGGTCGTAGATATGCATCCAGTCGGTCGCCAGCACCTGGCGGTCGCGCCCCGACCATTGAACCAGGGCAACGGCGATCCCCCGCTCCCCCGCCGCCTGGATCGCGCCCTGAACCTCAGGATCGCGAAAGGCGTCGGACAGGCCCTGCATCTGCAGATCGAATTCCCAGGAGGTCACCGAGGAAGAGGCGTCGACGGCCAGGACCAGCTCCAGCTCCACGATCTCGCTGGCCTTGGCGGGCAGCGCGGCAAGAGAGACGGCGGCCGCTAGGCCTATGGCGCGGATCATGCTGGTCACCGGCAATAATATAGAGCCTCGGCGCCAGAGAGGAACCCTTGTCGACATCCCGAAGCCTGCGGAGGGCGACACATCTGCGCGAGCGGGGCAGTGCCTTCGACAGCCTGGCCGAGCAGTCCCCTGCCCTACAGCGGCGACGACCGCAGCTCCTCGTCGAACAGCTGCAGCCGGTCGATCTGGCTCCCGGGCGGAAGCAGCGCACCCGGTGCCACCACGGCGTTGGCTCCTATCCGGGTGCCGTCACCGACCAAGGCGCCGAACTTCTCGACCGGAAGGCGATGGAGCTGCGACCCGATGCGGACCGCGACCCTTCGGTCCGGTCGCTCGTTTCGGCAGTTCGCGATGATGCTTCCGGCTTCCAGATTGGCGCCTCGCCCGATCAGGCTGTCGCCGACGAAGTTGAAGTGGGCGAGCGTCGTCGCCGCAAAAACGAAGGACGACTTCACCTCGACTCCGGGTCCAACCACGCAGCCCGAGTCGATCCAGACCCCGCCGCGCAGGTAGGCGCCCCGCGCGACGAAGGTTTCGGCGCCGACGATGCACGGCCCCTTGAGAGTCGCGCCGGTCTCCACGCTGGACGAGCGATGAACCGCAACCTCACCCTCGATCCGAAAGTCCGCGTTGGGAAGCGTTTCCAGCAGGCGACGCAGGATCTCCGGCGCCGAGGCCGTCACGCTCCAGGGCTCGGCCTCGCGCCACGCGCCCAGGGCGCTTTCCGAAAACCCCTCGATAAAGGCATCAATGCGGATGGCGGCCGGAGCAGACACCCCAGCCGCCGCCCTAGGCCAGCGCCGCGTCGTCGACGACGAACTGCACGGCGTCGGGGCCGGCCCAGGTATCGGCGCGCAGCTTGCCGGCCAGGTGGACCGGACGGCCGCGGGCCTGCGCCAGGGCGGGCCCGAGATCGCTCTCGAAGGCGCGGAAGCAGATTGCCTTGAGATTGCCGCCCGCGGATCCGCGCACGCGCAGGCGCAGATGCGTCTCGCCGACCGGGCGGGCGTCCGCCACCCGTACGGCCGAGAGCGCGAAGCGCGGCTCCGGGTTGCCCTGTCCGAAGGGGCCGCAGCGCTCCAGCTGCTCCAGGAGACCGGCGTCGGCCGCGCCCGCGGCCAGCACGCCGTCGCAGCCCAGCGCCGGACGCCAGCCCGTCTCCACCATGCGCCGGCTCAGCCGCTCGTCCAGGAAGTCGCCCAGCGCGCCCACCTGCGCTTCGGCCACGGTCAAACCGGCCGCCATGGCGTGCCCGCCGCCGTCGATCAGCAGGCCGGCCTGCCGGGCGGCGATCACCGCGGCGCCCAGATCGACGTTCGGTACCGAACGGGCCGAGCCCTTGCCGATGCCGCGCTCGTCCAGAGCGATCACCAGCGCGGGCCGGTCGTAGCGCTCCTTCAGACGGCCGGCGACGATCCCGATGACGCCCGGGTGCCAGCCCTGTCCGGCGACAAGGGTCACGCCGTCGCGCCGGGGCGCACGCTCCGCCTGTGCGATCGCCTGGTCGAGAACCTGGCGCTCGATCTCTTGCCGCTGCCGGTTGAAGCCGTCCAACTCGCTCGCCAGCGCGGTCGCTTCGGCAGGATCGAGACAGGTCAGCAGCCGGGCTCCCAGGTCGGCCCGCCCGACCCGGCCGCCGGCGTTGAGCCGCGGCCCCAGAAGGAAACCGGCATGGTAGGTGCCGGGCGCCCCCTCCATCCCGGCCACGTCGGCCAGCGCCGCCAAGCCGGGATTGCCCCGCCGGCGCAGGACCTTCAGTCCCTGCGCGACGAAGGCGCGGTTGAGCCCGGTCAGAGGCACCACGTCGCAGACCGTTCCCATAGCCACCAGATCGAGCAGCTCCAGCAGCCGGGGTTCGGGCCGCGCCCCGTACCAGCCCGCCTGCCGCAGGGCCCGGTTGACCGCCACGGTCAGCAGGAAGGTCACGCCGACCGCCGCCAGCTGACCGAGTC
>JANQPZ010000067.1 GCA_028285215.1 Rhodovibrionaceae bacterium | reverse complement strand
GCCGAACGGCAGGCGGCGCTCGAACGCAAGCTCGACTACATGGGCCTGCCGTTCGGCGGAGGTTGCCGCGTCCAATGCCGGTACGGCGCCGGAGATCGGCAGCACGTCCTCGGGGCTGGTGCCCCAGGTCACCTGCGGCTCGATCTCCGAGACCGATAGCGACACCTCCCGATCGTATCTGGCGTCGGGGTCGGACGGCAGCCCGCGCCAATAGGCCACGGCCTGTTCCCAGGTGCCGGCCTTCGGCGCCCGCGGTCGCCCCATCAGGTAATCGAAGGTGGTCTGATCCGGCGCGATCAGGCCGGCACGCGCACCGGCCTCGATCGACATGTTGCAGACCGTCATGCGGCCCTCCATCGAGAGGGCCCGGATCGCGGGACCGGCGTATTCGACCACGTGGCCGGTGCCGCCGGCCGTGCCGATCTTGCCGATCAGGGCGAGGATCAGGTCCTTGGCGGTCAGGCCGGTCGGCAGATCGCCGTCGACGGTGATGCGCATGTTCTTGGCCGGCCGTTGCAGCAGCGTCTGAGTGGCCAGTACATGCTCGACCTCGCTGGTGCCGATGCCGAAGGCCAGCGCGCCGAAGGCGCCGTGAGTCGAGGTGTGGCTGTCGCCGCAGACGATGGTCATGCCCGGCTGGGTCAGGCCCTGTTCCGGCCCGATGATGTGGACGATCCCCTGCCGGACGTCCGCCATGTCGAAGTACTCGATGCCGAAGGCCGCCGCGTTGCGGGCGAGCGTGTCGACCTGGATGCGGCTCTGCGCGTCGTCGATGCCCAGAGAGCGGTCGGAGGTCGGCACGTTGTGGTCGGCCACGGCCAGGGTGGCGTCCGGTCGGCGCACCGGTCGGCTTGCCAGACGCAGCCCTTCGAAGGCCTGCGGGCTGGTGACCTCGTGCACCAGGTGCCGGTCGATGTAGAGCACGCAGGTCCCGTCGTCCTGGCGGTCGACCACATGCGCATCCCAGATCTTGTCGAACAGAGTCCGCGGCGCGCTTTGGGGTCGGCTGGCTGTATCACTGGGCATCGATCGGTCCTGTCTTTTCGTCTTGTCGTTTCGCTCTAAGGGGTCTGCGGGCCGCGAAGATAGCGTCGCGCTCACCGGAGGCCAATCGCGCTCTGCCGTTCGCAGCCATGCAGACCTGCGGTGTCTCGCTGGCCGCCTGCATCAACACGATTTAGGATCGCTCCCGTCGCGGCGGTAGACCGCCCTGCGGCGGTGCCGAAGGAAGAGGGAGAAATCGAGCCGTGACGGAAAGAGCATCAGGCAGCGCAGGCGGAGCGAGGGCGATTTCGTCCGAACCGCCGCCGCTCGAGACCGCGAGTATCGACGTCTGGCTGTTCGATCTGGACAACACGCTCTACCCGGCATCCTGTCGCCTGTTCGATCAGATCGACCGGGCCATGGGGCGTTACGTCGCCGACCTGCTGAGTCTGGAGCCGGCGGAAGCACGGGCGCTGCAGAAGCAGTACTTTCGCAAACACGGCACGACACTGCGCGGTCTCATGACTCATCACGACATCGACCCGCACGACTATCTGTCGGTGGTGCACGATATCGACCATACGCCGGTGCAACCCAATCCGCGCCTCGACGCCGCGCTGGAGCGCCTGCCGGGCCGGAAGCTGATCTTCACCAACGGCTCCGTGCCCCATGCGGAAGCGGTGCTGGACCGCCTGGGCGTGGCCCGCCACTTCGAGGCGATCTTCGACATCGTCGCCTCTGACTTCATCCCGAAGCCCGATCTGGCGCCCTACCACGAGTTGCTGCACCGGCATGGCATCGCGCCGAACCGCGCCTTCTTCGCCGAGGATTCGGCCCGCAATCTGGTCCCGGCCCATGCGCTCGGCATGACCACCCTCTACGTCCAGCACGGGGCCGACTGGAACGTCGATCCCCACAGCGACGCCGACTACATTCACCACCGCTGCGAGGACGTCACCGACTGGCTGGAGACGTTGGTCGGTGTCGTAACTCCCGAGAGCTGAGGGTTTTAGGCGGCGCCCTCTTGACCGTCAGCCGGCTCCGACGCATGGTCCGCCGCTCTTTTGGATGGGGCAGCGACAGGACAGAGGGCAAGAGGGAATGCAGACGGCGGACCTGCAGGCGGCGATCGAAGAAGCTTGGGAGCAACGGGCCGAGATCGGGCCGGAGACCAAGGGCGTCGTGCGCGACGCGGTCGAACTGGCCCTGGCCGGTCTCGACGAGGGGCGTTACCGGGTTGCCGAGAAGTCCGGCGAGGGCAACGGCGACTGGGTGGTGAACCAGTGGCTCAAGAAGGCGGTTCTGCTCTCCTTTCGCCTGAACGACATGGCCGTCATGACCGGCGGTCCCTGGGATCCCGAGCACGGCCAGGCCGCCTGGTTCGACAAGGTCCCTTCCAAGTTTTCCGACTGGAACGAGGACCGCTTCCGCAAGGGCGGCTTCCGCGCCGTCCCCAACTGCACGGTGCGGCGCAGCGCCTATATCGCGCCGGGCGTGGTGCTGATGCCCTCCTTCGTGAACCTCGGAGCCTACGTCGACGAAGGCACCATGGTGGATACCTGGGCGACCGTCGGCTCCTGCGCGCAGATCGGCAAGAACGTGCATCTCTCGGGCGGTGCCGGCATCGGCGGCGTGCTGGAGCCGCTGCAGGCCAATCCGGTGGTGATCGAGGACAACTGCTTCATCGGGGCTCGCTCGGAGGTCGTCGAGGGCGTGATCGTGCGCGAGGGCGCGGTGCTCTCCATGGGAGTCTTCATCGGCGCCTCGACCAAGATCGTCGACCGGGAGACCGGCGAGGTCTTCCGCGGGGAGGTACCGGCCTACTCGGTGGTCGTCCCCGGCAGCCTGCCGGGCAAGCCGCTGCCCGACGGGACGCCGGGCCCCAGCCTCTACTGCGCGGTGATCATCAAGCGGGTCGACGAGAAGACCCGCGCGAAGGTTTCGATCAACGAACTGCTGCGCGACTGAGGCGGATCGAACCGCGCCGGCCCGCTTGTCTTGCCGTCGATCCTGGCGCCCGTCTTACCACCGGACTGGTCGGGACCTTCGGGCGCGCCTATGTCGCCGTGGGAAGACAAGACTTACCGCAGCGCGATATAACCGCCCGTCATGACTGATAGCGCAACTCTCGATCCCGTCCGCACCGTCGATCCGCTCGATCTGGCCCAGCGTCTGATCCGCTGTCCCAGCGTCACGCCCGTGGAGGGCGGCGCTCTCGATCTGCTGCAGCAGGAGTTGGAGGCGCTGGGCTTCGTCTGCCATCGCCTCGTCTTCTCCGAGGCTGGCACGCCGGACGTGGACAACCTCTATGCCCGGCTCGGCACTGCGCAGCCCAACTTCTGCTTCGCCGGTCACACCGACGTGGTGCCGGTGGGCGATGCCGCCGCCTGGTCAAGCGACCCCTTTGCGGCCGAGGTGCGCGGCGAGGAACTGGTCGGACGCGGTGCTTCCGACATGAAGGGCGCCATCGCCTGCATGATCGCGGCGATTTCCGCTTACCTTGCTGCGGAAGGCCGCCCGGCCGGTTCGATCTCGCTGCTGATCACCGGTGATGAGGAAGGTCCTTCCATCAACGGCACCCGCAAGATGCTCGGCTGGCTAGAAGAGCGCGGCGAGCATCTCGACGCCTGCCTGGTCGGCGAGCCGACGAACCCGGAGGCGCTGGGCGACATGGTCAAGATCGGCCGGCGCGGCAGCCTGACGGGTCACCTGACAATCCAGGGTGTTCAGGGGCACACGGCCTATCCGCATCTCGCCGACAACCCGGTTCACCATCTGGTGCGTCTGCTACAGGCTGTGACGGCCGAGCCGCTGGACGGCGGGACCGATCACTTCCAGCCCTCGACACTGCAGGTTTCGACCGTGGATGTCGGAAACGCGGTCACCAACGTGATCCCGGCCAAGGCGACGGCGGCCTTCAACATCCGTTTCAACGATCTGCATAGCGGCGCTTCGCTGGAGGCTTGGCTGCGCAAGACCTTCGACGCCGTCCTGGCCGAGTCTGCCGGATCGCAGGCCAGTTACGATCTGAGGGTCAGGGTTTCCGGGGAAGCCTTCCTGACGCCGCCGGGTCCGCTGTCGGACCTGCTGCAGGATGCGGTGGAGGCGGCGACGGGGCAGCGCCCGCAGCTCTCGACCACCGGAGGCACTTCCGACGCTCGCTTCATCAAGGACGTCTGTCCGGTGGCGGAGTTCGGACTGGTCGGTAAGACCATGCACCAAGTCGACGAACGGGTCGATGTGAAAGACCTTGCAGCCTTGACCGAGGTCTATCGGCAGGTGCTGCAGAACTTCTTCGGATCGGTGGCCGCGAGCGCCTCCGGTGGGAGCGGGACCGCGTGATCCTGCCGAGTCAGGCCGAAATCCTACAGTCTCTCTACGCCGTTTGGCGGCTGCTGCGTGGCGACCGCAGTGCTTTGGCCTTGCTCGACGGCAGTCCCGACGCTTTCGTGAAGTCCTTTTTCGCTGCGGTCCTGGTCCTGCCTTTCTGGCTGCTGCACGAGTGGACGCTGCTGAGCGAGGAACGTCTCGCCGGCGGCCTCTTCTTCCTGCTGGCCATCGAGGGGCTGACCTACACGATTTCCTGGCTGGCCTTTCCCGTCGTCATGGTCTTCGTTGCCGAGGCCCTGGGTCGCGACAGGAACTACCTCCATTACATCGTCGCTTGGAACTGGGCCGTGGTCATCCAGGCGGCCTTTGCCGTTCCCATCGCAGCCTTGGCCGGCGCTGCGGGCGTGCCGGCGCTGGGCGGTATCCTGCTGTTGGTGCAGATCGCCATCTTCGCCTACCAATGGTACATCACCCGCGTCGCCTTGCAGGTCGACGGCCTGCCCGCCGTCGGCATCGTCTTCATGGGCTGGGTTCTGGACCTGCTGGTGGCCGGCATCGGCCGCTCGATGGTGGTGGTGAGCTGAGGTTGGACCGGGCGCGGATCCGTTCGCCGCGTTGAAGTCTGCTGCCGGTACGTCTGGCGATCCTCGGCATCCCGGATGGCGCGCCGGTCAGTAGGTGACCTCTGTCAGGTAGAGGCCCTCTGCCGGTGCCGTCGGACCGGCCGCTCGGCGGTCCTTCGCCTGCAGGGCGCGGGTGACCTGTTCCGGGCTCCATTTGCCTTGGCCGACCAACCGCAGGGTTCCGACCATGTTGCGCACCTGGTGGTGCAGGAAGGAGCGTGCGGCTGCGTGAACGCGGATCTCGAGCCCGTCCAACCCGCGGTCTCGAGACTCGATCCGCAACGCGTCCAGCGTCTTCTCGGGACTGGCGGCCTGGCATTCGCTCGCGCGAAAGGAACTGAAGTCGTGATGGCCGATCAGACGGTCCGCGCCCGCCTGCAAGGCGGCGGGATCGAGGGTCTGCGGCACCCACCAGACGCGCCCCCGCAAGAGCGCGGGCCGCGATGGCCGGCAGAGGATACGATAGAGATAGCGTCGTCCCGTCGCGGAGAAGCGGGCGTGGAACTCCTGCCCGACGGCTTCGGCGGCCAGAACCGCAATCGGCGCAGGCCTGACGTGGGCATTCAGCGCCTTCGCCACCGTGGTGGCGTCAGTGGTCTTTTCGATATCCACATGCGCGACCTGTCCGCTGGCGTGCACGCCGGTATCCGTGCGTCCGGCGCCCTGGACGGTCCTGCGCTCGCCGCAGAAACGGAACACCGCCGCCTCCAGAGCGGCTTGCACGCTGGGACCGTTGTTCTGGCGCTGCCAGCCCACGAAAGGACCGCCATCGTATTCCAGGGTCAACTTGTAGCGGGCCATGTGCCGTCGCTAGTCCGGCAGCGGCAGGCGGCTGCCCGCCGGCAAGGGAAAGCCGCGCAGGAAGGCTGCCGTGTCCGCCGGTGCCTTGCCGGGGCGCTGCAGGCGTGTCGGGCGCAGCGCGCCAGTGCCGCAGGCCAAGGTCAAGCGGTCGTCGAGCACTTCCCCGACCGCGCCGCTGCCGCTCGGTACCAGCTCCGCCGCCAAGACCTTGATGCGGTCACCTCCGGCGGTCTCGAAGAAAGCGCCGGGCCAGGGGGTGAAGGCGCGCACCTGACGCTCCAGCTCGACCGCGGATTTGCGCCAGTCGAGCCGAGCCTCCGACTTGTCCAGCTTCGCGGCATAGGTCACGCCATCGGCTGTCTGCGCTTGCGCTTTCAAAAGGCCCGCCGACAGCCCCGTCACGGCCTCGACGATCGCTTCGGCGCCCAGCGCGGCCAGACGATCGTGCAGCGACTGAGCGGTGTCGTGCGCGGCGATGGCGAGGCGACGCTCCAGCAGGACCGGGCCGGTATCCAACCCGGCTTCCATCTGCATGATACAGATTCCGGTTTCCCGGTCGCCGGCCAGGATCGCGCGCTGGATCGGCGCCGCGCCGCGCCAGCGGGGCAACAGAGAGGCGTGGATGTTGAGGCAACCCAGGCGCGGTGCCTCCAGAACGGCCGGCGGCAAGATCAGTCCATAGGCCGCGACCACGGCGACGTCCAACTCCAACGCTTCGAAGTCGGCCTGCGCTTTGGGGTCGCGCAGACTCGTCGGTGTGCGCAGGGGCCAACCTCGCGCTGCCGCCGCCGTATGAACGGGACTCTTTTGGTCCTTATGCCCGCGGCCGGCGGGGCGCGGCGGCTGCGAGTAGACGCAGGCGACGTCATGTCCGGCAGCGGCGAGCGCCAGCAGCGCGGGCACGGCGAAGTCGGGCGTGCCCATGAAGGCCAAACGCAGGCGCCGGCGCGCGGTTTTCGAATCGCTCATCTTGCGGGGTTTAGCACGGCGTCGCGATCTCCGGGAGACGGGGTCTCCCGGGCTTGGCGTGTGGCGCTATGCCGGTCCCGCGGTTCCCGTTGCGGCGGCTGGGGCGGGTGCAGCCGCGAGGGCACGCCCGGCCGGCAGAGACAGAGTGATGACCGTGCCTTCCCCAAGGGTACTCTCGATGGTCAGATCGCCACCGTGAAGTTCCGCCAGGTTGCGGGCAATCGTCAGGCCCAGCCCCGTGCCTTGATAGCGGCGTGCATGGGCGCTTTCCAACTGGGTGAAGGGCTGCATGACCTTACCGATCTCTTCCGGCGCGATACCGATACCCCGATCCGCCACGCTCAGCCGCGGGCGACCCGCGGCATCGAGCGTTGCGTAGATCGTGACCGTCGTGTCGGCATCGCTGAACTTGAGTGCGTTGGACAGCAGATTGAGGAGGATCTGAACCAAGGCACGACGGTCGGCCCAAACAGCCGGAATTTCGTCGGCATGGGCGATTCTCACCCGCGCGCGATTGAACTCGCCGCGCTCGGAGATCAGGCGCAAGGTGTCGCTGATCAACTCGTCGAATTCGATCCGTTCTTCAAGCAGCTCGCGCTGGCCTGCCTCCACCTTCGAGAGGTCGAGAATGTCGCTGATCAGGCTCAGCAGATGGCGGCCGCTGGCCAGGATATCGCGGGCGTAGCCCTTGTAGCGTTTCTGCAAGGGGCCGAAGGCTTCGTGGCTCATGACTTCGGAGAAGCCGATGATGGCGTTCAGCGGTGTCCGCAGCTCATGGCTCATGTTGGCCAGGAATTCCGACTTGGCCCGGTTGGCAAGCTCCGCATCTTCCTTTGCGGCGCGCAGGGCGCGCTCCGCCGCCGTGCGTTCGGTGACGTCTTCGTAAGTCGCGACCGCGCTCCCGTCCGCCATGCAGTGGTGATGGATCGCAATGACGCGGCCGTCTCTCCGCACCTCGCGACGGACAGTATCCTGCTGCAGACTGTGAAGCTGCTCGCGGCGCTTGAGGAAGGCGTCCGCTTCCTCTTGGGTCATGCCCTCTATGTCGGCATAGGTCTGCGCGAGTCGCGGCAGGGGCGTGCCCGGCTTGGCCTGTGCATCGCTGAAGCCCCAAAGGTCGCGGTAGCGCGAGTTGCAGGCCAACAGACGACGATCGCCGTCGAACAGGGCGACGCCCACCGGCATTGTCGCAACCGCCAGCATCAGCTGCCGTTGCGCCCGGTTGGCAGCCTGTTCGGTGACCCGTTGGCGGATCACGAATACGGCCAGCCCCAAGGCGAGAAGGGCAAGCGCGACCGCGACGGCGAGAAAGCCTGCCTGGAAGCTGTCGAGCTCCGTCTCCTGATCGGTCAGCAGCTCCAGCGCGGCGGCATTCGACTGCTCGAAGAGCGCACCGACCCGGGACAGGGCGTTGTCGGCGCGCAAGAGAGCCAGATCGACCACGAGATCGCTCTCCGGGGCAGCGCCGTGGACCCCGTTGCTCAACCACCTCTCCAGGTCGACCAGCACCGGATGCAGGGCGGCATGGACGGCCGACGCGCCGACCAGGTTGTCCAGGTTGTAGGTATGGCGCACTTGATCGACGATGATCCTGGCGCGCAAGAGCTGATAGCGAGCTTCTTCGAGACTGCGGCTTTCGGGCGGTTGCTGCCGCGCACTTTCCAGGGAACGTACCAGAGCCGAGAGATCGTGCACCAGGACGGCAACGTCGCGCTGCTGGCGCACGACCTCGACCGGCAGACCCCGCTGAACCTGGGTCACACCGTGCTGCACGTAGGTGATCAGGCCGCCGGTGCTGCCCAGGATCAAGGCGACCGTGAGGTAGGCCGTCAGGGGCAAGCGGGCAAGCAAGCGGATCATTACCTGAGCAGGCCGGTCTCGCGGTAAAAGCGCTTGGCACCGCTGTGAAGCGGCAACGGCAAGCCGTTGAGCGCCATGTCACGTCGAACGGGCGCGCCCCCATTCTGCAGCGCGGCGTAGGTATCGTCGTGCCACAGCACCGAGGTGACCTGGTAGACCAGTTCTTCGTTCAGATCGGCTCGGGTCAGCATCAGTGCGCCGACTTTCAGGCTCTTCGTCGGCTCCGTTCCTCGGTATAGCCCGGCCGGAAGGAGCGTCGACAGGAAAAAGGGCACGCGCGACGCGAGTTCGGCTTGAGCCGCGGCCTCGATGGGCACGAGCGTGATCTGCAGATCGTCGGCCAAGGCCGTGATCGAGGCGGTGGGGGCTCCGGCAACGGTGAAGAAGGCATCGAGTGTTCCGGCCCGCAGTTTCTGTATGGCGAGATCGGGCTTCACGTAGCGCGGCTCCAAGTCCGTCTCCGTCAGGCCATGCGCCTCCAGCACCAGGCGTGCGGCGATCAGGGTACCGGAGCCCTGTTCGTCGAGAGACACCCGCTTGCCCCTCAAGTCTTCCAAGGCCCGGATACCGGTGTCCGCGCGCGCGACAATCTGCAAGCTCTCCGAATAGACATGGCCGATCGCCCGGAGCTCCTGCATCGGGGAGCCGTCGGAAAAGATACCTTCGCCGCTGTAGGCCCAGTGGGCGATGTCCGCTTGCACCAGTCCCGCCTCCAGTCGTCTGGCCGCCAACTCCGCGATGTTGGACACGGACCCGTTGGATGTCTGGGCAACGGCGAAGAGCGGTTGGGCGGGGCAGTCGACGCGACAGGTGACGCCGAGACGATCGGTCAACTCGGCTGCAAGGACGCTGCCGACCGGATAGTAGCTGCCGGCCAGGCCGCCGGTTCCGATGCGGAACAGGGCCGTCTGATCGCTTGCTGTCGAGGATTCTGCAGTGGTGGTGAGCGTCAGACTCAGTGCCGCAGCAGCGACTGTTCTCGCGACCGGGAGCAGCCGCCGAGGTTCCCTTGTACCGCTGGCCGCTATCACCGCTCCCGCTCCTCAGGTGTGACAGGACTGCCGTCAATCCGCACGCCAAGAGTGACGTGCTCTTGTGTTTGTCTCGACCGCTAGCCGGTCTCTTCCTGCGCCGACTTGTCTTTAACAAAGCCCGTCGATGCTTAACGCCGGGTAAACCTCTGCGTATTCGCTGCAAATGCCGTGCAGGTACTGTCAGTCCTCCCGGTGCTCGGATCGGCGGAACGCAACCGCGAGGTTGTTGGCCGGCAAGTCCCGAACGCTTTCAAGCTCCAGCCCTGCCTTCTCGGCGCAGGCGGTCACCGCCTCCAGATCGCGGATGCCCCAAGCGGCGTTCTGCACCCGCAGGGAGCGATCGAAAGCCGCATTGCTGGCTGCCGTGTGGGCGCCGCGACGCCTGAAAGGTCCGTATAGCAGGAGCGGCCCGCCGGGTGGGAGGATCTCGGAGGCGCCGGCCATCAAGGCTTGGCAGCAGGCCCAGGGGGCGATGTGGATCATGTTGATGCACAGCACGGCGTCTGCAGCCGCGACAGGCCAGGGTCTTTCTGTGACGTCCAGGGTGATCGGCGGCCTGATGTTCGCTGGATCTTGACTCTGATCGACCCGCAGGGCGGTGGTTCGATGGGCCAGAATGCTGGCGTGGAGCTCTGCGTTTGCCTCGCTCGGCTGCCAGGTGAGGTGGGGCAGCGCCGCTGCGAAGAAGGCCGCGTGCTCGCCGGTACCGCTGGCGATCTCCAGCAGCAAGGCGCCCTCGCGAAGCCCTGCGACCAACGGCTGCAGCACCTCGAGGATTGGCCCTCTGTTACGCATGGCTGCCGGAGCGTACCGCTTTTGGTCTTCGGCTTGGCTCACGGTCGTTCTCCGATCTTGTTTGCCGAAAGGTTCGGCGCATCTTGGTGGGTCGCGGACACTTACCTCCGCGGGGGTAACGGGGACGCCTGCGAGCTGGCGGGGCGATGCCACGGAAAGCCGCAGTCTGCCAAGGGTTGCCCCCAGGCGAAAGGCAATGATAGGCACCTAGGAAGATGTTGGACCGCATTCGAAATCTATTCATGGATCGCGGCGGTGCGCCGGCCGAAGGCGCCCACCACAGTCAGGATGAGCTGCAACTCGCTGCCGCTGCCCTGTTGGTCGAAGCGGCCTGCATGGACGACGACTTTGACAGCGAAGAGCGGGCGACCGTTCAGCGGTTGCTCGCGGAACGCTTCGGGATGGAAGCGTCGGAGGCCGGCAACCTCGTCGATTTGGCCGAGCAGAAGGTGGCTGAGAGTGTGGAGCTTTTCTCCTTCGTGCGCACGGTCAAGGATCGCTTCGATCACGACGAGCGGGTGGGGCTTATGGAGATGCTTTGGGAAGTCGCCTACGCCGACGGAACGCTGCACGACTACGAGGCCAACTTGCTTCGCCGCCTGACAGCGCTGATCCATGTCACTGATCGGGAAAGCGGACAGGCACGCAAGCGAGCACTGGCGAAACTGGGTCTCCAGGGTTAAGTCCGTCCCCCCGCCATCCGTCCCCCTGCCGTCCGGCCGCTGGTGGACGGACACCGCAGGGGCGGCGAGTGGCCCGGAGACGTCCGAAGGTCGAGAACCGGCGTGGCGCGTATGGCGCACCGCTGATGAGGAGAAGACGAGCGCGATGACTTACATCGTCACAGAAGCCTGCATCAAATGTAAGTACACGGACTGTGTCGAGGTCTGCCCCGTAGACTGCTTCTACGAGGGCGACAACATGCTGGTGATTCACCCCGACGAATGCATCGACTGCGGTGTCTGCGAGCCTGAATGCCCGCCCGAGGCGATCTTGCCCGACACCGATCCGCAAGCCGATCAATGGCTGTCCCTCAACAGGGACTTCTCGGAAACTTGGCCGAACATTACACGCAAGAAAGATGCGCCGGCCGACGCCGACAGTCATAAGGGTGAGGAGAATAAGTACGAGAAATACTTCTCGGACAAGCCAGGCCTTGGCGACTGATTGGCCGCAGTAACGTGGCGATAATTGGTCCGCGTAAAAACCCAGAGTTGATTCAAGAGCTCTTGCCCTAGATCTTTGAATTTTTCTTGGCGCTTGGCCTCCGGCTATCGGTATGCTGCGTTGCAGCGGTTGTTTCGGAAGCCAGACTATAGTATATATGTTTTGTGACAGAGCCTGTCCGCGTGGAAGGGATGACGGACGGATCTGACGCAGCGTCTTGGGGTACCAGAGGCTGGCCTGGTTGAAGTCTGGAACGGCGCGTTCTGCGTCCCGATTGTCCGGAACTCGAACACCTTTCTATCTTGCAGAAGGGTGAGGGCTGGCGCGCAGTCATCGGTGGCGCTCGGGGCGCCGGTCGCGCATCTGCGGTTGCAGGGGCGGCTTCGTTGCCTTGGTAAGGTCGATGAGTGGTAGCAGGGTTGTCGATGCTCGGCACAGTCGCGGAAAGGCGTGACGCGGCGCGTGTGAGATCGACAGTCGAACTGGCGCGGTCGCGACGAAGGGCCTGGGGAAGCAGTCCGGCGCTTCGTTTTAGCGGACGACCGCTGCCTTCGGCACAGACCGGTCGCAGGTAGACCGCGGCTTGGCCCACCAGACGGTCTTTCAGCAGGTACGCCAGAACGACGGAGATCGAAACCAATCATGGCCAAGAAGATCGAGTTCACTGCCGGCGACTACGTGGTCTATCCAACGCACGGCGTGGGCAAGGTTTTGGGGATCGAAACCCACGAGATTTCCGGTGAAACGATCGACCTGATCGTCATCAAGTTCGAGAAGGATCGGATGACGCTGCGCGTGCCGGTGGGCAAGGCCCAACAGTCCGGTCTGCGGCGCCTGTCGTCGCGCAAGATGATGGATTCGGCGCTTGCCGCGCTCAAGGGCCGCAGCCGCGCCAAGAAGACCATGTGGAGCCGGCGCGCCCAGGAGTACGAGGCCAAGATCAACTCCGGCGATCCCGTTTCTATCGCTGAGGTGGTTCGCGATCTGCATCGTGCGGACGATCAGCCGGATCAGTCCTTTTCGGAGCGGCAGATGTACCAAGCCGCGCTCGACCGTCTGGCCCGCGAGTTGGCCGCGCTCGAAGCGATTGACGAGCAGGCGGCGGCCGACAAGCTGGAGAAGCTTCTCAAGGCAGCCTAGGCCGCGTTAGGTTCGGCCCCGGCGGCGCGGATATCTCGCCGCCGGGGCCGTTTTTCTGCCCACACATCCTTGCCCGCCTGCCGGACTGTCACGCTCCATGGAACGGCGGCCACGGGGTGACTTGCGCGATGAGCGATCAGGAGAAGTTTGCCGTCCTGAGCGCCGCCCGGCGTGTCTGGGCGGTCGGCTCGATTCACGGCGAACGGGCGCGACTGGAGGCGCTGCACGACGCGCTCTGGCCGCGATTGGACGGCGGTGACCGTCTGGTGTACCTCGGCAACGTTCTGGGCCGGGGACCCGATGTGGCCGGCACCTTGAACGAGCTTCTGGCCTTTCGCTGCGGTGTGATGTCCCGAGAACCCGATGAGGCGCCGCACGTGGTTATCCTGCGCGGCAGCCAGGAAGAGATGTGGCAGAAGCTGCTGCAGCTTCAGTTCGCGACGGACCCGCGCGGCGTTCTCGACTGGATGCTGACGCAGGGGATCGGTGCAACGCTGACTGCCTATGGAAGCTCCGTAGAGGAAGCCTTGCAGCGTGTGCGCGGCGGTGCCGTGGGTCTGACGCGCTGGACACAGGACCTGCGGCGGTCGATGCAGCGGAACGACGGGCATGTCGCCTTCATGGCTGCACTGCGCCGCGCTTGTGTTGTCGAGGGGACCGGTAGCGGGTTGCTGTTCGTCAATGCCGGCCTGGACCCGACACGCCCCTTGGAGGCGCAGCGGGACTCCTTCTGGTGGTCGTCCGGCGGTTTCGGGCGCCTTGCCGAGCCTTACGCCGGCTTTGCCCGGGTCGTCCGCGGCTTTGCGCCCGGGCGCGAGGACGACAGTCCTGGGATCGTCGAGACCGAGTACACTGTCACGGTCGATGCCGGCTGCGGCTTCGGCGGGCCGCTGACGGCCGCGTGCTTCACCCCCGATGGCGCGCTGGTCGACCGGGTCGAAGCTTAGAGCAGGATCGCCTTAGGTGGGCTCGCTCTGGCGATCCGGCCTGAGATCATCGCGCTCTCAGTCTCGTCTGCTTCCCCCGGGATCGCGTCAAATGTGAATCGGGCGGTTGTCGACCGCGAGGGCGGCTTCCTTGACCGCTTCGTTGAGGGTTGGGTGCCCGTGGAAGGATCGGGCGAGATCCTCGGCCGAGCCGCCAAACTCCATCGCCACCACGACTTCGTGGATCAAGGTGCCCGCTTCCGGCCCGATGATGTGCGCCGCGAGAATGCGGTCGCTGCGCTTGTCGGCCAGGATCTTGACGAAGCCGTCCGTGGCTCCGGCCGCGCGTGCCCTGCCGTTGGCCGTGAA
>JANQPZ010000063.1 GCA_028285215.1 Rhodovibrionaceae bacterium | reverse complement strand
TCCCGGTCAACGCAGATCACTGACGTCCCAAACTCCGAAAAACACGCCCCAGAAACCAAACCAACATAGCCCGTCCCGATCATCGCGACACGCATGGCGCCCTTCC
Organism: Rhodovibrionaceae bacterium; assembly: GCA_028285215.1. GTDB lineage: Bacteria > Pseudomonadota > Alphaproteobacteria > Kiloniellales > DSM-21159 > Algihabitans. The sequence continues at coordinate 14,305 of JANQPZ010000063.1, read as the reverse complement.
CCTCTTCAGCTTGAGCGTCTCAGCCCGTGGATGCGGCCACCGTTTCCGGCCGCCGATCCCAACCGCCGGTCTCAGCGGAGCATCTGCCCAACCAAGCGGAAATTCTTGATCTGCCACTTGAGACGAGAGAGCCCGATCGGCGGCGTCGTCCCGAAAGACTGTTGCATCGGCGCACCGAGCTTCTCCTCGATGGCTGCAGTCAAGGGTCCGCAATTCGGATGATCCAAGACGGTCTGCCACATTCGCCGCTGGTTCCAGGTAAAGGGCGGCAGGGCGCGAATGCGCTCCGACAGCCCATCGTGCGGCAGCGTCTTGACTTCCTGGAGTGCGCCGCAGACCTCCAGCATAGCCATGGTGCGGACGCACTTCTCGCAGACGCCACAATTGCCGCCGGGCACGTCGTTGAGCCAGCAGACGCGCAGGTGGTCCAGCGCCAGAGGAAAACCGGCAAGTGCAGTTACCTTGTCGATCCGCCGCGCACCGGAATCGTCGTAGACGATTTCCAGGCTGTCGCTCGACCAGCTCTCCACCAGGACAGGATCGGACCCCCAGGCCGTCTCTCGACCGCGCGGCGACGCATCGCTGCTGGGTACGAACACGCGGCCGACCTGCCCAGTCAGAAAGAGGGCCATCGCGGCCAAGGCCGCACCATGCGTCAGCTCCCAATTCAAGGAACGGAACAACCGCAATTCACGCAGGTTGGTTTCCATTTCGATGAGGAATTGACCCGACGCTTCGGCGACCCGGCGCAGCTGCGGCAACGTGTTCTGAATCGACGCCTGGTCGCCGCAGGGAATGTCGAAACCGACGATATAAATCAAAGCATCGAGATCTGCAGTATGCCGGCTGAGGCTGTAGAAGGAGTCGATACCGCCGGTAAAGAAAGATGCGCTGGCGCCGGCCTTTGGCGGACCTCTGCGAATGTCGGCCTCGACATCGCGATGCGACAGATCGAGATGACGCCCAGCGAAGTCGGCAACCGCCGGCAGGTTGCGCGCGAACTGTGGATCAAGCGGTCCGTCGCACCGAAGGGTCGCTCCCTGATGCATGGCAATCAGATAGAAGGCCGCCACCAATGCCTCGCTACTGGCCGCCAGAGGCGCGTTCGCTTTGACATAGAGATGCTCGCCGCAGATATCGGCGTCGATACGGCTTCCGCCCGCTTCGGTGGTAACGCGCGGGGCGCCGAGTTTGAGGGTCTTGGTCAGCATGGGCGCGAACCTACGTGCGACCATCGGGACCGGAGCGGGCTCTGTTCGTGAAAAACTGGTGGCCTTCGGGGGCCGCGCAACGTCACAGCCACGCTGTGACCGACAAGGCTAGGGCGGGCCGAAGGCGCCTCGCGGAGGTGTTTGCAGCTTAATGGCGCCATACCTGGATCGGGCGCTTCCAGCCAACCTCTTGCGAACAGGAGACATCAGCAGCGGAACGACGGCAGAGTCGCGCAAAAGTCGCGGCCGGCGCCGTCACCTATCCCTCTAAGCCAGCAGAATATAGGCGCCCATGCCAACCAACAGCCATGAGCCGGCACCGAACAGGGCCCAAGCCAGGATTGGCGGCTGCCACGACGCGACAGGCGCGGGATCCACGGTGGCTCGCACGAACGGAGACGACCAGTTCCGGCGCGTACGAACAGCCACAGGCGCGTTCGAACAGGGTTCCGCACGCCCATTGGGTTCGGCGGCATTCCACCCCGCTTCTGCCTGCATAACTTTATCCCCCTCGCACGCCCCTCGGCGCCACAGCCTTCGCTCAGCTTGGCCCTGCAAGCTTTGCCATACGGTTAATCCTCGCGGGGCAGCAGTCCCGACATCGCGACAGAAGGGACTGACCCGATGGTAAACCTTTCGGAACGACCGCGCGTGCTGGTAACGGGCGGCGCGGGCTACGTCGGCAGCCACGTTTGCAAGGCGCTGTCCGCCGCCGGCTTTCTGCCCGTGGTTTTCGACAATCTCTCGCGCGGCCACCGCCGTGCCGTTCGCTGGGGACCGCTGGAAGTGGGCGATATCCGCGACCCCGCGGCCCTGGCGCGCGTGCTGACCAGACATAGACCGGTCGGCGCCCTGCACTTTGCCGCCTTCGCCTATGTCGGTGAATCGGTCGAAAACCCGCTCTCCTACTACGACAACAACGTTGCCGGCACCTTGACGCTGCTGAACGCTCTTACGCTGTTCAAAGTCAGAGCGCTGGTCTTCTCGAGCACCTGCGCCATCTTCGGCCAGCCCGGCACTCCGGTGATTTCGGAGGATCTTCCGAAAGACCCGATCAACCCCTACGGCCGTACCAAGCTGATGGTGGAGGCAGCCTTGACCGATGCAGGCGAGGCGGGGGGCCTGCGTTGGGTGGCGCTACGCTACTTCAACGCCGCCGGCTCCGACCCCGACCTGGAGGTGGGGGAAGACCACGATCCCGAGCCGCATCTGATACCCCGTGTTCTCATGGCGGCACGGGGTCGGGTGGGTGCGCTGGACATCTTCGGAAGCGACTACCCGACGCCGGACGGCACTTGTTTGCGTGACTATGTGCACGTTTGCGACCTGGCGGACGCTCACGTCGCAGCTCTCAACCGCCTGTTGGACGGCGGCGCGTCGGGCGTGTTCAATCTCGGCGCCGAACGTCCCATCTCGGTGCTTGAAGTGATCGCCGCTGCGGAACGCGTCACCGGTCTGGGAGTTCCTGTCCGCCAGGCCGACCGCCGCCCGGGCGATCCGCCGAAGCTGGTCGCGGACTCGGCAAGGGCACGCTCCGAGTTGGATTTCCGTCCTCGCTTTGCAGCCATCGAAGAAATGGTGGAGCACGCCTGGCGCTGGCAGCAGACCAACGCCTGACCGCTTAAAGAAACGCCCGAAAGAGAAAAAAAGCGCGGTGAGCTTGTTGCTCACCGCGCTTCCTTTGTGTCGTTCGGAGGACTTGAGGATTACTCCGCAACCTCGGCGATCGCAGGAGCCGCAGCAGGTGCGGGAACGAAAGCCGGCGTATCCTCGGTCTGCTGCGCGAGCAGATCGCGGAAGTAGGCGACCGTAGACTGCAACCCTGTCTCCAGCTCGACGGTGGGCTTCCATCCCAATGCCTTGCCCGCCAAGGTGATGTCCGGCCGGCGCTGCAAGGGATCGTCCTGCGGCAGCGGCAACAGCACGACGCGGCTGCGCGATCCGACCATATCGATCACCCGTTCGGCCAGTTCGCGGATCGTCATTTCCCTCGGGTTGCCGATATTGACGGGTCCTGTGACGTCGTCCGGCGCGTTCATCAGGCGCACCAGCCCGTCGATCAGGTCGTCGACATAGCAGAACGAGCGGGTCTGCGATCCATCGCCGTAAACGGTAATGTCCTCGCCCTTCAGAGCCTGGACGATGAAATTGGAAACCACGCGCCCGTCGTTGGGCAGCATACGCGGGCCGTAGGTGTTGAAGATCCGGGCAACCCGAATGTTGAGACCGTGCTGCCGATAGTAATCGAAGAACAGCGTTTCGGCGCAGCGCTTGCCCTCGTCGTAGCAGGCGCGCGGTCCGACCGGATTGACACTGCCGCGATAGCTCTCCGGCTGCGGATGCAGTTCCGGATCGCCGTAGACTTCAGACGTCGAAGCCTGAAGGATCTTGGCCTTCACACGCTTGGCCAGACCGAGCATGTTGATCGCGCCGTGCACGCTTGTCTTCGTCGTTTGCACGGGGTCGAACTGGTAGTGCACCGGCGACGCCGGGCAGGCCAGGTTGTAGATCTCATCGACCTCCACGTAGAGCGGGAAGGTCACGTCATGGCGGAGCATTTCGAAGAACGGCTCCGACAGAAGGTGGGCGATGTTCTCCCGGCGCCCGGTGAAGAAGTTGTCGACGCAGAGCACCTCGCACCCATCGGCGAGCAACCGCTCGCAGAGGTGCGACCCGAGGAAGCCTGCGCCTCCCGTCACCAGAACGCGCTTGCGGAGTGCATGCGGCATGCCGTTGTTCCTTTCTGTGCTTCTTGGGACGCCGCAAGGCGAGCGGCATCGGGGATGCAGGAAGACGAGAGGCCGCCGGAGCCGTTGGGCGGCCGCGAGAGCTACATGGCGTTCTCGGCCTCCACCACCTTGAAGACGGTTCGGGCGAGAATCTTGATGTCGAGCCAGAGCGACCAGGTCTCGATGTACTGGAGGTCCGCCGCGACGCGGTCGATCAGCTTCTGTTCGGTATCGGTCTGTCCGCGCAGGCCGCTGACTTGGGCCAACCCGGTGATGCCGGGCGGCACGCGGTAACGGGCATAGAAGTCCTCTACGACCTGGTCGTAGAGGCGTTCGCCGGCCTTGGCCTGAAGGGGATGCGGGCGCGGGCCGACCATCGACATCTCGCCGCGCAGCACGTTGATGAGTTGCGGCAGCTCATCGAGGCTGAATTTGCGGATGATCCGGCCGACGCGGGTGATGCGCGAGTCGCCCGGCATGGTCAGGCGGCTGCCCTGCGGGTCGCTGTCTTCGTGACGCATGCTGCGGAACTTCAGAACCCCGATCAGCCGGCCGCCATATCCGTAGCGCCGCTGCACGAAGAACAGCGGCCCGGGGCTCTCCAGCTTTACGGCCAGAGCGATCGCCGCGAACAGCGGTGCGGTCAGCAGCAGAAGCCCCCCGGCAACCACGACGTCCTCGATGCGCTTGAGCATCATCTGAGCGTCGTCCAACGGGCGACGGGCCAGTTCCACCATGCCGGCACCCTCGAAGTGCAGCAGCCGGGCATCCCCGAAGCGATCAAGCCCCTCGATGTTGAGGAGAATATCGACCGGAAGCTGGCGAAGCTCACGCAGCCCTTCGGAGAAGCGATCCACCTCATCGAGCGGTGCCGAGACGATGACGCTGTCGACAAGATCCGAGCGGCAGGCGGTCAGCAGAGCCTCAAGCCCTCCTTCGCGAAGTCCGTCACGCAGCCCGGCGCTGTGAGGTGCATCGTCGTAGATCCCGACGACCTGCGGCCCCTGGCGCCCGAGCATCGACCAGCGCCGGACCAGATCCTGACCGCCTGCACCTGCGCCGAAGATAGCCACGCGTTGACGCAGCCGCCCCGCATCGGCGAGCCGCCGCAGACGTCGCGCGAAGAGTAAGCGGGACCCGGTCAGATAGACGGCGCCGGCGGTGAAGAAGCACAGCGCCCAGAGGCGCGAAAACTGTTCGCCGAGTTGCAGTCCAAAACTGAGCACGATCAGCAGCACAACCGACAGGCTCCAGACCGCAAGGGCGTTCCGGACCAGCCCGATCGACGACGTATTGCTCTTCGAAGCCACAGCCTGCTGGATGACGAAATGAAGCGCCGCAGCCAGGAGAGCGACGAACAGGTAGTCTTCCCGCACCTCCAGGCCGAGGCGCTGTTCGACGACGACGAAGTAGAGCAGGCCGCCGAGACCGAACATGATCGGCAAGTCGAATGTCCGAAGGACACGGTGACTCAAGTCCGGGTTAATCCGCGCGGAGCTCGCGCGTACTCTGCCTTCGGTCCACTCGATCGAGGCCGGCATTCACGTGCCCCCTGCTCTGTCGTTGTCCCTGCGAGACAATCTCGCAGCCACTCGCTATGTGGCGGTGCAACATCTTGAGGAGATCGTGACAAATCAACCTTGGCGAAAATAATGTCCTAGACTTCCTTCCTTTTTTACAGGCTGTGATTTGGAAATTTATTGATCTCACACATGATTAACTGATTTGTCTTCTCAATACCTTTTGAACATCTCAGATAAATCACACCCGCCATGACGCACGTCACGGATGGTTCGTTGGGACGGGAACGACGCTGAGAGACACAACCGAGCAGCGCGGACGGGGAAGGCAAAGAGTCTTTGCGGTTCACACGTAGACTGGTGACAGGGACTCTGTGGTCGAGCGCGGAGACGTTGGTTCGGCAAGCGCTCAGCCTCACGATCTTCGTGATGATCGCGCGCCAGGTCGGTGCCGAGGCAATCGGGACCGTCGTTCTCGCGATGTCCTTGATCGCGGTCTTCGAGGCCGCGGTCTCAGACGGCGCGGTCGAACGTCTCGTACAGCGCCACGAAATCGAACCGTTGCATCTGGATAGCGCCTTTTGGGCGGTCACGCTGCTTGCACTGTTGCTGTTCGCGGCACTTGTGGTCGGCGCATCGGCTTTCGCCAGCCTGTTCGACGCGGCTCAGCTCGCACCGGTACTTCAGGCTCTTGCGCTCTATCTTCCCCTGTCGGCCCTAGCCGCGGTGCCGACCGCCCGGCTGAAACGCGACTTGCGCTTTCGTCCCTTCGCTCTGCGTGCACTGATCTCGCTCGGGGCAGGCGGCGGTCTCGGACTCTGGCTCGCCTTCCAAGGCGAAGGCGTCTGGGCACTCGTCGCCATGCATCTGACGACCGCGATCACGTCGCTGCTGTGTATGTGGATCGCCTCCGGATGGCACCCGCGCCTGCGGATGTCGTGGCGCCATCTGCACGATCTTGCTGCCTATGGCGCCTTCAGCACCGGCAGCCGACTGGTCATCATTGCGGATCAGAGGATCGCACCGATCGCCATCGGCCTGTTTCTCGGCGTTGCCGAAGTCGGCTTCTTCGCCATGGCGCGACGGGTTCTCGAACTGTTGACCCAGCTTCTGCTGTCGCCGATCAACCAGGTCGCGCTGCCGGCGCTGTCGCGTTTTCAGTCCGACGCCTCGCGTATCAACGCCCTGCTGCGCTTTCTCGAGCGGGCCATCGCCTTGACCAGCTTCCCCGCCTTTTTGGGCTTGGCGGCAATCGCGCCGCTTGCCGTGGAACTCGTGCTGGGGTCGGACTGGATGCCGATGGTGCCGGCTCTCCAGATCCTCTGCCTGGTCGGTCTGCCAATGGCCATCGAGTTCAATACTCCGGTCCTGGCAAGGGCTCTCGGGCGCCCCGATCTCTCCCTCTATCTCGCGCTGGCGTCCTTTGTCGCCGGGCTCCTTCTGATCCCCCTCGCCGCGACCGAATCCATCACTCTGGTGGCGGCCGCCATTCTCGCCCGACAGCTTCTTCTCGTCTGGCCGCTGCGCATCTTCCTCGTTCGCTATCTGACCGGCCAGGGCTTCATTGCACGTTATCTCTCGCTCGCAGCGATTTTCGGCTGTGCAGCAGCCATGGCCGGTGCCATCGTGATCGGCCTCGCCTGGATCCCGGTGCAGGCCTCGGGCCTGCAACTGACCGCGGCTGCCGTGGCAACAGGAATTCTCGTTTTTATCGTATTTCTGTTACTCTTTGCTCGTCACACGTTGATAAGTTTAGCCTACGAAGCTCGTCAAAGACTTGGAGCCGCGCAGACGGCCTCGATCGGGAGTGGGGAATGAAACGCCTACCGTTGCTTGTCTCTCTGTTGATCATCATCGTTGCTCTGGCGTCCTGTGACAGCGTCCGCGATCTTCCGCCCATCGAGGCTCAACAGCAGCCTGGCGAGTATCTGCTTGGCCCCGGCGACGAAGTCCGGGTGACCGTGTTCGGGCAACCGGAACTCAGCAGCTCCTATCTGGTTTCCGACGCCGGCCTGGTCGCGATCCCGCTGATCGAAGGCGTTGAAGCGACAGGCGTGACCGCCGACGCGCTGGCCGAACGGATCGCCGCGGAGCTACGCGGCGCGCAGGTGGTGCTCGAGCCGTCGGTGAGCGTCGAGGTCCGCAGCTACAGACCCTTCTTCATCCTCGGGGAAGTCGCAGACCCGGGACGCTACCCCTACGTCAGCGACATGAGCGTGCTGACGGCCGTTGCCATCGCGGGCGGCTTCACCAGCCGGGGGCGACGCGACGTTTTCGAGATCACGCGCGCTCAAGACGGCATGACGTTCCAAGGTCAGGCCGGACCGGAAATCCGGGTTCAGCCCGGCGACGTGATCAGAGTCCTGGAGCGATACTTCTAGCGGCGGCCGATGAGCATGCGTGGCTTGGCTGCATTCCTGCTCGTCTGTTCGACGACGCTGACCGTGCCTGCCGACGTGCAGGCGCAGGAGCTCGGCGGCGCTCTGCGCTTCGGTCCCACCACCGTGTTGCCGACGCTCGGCTTCGGACTCTTGGCGAACGACAACGTCAGAGCCAGCGAAAACGACGCCGAGGGCGACATCGCAGCCATCATCCAACCCGGTCTGCAAGTGCGCATGGACGGGCGCGATTTCGACTGGAGCCTGTTCGGATCGGCTCGCTTCGATCGCTATGCCACGGAGACGGACGAGAACGAGGAGACCTACAGCGCGTCGACCTCCCTGAACTATACCGCGACCAACGATCTCGATCTCGACGGCGGACTGAGCTTCACGCGCGCCAGCGAAGACCGCACCGATGCCGACACCGATGGCGGAGAGCGCCGTTTCGTGTTCAACGACTACGGCTTCAGTGCGGGAGCCCGCTGGCGTCCGAACCGTATCAGCTTCGGACCGCGCGTGAACGTCACGCGGCGCAACTTCGACTCGGAAGACCGGGCCGACCGCGAATTCACGCGTTACGACGGCAATCTCAGGATCGGCTTTCGAATCTCTCCCGCGGTCAGCGCCTTCGTTCAACCCGGCGGGACCTGGCGGGACTTCGACGACCCCGACAGCGCCGGCCTCGATCAGGATTCGGTCACATATCGCGGTCTCGTCGGAAGCAGCTTCGAACTTGGCTCGCTGATCGAAGCCGAATTTGGGATCGGTGTATTCAGCGAGGATTTCGTGGACAACGAGCGCGAGGACTTCACCGGCCTGCAGCTCACCGGCAGCCTGACCTGGAACGTGACACCGCTTACAGACATCTCCCTCACGCTTGACCGGCGCGAAGAGACCAGCTTCGTCGAGGACGACGGCGTACAGTCAGACGCGCGGATACGCACGGAAGCGCGTCTGGACGTGGAGCACTCCCTGACACGCCGTGTGTCTCTGGAGGCCGATGCGCGGCTGCGTCTGGACGACTATCAAGGCATCAACCGCAGCGATACCCGCTTCACTATCGGCATTGGAAGCAGTTACAGCATCAACCGTTGGGTCGCGGTCACAGGCCGCTATCAGTTCGACAATCGTTTTTCGGATGCGGAAGATGCGGGCTTCACCCGCAACAGCGTCTTCGTCGGCCTGCGCAGCGGCCTGTAGATCCCTCATGCGCTGCACCTGGAGCGCAACCGCCCTAAGCCGCCGTCCCGGTATCGGCAACAGTCAAGCCCGGCAGGCCAGCCAGCCAGGTCTCGACGTAGGCGCCCGTCTTGCCGGTCCGACTCTCCCGCCAGCGCACCCGGCGATGCAGCAGTAACGATATCAGCATGCCATGCAGGCGGTCGGAATCGACTTCCGCAAACTGCGAAAGATGCGCGGCCCCTCTGGCAACCGCCCGCTGCGCAAACCGCCGCCAAGCCCCGTAGATCGGCAGGGAGACCGGAAGCCGGTCATCGAGACGATGCAGGCGACGTATAAGCGCATAGGCGCGACGGTCACCAGACGTGTAGATCTGAGCCCAGTCGAAGTAAGCGCCTGCGACCACAGTGTGATCCGGTGCCACCAGCGCTTCGAGGTCCTGTCGCGCCAGCCGCAGGCGCCCTTGCCCCGTCCGACCTGCCGCCGTCATCAAGGGCGGTCGCTCGTACAGACAATGAGCCAGGTCCGGCATGAGATAGGCTCGGTCCCCGAGGTACTCCGCCACCCGTCCGTGCGAGTGTCGGTCGCGCAGAACCAAGTGCAGGTCGCGGTGCCGTGCCCAGCGTTGCATGCAGTCGTGAAAACTCTGCCCATCGGAGAAGTGGAGAGACTGGGGCAGGACGACGATCCGATTGTGGGGAAAGGCAGCGACGACAGCCTCGCGAAAGTCCTGATGCCCGGGCCAAAGGTCGCCGAGATTGCCTCCGGCGTGCAGGACCAGCACCACCGAAGGATCGAGCGCGCGCTCTAGCCAGGCTCTGCCGTTGAACATGGAGGCACGTCCCAGAACCCGCAGCCCCAGGTCGGCGAAGAGCTGTTCGGCCGCCAACTGCAGGCAAAGATCACCGACATTCAGATGCAACGGATAGTCGAGATAGACGATCGGCCGGTCGCTGGGCAGCAGCGTGCCGAGCGCGAGAACCTGCGTGCGAAGTCCGCGCAAGCGCACCTGTAGTTCCTCGGCATCCAGCGTGGCCGCCGCATCGCGCAGCGACGAAAGATCGACGACGTCTGCCGTACTGTGCGCCGACTGGCTAGCCATGGGCCGGGTCCTCCCCCAACCGCCAATAGAGAATTGCGCCGGCGAACAGCCATGGCAGACGTACGAACTGGCCGACAACCGCACGCAGGTAACGGGGCCAGCTCGGCAGGGGATAAGCGCTGCGCCGCAGCGGCACCAGCTGCCGCAGCAGGATCGAGAGCACATCCAGACGGCCGTGGAGCAGGTGCTTGGCATAGAAGGCGCCCCGCCCGATCCGATACCCGCGGTGCAGGCGCCGGATCTCAGGCAGCGAACGTCGCCCGTGATTGTGAGACACCAGGAAGCTGGGGTCGTAGACCACCTCGCAACCGGCCCGATAGATACGATAGACCATGTCGGTATCTTCGGAGGATTTGAAACGGCTGCCGGCGCCGAAGCGCTCGTCGAACAAACCGATCCTGTCCAGAACGGAACGCCGAAGCGCCATGTTGCATCCCAGCACCAGAGCATGGAGGTCGGCGGGCCGGCCCGGTCGCTCCAGATGCGGCGAAGGCTTGATCGTCTCCGGTAGATCCCGGGGATTGTGCAACCGCACCTGCCCGCCGGCCAGGCCGATCGCAGGCTCGGCCCGCATGACACGGAGGGCCGAGGCAAGCCAGTCGGGCGTTACCAGACAATCGTCGTCAGTGAAGAGAAGGATCTCGCCGCAGCTGGCAAGAATTCCCGCGTTGCGGGCTCGGGCCAGCCCCGGTTCTGCCAAGTAGACCCGGCGGATCGGAATCGGGCTGTCGACCGCGGCTTCGGCCACCACGTCGGCTGTGCCGTCACGAGACCCATTGTCGACAACGACGATATCAATCAGCAGTTCGGGGGGACAGGTCAAGGCCTTGAGCGTGACGAGGCAGCGCGCCAGATCGTCGGCCCGATCCCGAGTGCAGACGATGATGGAGACGCTTGTCTCACTGGCCTCCTGCCCTTGCGGTCGACTCTCATGCGGCACGGTCACGCAAAGGCCTCCTCGTAAGCGGCGAACGCGGCGTCCCGGCTGTAGCGGCGGCGATAGAGCTCCAGCGCAGCCTCCGAACTGGCGCGGTTCACAACCGGATCGGTCAGCTGCAGCAGCGGCTCGACGAAGCCGGCCAGCGTCTCCCGCAGGAACCCCTCTCGACCGTCGACCACCTCGATCCCCTCGACGCCGGTCGGCGTGGAGACGATCGGCAGGCCACGCGCCAGTGCATCGATGATCTTGATTTTCACGCCCGTCCCATAGAGAACCGGTGCAATCAGCGCGGTCGCATCCGCCAGGGCCGCGTCGAGGTCCTCCACGAAGCCGCGCAGCCGCACCCGTCCGCCCAGGCGTGCCACTTGCGCCTGGAGCGCCGGTCCGGCGCCCTTGCCGATGATGTCCAGGCTCGCATCTGGAAGGGCTGCGAAGAGCTGCGGCGCCGCTTCCGACAGAAAGCGCGACAAACCGTAGGCGTTGGCGGGATAGCCCAGATTGCCCAAAAAGAGAAACCGCGGCGGATCGAGCGGTCGCGGCTCGAGACGACATTCTCGAGCCTTGATGAAGGGTGGTACACTCACGATGTTGTCGGCGCCGCTGCGACGGCGAAGGAGCTCCGCTTCTTGGCCGTTGAGCAACAGACAGCGGTCGAACCGAGGCGGCGCCGAGTCCTCCGCGGCCTCCATCAACGCCATCTCCCGCATCAGCAAGGCCCGTTGCAGACGCGGTAGGCGGACGAGACGCGTCATCCAGTTCGGCAAGAAGCGGGCAAAGGTCCCGAGGCTGTCGAGTTCAGCCTCTGGATGCCGATCGATGGTCTCGATCATCCGGGCATACCGTCGCGAGTAGAGGTCGTCCAGATAGAGAACCTTGCGTGTCCCCTCCAGGGGCAGACGCTCCAGCACCGGCACGACCCGCAGGGTGTCGGCAATCACCAGGTCCGGCGCGAGTTTGGCGACCAGCCGTGCCAGGGTCTCCGCTGCATTGGCCGCGCCGAGCGCGGCGATCTGCAGCGGCATCCGCCGCCGAAGCAGGCCCTCCACCGCCATGGCTCCCAACCGCCTCCAGGCGGGATCGATCTCCGCCTCGTAGAGATCGACCGCCAGCCTGTCGCGTTGCTCCCGTCGCGGTGGCGCAAGATGGGCATAGACGATCCGTCCGCTGTGGGCGGAACCGGCGCTTCCCGCGCCCTGCAGCCACTCGAGGAACCCCGACATCACGACCTTCCGGCCGACGTCGGCCGGCAGCGGATAGCTGCTGCTCAGGATCAAGGTCGTCACGACGGCGCCACCAGTTGCTTCCGCTCGGCCGGCACGTAAACCGATGCCGGGCTGAGGTAGCCGTCTTCCGTCGACTGATAGGCACCGTAACGCTTCAGATCGACCTGCGTGAAAACGCAGCCCAGCAACGGCGCCTGGAACGCGGCCAGGAGATCGAGGGACTGCCGCAAGGCGCTGCGCTTCGTTCGGTTCCAGCGGACCAGCAGCAGGCAGGCGTCGACTCTGCGGACCAGCAGAGAGGTATCCGGCAAGGTCAGCAGCGGCGGTGTATCGACGATCACCAGATCGAACCGCCGGCGCGCCTCGCGCAGCAGAACGTCCAGCCGCGGATGCTCCAAGTAGGCTAGCGGGTCGACCGCGTCGCTGCGCGGCCGCAACACCCGCAAACGCCCCGCTGCACCGCGCCAGGTCAACTGATCGAGCCGCTCGGGCAGCTCCATGGCGGCCGCCAGATCAGGATCCTCGCGTCCTTCCGGATCGTCGGCAGGATAGGCCCGGCTGGCGTCGCGCTTGTGCAGATCGAGATCGATCAGGAGCGTTCGGCGCCCAATCGCCGCCGCCTCCTGCGCCAGACCGATGGCCGTCAGCGTCTTGCCCTCCCCGGATTCGCCGGAGCAGACCATGACGCAACGAAGATTGGCGCTGTTGTCGCCATGGCGGATGCCGGCATAGAGGCGCCGCATGGCCTGGGCGAAGGCGGGGTCCGGTCGCCGTTCCAGCCTGCGGCGAGCGGCCGGGGAGCGAACACGCAAGCCACGCACCCGCGGCAGGACCGCGAGCAGCCGCAGGCCCGACAGGCGCCGCAGTTCGGCCCCGCTCTTCACGCGCTGTTCGGTGACCTCGCGCAGCACCACGTAGAGACCAGCCAGCATCAGGCCGGCCGCGAGCGAGAGGGCGAAGAGAGCTTTGCGGTTCGGCTGGCTCGGTGACAGAGGGGCCTTGGCCGGCGAAATCATCATGGCGGTCGGCTGCTCGATCTCACCGGCTCCGACCAGCTGATTGGCCTGGGTCTGGAAACTGTCCAGGGCCGTGCGCGCCGACTCGGCATCTCGCTCGAGTTCGGTCAGGCGTATGTAGGCTTCCCGCTTCTCATCGATGCTGTTCTTCAGTGTCTGGCGTGCCTGCGCGATCGACTGCTCGCGCGCCCGCGCATTGTCCAGCCGCGCTTCCGCCAAGGTCACAATCTTCTGAATCTCCCCACCGATCCGCCCGCGAAGCTCTGTCAGCTCGCGGCGTGCCGAGACGACCTCTGGATGCTGAGGGCCCCGCGTCGACGACAGCCTGACGAGGCGGCTGCCGAGCTCAATCTCGTCGGCGCGCAACCGTTGGATCAGGGGCGCATCGACGGCCAGCGAAAGGGCTTCGGTCGCCGAACCGGCTTCGGCGGCACGCTGAACCTCCGAGAGCTGCGCTTCGGCACGGGCCGTGTCGGCCTGGGCATCCACCAGCCGGTCGGACAGACCGCTCAGCTCTTCGAGCTGCAGGCTGCCCGACTGCCCTTCGAAGAGATCCTCGGACTGGCGGAAAGCCTCGACAGCCTCTGCGCGCTCGACCACGTCGCTGCGCAGCTGCACCAGCCGCTGATCGAGCCAGGTGTCGAGCTCTGCCAGACGTTCGACGCGCTCGGCACGTTCGGCGGCGACATAGGCTTCGGAGATGCCGTTGGCCAAACGCGCTGCCGCCGCAGCGGAGCGCGACACCGCCCCGACCTCCACTACGTAGGACCGACCGCGCGGCTCGACCGCCACAGCGCCCTGCAGCCGCGCCAATACGATCCGCCGTTCCAGTTCCGGGTTGCGCGCTCTGGGCTCGGGCGTCAGGCCGAGCAGAGCCAGCAGACGCTCCCGTCCGTCCGCGAAGGCGGCGCGGATGGGCGGCAGTTCGAAGTCGTCCTCAAGCCGTGGGTTGAACTCGGGGTCCGACGTCAGATCCAGCCGCTCGACGACGCTGTCGAGCAGTC
>JANQPZ010000045.1 GCA_028285215.1 Rhodovibrionaceae bacterium | reverse complement strand
CGACCACCGACATGAGCTCGCTCTTGCGCTCGCCGGAGCGGAAGGCCCTCAGCTGGGCGATCAGGTAGAGCTCGCTCTCGCCGGCGATGTGCGGTGCATTCGGCAGGCGGGCGATGCCATCGAGGCCATGGCAGGCGCGGCAGGCGGCAGCCTTGTCGCGTCCTGCCGCAGCATCGCCGGCAAGGCTCGGCGTGACGGAGACGGCGCCGAAGAAAAGAACCAGACCGAAAAGCCCACCGGCCCGGAAAGCGCGCAGAAAGGGTTCGAACATCGAGTGATCTTCTTGCAAGAGATTATGAGCAGAACGATAAGAGACGCCCCGGCATAGGAGACAACCCTGCCGGGGCGCTCGAAAGGCGGGACGCGAATCCGCTACCGCTCGTAGGAGATGCGATAGATCGCGCCGACCAGATCGTCCGAAACCAGAATCGACCCATCCTGTAATTGGGCGACGTCGACGGGCCGTCCCAGGTACTCGCCGGTTTCCTCGTCCAGCCAGCCATCCGCGAAGACCTTGGTCTCGCCGACCGAGCCGTCGTCGTTGACCGCGGTGAACATCACCCGCGCCCCGATGGGATCGGTGCGGTTCCAGGACCCATGCTGCGCCACGAAGACGCCGCCGCGGTACATAGCCGGAAACTGCCGGCCGGTATAGAAGGTCATGCCGAGGTCGGCGGCATGGGCATCCATTTCGACCACGGGAAAGACCAGATCGGCGGGCGGTTCCGTGCCCTTGTACTCATTGGTCCGTGTGCCGCCGCCGCCGTACCAGGGGAAGCCGAAGTGCTGGCCCATCTCGGTCTGGCGGTTGAGCTCGCCCGGCGGGATCAGATCGCCCATGCCGTCCACCTGGTTGTCGGTGAACCAGAGCTCGCCGTTGTTGGGGTTGAAGTCCATACCGACGGAGTTGCGCACGCCGTAGCTGAAGACCTCGCGGTCGGTACCGTCGCGGTTCATGCGAATGATGCCGCCGATGCCGGTGCGGTCGTAGAGCTCCATCTTCTCCGGCGGCGAGACGTTGAAGGGCTGGCCGAGCGAGATATAGAGCTTGTCGTCCGGGCCGATCCGGCAGACCCGCGCGGTGTGGTTGAAGCTCTCTTCCTCGACCGGGATCAGCTCGCCTTGCGGCACGATCGGTACGGCCACCACGTCCGGGCTCTCATAGAAGAACTCGGCGGCCGGGTACATCAGGACGCGGTTCTGTTCGGCGATGAAGAGGAAGCCGTCCCGCGAGAAGCAGGGCCCGTTGGGGATCATCAGATCCAGGGAGGGCGCGAAGCGCTTCACCTCGTCGGCGACGCGGTCCTTGTTACGGTCCGTGACCGCCCAGACGTCGGTCTTGCGCGTGCCGACGAAGGTGACCACGCCCTGCGGCCCGACGGCGATGTGCCGCGCATCGGGAACCACGGCATAGAGGTCGATCTTGAACCCCTGCGGCAGGTCGATCCGCTCCAGGATCCGGCGGATCGCCTCGGCGTTCTGACCGCCTTGCTCGATGACCTCGAACTCCGTCACGCCGGTGGTGCGGAACTGCCCGAGCCGTTCGAGATTGGTTTGGGCCGCCGCCGGTCCCGCGGTCGCAAGACCGAGGGCAACAGCACTGCACAACAGCAAACGCTTCATCTAGTTTCCTCCCGTTAGAACACGAATTTTTCTTTTGGATTTATTATGGTGATCAATCCTAGCGAGCGCCGCAGCCCCGAACAACGGGATTTCCTTCGACAAGAAAAGGGCCTCCGGCGGAGGCCCTTTTCCCTGTGCGGGACCCCAAGGTTCACAGAACCCCGGACTGCATCTGCTCCGCGATGTAGTCGGCCTGGCGCAACGCCAGGGCAACGATGGTGAGGGTCGGATTCTCGGCGCCGCCGGTGGTGAACTGGCTGCCGTCGGAGACGAAGAGGTTGGCGACGTCGTGGGCCTGACCCCACCTGTTGACCACACCGTCGCGCGACCTCTCGCTCATGCGGTTGGTGCCGAGATTGTGGGTCGAGGGATAGGGCGGCGTCGGGAAGGTTCTGACCGCCCCCACCGCATCGTAGATCGCGGCCCCCTGCCGGTAGGCATGATCGCGCATGGCGATATCGTTCGGGTGGTCGTCGAAGTGAACGTTCGGGACCGGCAGGCCGTACTGATCACGCTCCGTCGGGTGCAGCGCGACCGCGTTGCTCTCCTGCGGCATGTCCTCGCCGACCAGCCACATACCCGCCATACGGTCGTAGCCTTCCATCGCCGAGGTGAATTCACGTCCCCAGGCTCCGGGGTCGAGAAAAGCCGCCATGAAGGGCAGTCCAAGCGACAGAGTCTCCATTTCGTAGCCGCCGACGAAACCGCGCGACGGATCGTAGCCGGCCTCATCCTCGATGATGCCGGCCATGGTCGTACCCCGATACATGTTCACCGGCCGGTCGAAGATCGCGTAGACGCTGCCGGTCATGTGCCGCATGTAGTTCTTTCCGACCTGACCGGACGAATTCGCCAGGCCGTCCGGGAAAAGAGACGATGCCGAGTTCAGCAGCAGGCGCGGCGATTCGATGGAGTTGCCGGCGACGCAGACGATCCGCGCCTTCTGACGCTGCTGATTGCCTTCGGCATCGGCGTAGACCACGCCGGTGACCTTGCCGGTGTCGTCATGCTCGATACGCAGCACCTGTGCCTGGGCGCGCACCTCCAGCTTGCCGGTCGCCTCGCCCTTCGGGATCTCCGCGTAGAGCGTCGACCATTTGGCAGCGGACTTGCAGCCCTGAAAACAGAAGCCGATCTGCTGACAAGCCGCGCGGTCGTGGCGCGGCCGGGAGTTGATCGCCATGCGCCCCGTGCTGCAGCGCCTGTAGCCGAGCTTGTCGGCACCGGCCTTCATGACCTTGAAGTTGTTGTTGCCCGGCAGGCCCGGAATGTCGTGGGTGCGGGTCACCCCCATGCGGTCTTCGGCCTTGTCGTAGTAAGGCTCCAGGTCGGAGAGCGCGATCGGCCAGTCGAGCAGGTTGGCACCCGCTACTTCACCATAGACGCTGAGATCCTTGAACTCATGCTCCTGGAACCGCAGCGAGGCCCCCGCCCAGTGCACCGTCGAACCGCCGACCGCCTTGACGATCCAGGCCGGCAGGTTGGGGAAATCGCGCGCGACGCGCCAGTTGCCCGAGGTGGTGCGCATGTCGAGCCAGGAGATCTGGCCGAACATGCCCCACTCGTCGTTCGAGAAGTCCTCAATTTCATGTCGTCCGCCGGCCTCCAGCACGACGGTATCGATCCCCTTCAGGGCCAGTTCCGTCCCGAGAGTCCCGCCGCCCGCTCCGGAGCCGATGACCACGACGACGCTGTCGTCGTTCAGATCGTAAGGTGCAGACATCTGTCTCTTCTCCCTGCAGCGCGCGTTAGACCCAGTCGATGTCGTCGAAGCCGCGCTCGAGGTATCCCCCCTGCTCGGCGGAGGCCCCCTCGTACCCGAACTTCGGCCAGACCTCGGGGTTGTTGTAGAGCCCCACCACCAGTCCCGAGCGGAGCGTCCGGAAGAGCGCTCCCTCTTCGATCTCCCGCAACAGAGCCACGCGCTCGGCCTCCCAGCCGACTTCGGCATAGCGCCGGGCGTGCCGCGCTTCGGCCAGGCCGTCCAGATCGGCCACCCCGCTCTCGATCATCTCCTTGACCGCAGGGTCGCTGCCGGCCTGCTCGTCGTAGCCGGCGACAGCCGCCGCGTAGAAGCGATCGGCCAGACGGTCGTGCGGATAGATGTCGCGCGCCATCTGGATCAGCGTCTGCATCGTCGCGGTCTGCAGATTGACCACCGAGATCGCCCAGGCGCCGGTCGGACCGGTGATCATTCCGGAAGAGACGGACAGCACCACCAGCCCGGCGGTGGCGGCGCTGCCGCCCTTCAGAAAACCACGCCGCGAGACCTGCGTTCGTCTGTCGACAACGCGCATTCTTCGATCCTCCCTTATCGGAGGCCCAGGCGTCGCCGCTTCGTCGGCCAGCCAAGGGCCTGCGTTTTTCTTGCCGCTATCGGTAGCGGCCGTGTTTTTGCAAAACCTCGATCTTGTAGCCGTCCGGATCCTGCAAGAAGAAGAACTTGGCCATCAAAGCTCCGTCGCGATGGAACTCCTTGATATCGTTTGGATTGAGACCCAGTCCGCGCATCCGCCCGTGCTCCGCTTCCAGGTCCTCCACGGCGACCGCCAGATGGCCGTAGCCGTCGCCATGGCTGTAGGGGTCGCTCTGGGCATGGTTGACCGTCAGCTCGAGCTCGAAGTCGGCTTCCGGATTGCGCAGATAGACCAGCGTGAAGTCATCGAACGCGAAACGGTCGGCGACATCCAGGCCGAAGGCCTTGCCGTAGAAGTCCACCGACCGCCCTTCGTCGAGCACGCGGATCATGGTGTGAATGGCCTTCGCCACCTCAGCCCTCCCCTGCTATCCGTCGGAACCGAGGATCAGCGTAAGGGAAGGGCCGGAGGCGCGGGTGGTAACGACTTACCACAAGGGACAGGCAGGCGAAGGCCGCCTGTCGCCGCCGGCAGGACGTCTCGCTACTCCGCCGCCGGAAGCGCGGTCAGGCCGTCGGGCAGCGTGAAGCGCGCCCCCGCGCTGGCCGTGCCGCGGTCGAGATAGATCAGGCAGCAGCAGCGCAGCATCGAGGTGAAGTTGCGCGCCTCGCCGTGGGTCTCGATAACCTCGTCGTGCAGCAGGCTGATGAACTTGGCGAGGCTGACGCCTTCGCCCTCGGCGATTTCCTCCAGGATCTGCCAGAAGATCCGTTCGAGCTGAATGCTGGTGCAGTAGCCACCCAGCCGGACGGATCGGCGTTCCGGCTCGTAGTTCGACTGGGGCTGTCCGGCAAAGATCCGGCACATGGCGATCTCCTCCCACAAAGGCCCCTTGTTCGGGCAGCGATACCTTGAGCGCCGCTGCCGCGCTGGGACTGTTATGGAAAGACTACGCCCAGAAACCGCAAGGCTTCAACGCCGTCGCGTCGCAGCCCTGCCGCCAAGGGGCCGCGGATGGAGGGTCGGGGTTCGGCCGCCGGCGCCGACCCGCGCCTGCTCGGCCGCGAAGTCCGCCAAGTCGGCCAGCAGGCCGTCAAGCTGAGTCTGCAGCCTTTCGAAGTGCTCGGTTTTCTCGAAGGTGACTTCGTCCATGTAGAGGCGGCGGTTGATCTCGAGCTGCAGGCTGTGCCGGCCCTTGGCCGGATCGCTGTAGCGGCGGACCAGTTCGACGCCCTTGTAAGGGACGTTCCGCCGAACGTCGTAGCCGAGCGCCCTCAGGTAGGCCTCCACCCTCGCCGTAAAGGCTTCGTCGCAGGCCGAGCCGTCGCGGTCGCCCAGCACGAAATCGGCGCGCGGGTCGCTGTTGCCGTCGATGCGCGGATCGCCGTCGGCCGGCATGGAGTGGCAATCGAGGTGAAACAGACAGCCGAAGGCGCTATGCAGCCGGCCGATCTCGCTTTCCAGCAAAGCATGATAGGGCTGCCAGCAGCGCGCGATGCGCCCTTGCACCTCGGCCGGGCTGAGCCGGCGCGCGTAGATCGGCGTTGTGCCGCGCAGCCGGCTCCAGATCAGCCCGACGCCGAGGCGGGTCTTCTCGCCGGGACGGGTCGCCTGCGGCCAGTCGCCGTCGATCATCTCCGGATCCAGGTCTTCCAGTCCCCGGTTGGGATCGATGTAGCTGCGCGGAAAGCGCGCGTGCAGGAGCGGCGCACCGTGAGCCGGCGCCGAGGCGAAGAGCCGATCGACGTACATGTCCTCGGCCTGGCGCAGCAGCGGCAAGGGACAGGCGTAGCCGAAGTCGTCCGGGTAGAAACTGCCGCTGTGCGGACTGTCCAGCAGCAGCGGAACCGGCGCCGCTTCGGCCGGCAGAAGCTCCACCAGATCCCTTGTCTCAGCCGGCATGCCCGACACCTCCGTCGTTCAGATGACAGGCCGACCAGCGGCCCGGCGCGACCTGCTTGAGCTGCGGTATCTCGGCCCGGCAGCGCGGACCGGCATGGGGGCAACGCGGATGGAAATGGCAACCGGGCGGCGGATCCAGCGGCGAGGGAATCTCGCCCTTGACCGGCGTGTAGGTGCGCCGCCGCAGATCGAGCCGCGGCACCTCGGCCAGCAGGGCCTGCGTGTAGGGATGGTTGGGCTCGGCAAAGAGCGCTTCGGTCTCGCCGATCTCCACCACCCGGCCGAGGTACATGATGACCACGCGGTCGGCGATGTGCTCGACGACCCCCAGGTCGTGGCTGATGAAGAGGTAGGTCAGCGCCAGGTCGTGCCGCAGTTCCATGAAGAGGTTCAGGACCTGCGCCTGGATCGAAACGTCCAGGGCCGCCACCGCTTCGTCGCAGACGATGAAGGTCGGATCCACCGCGAGCGCCCGCGCGATTCCCAGCCGCTGGCGCTGGCCGCCGGAGAACTGGTGCGGGTAGCGGCGTCGGTAGCTGGGGTCGAGCCCGACGCGGCGCATCACCGCGGCCAGGCGGTCGCCGGCCTCCGACTTGCTCCAGAGCCCATGGTACAGCGGCGCCTCGCCGATGATGTCGGCCACCCGCATGCGCGGGTTCAGCGAGGCGAAGGGGTCCTGGAAGATCATCTGCACGCCCAAGGCATAGGCCTTGGCATCCGCATGGGAGAGCGACGAGACCGGCGCCCCCTTCCAGCGGACGTCGCCATCGCTGACGGGATGCAGGCCGGCCACCACGCGGCCGAGCGTGGATTTGCCGCAGCCGGACTCGCCGACCAGGCCGACCACCTCGCCTTCCGCGATGTCGAAGCTGACGCCATCGACCGCATGCACCGTCTCCTCGCGCACGCCGGCGCCGAGCCTCCGCGCGATCTTGCCGGCGAGATCCAGGCGCTTGGTGAAGCGCTTGGACACCGTGTCCAAAGCGACGATCGGCGTCTCGCTCATGCCGCCGCCCCGCCCAGATGAGGATGATGACAGCGGACGATGCGCCGGTCCGCCAGGGCCTCCGGCTCCGGCAGGGTCTCGCAGGCCGCATCGGCGCGCGGGCAACGCGGCGCGAAGGGACAGCCGGGCGGCAGCGACAGCAGCGAGGGCGTCATGCCGGGAATCTGCGCCAGCGGCCGGCCGCGCCGGTTCTGCGACGGCACCGAGCCGATCAGCCCGACGGTGTAAGGGTGGTGCGGATGGTCGAGCACCGCGTCCACCGCGCCCTGCTCGACGATCTTGCCCGCGTACATCACCGCCACCCGGTCGGCGAGGCCGGCGACCACCGAGAGGTCGTGGGTAATCCAGATCAGCGCCGTGCCGGTTTCGCGGCAGAGCGTCTGAACCTCATGCAGGATCTGCCCCTGGATGGTGACGTCCAGGGCCGTGGTCGGCTCGTCGGCAATGATCAGTTCCGGCTTGTTCAGCAGCGCGATGGCGATGGCGACGCGTTGGCGCATGCCGCCGGAGAACTGGTGCGGATAGGCGCGCAAGCGCTCGTCGGGCGAGGCGATCCCGACCCGCCCCAGCGCGGCGCGCGCGCGCTGCCGCGCCTCTTCCCGGTGGACCCGCTCGTGCGCCTGGATCGTCTCGATCATCTGGGTGTCGATCCGCAGGACCGGATTCAGGGTCATCATCGGATCCTGGAAGATCATGGCGATATGTGCGCCACGCAGACCGCGCAAGCTCTTCTGGTCCAGCGTCGTCAGATCCTGTCCCCGAAACAGCACGCGGCCCCCGACCACCCGCCCCGGCGGATCGACCAGGCCCATGATCGAAAAGCCCGTCACCGACTTGCCCGAGCCGGATTCGCCGACCAGGCCCATCACCTCCCCGCGCCGAAGGTTGAAGCTGACATCGTCGACGGCCCGGGCGACGCCGGACTTCGTAAAGAAGTGCGTCTGGAGGCGCTCGACCGCGAGCAACGGCGTGTCGGGCGTCATTGCTGCAGCCTCGGGTTCAGCACATCGCGCAGTTGGTCGCCCACCAGGTTGATGCTGACGATGGTGATCAGCAGCGCGATGCCCGGGAACACGCTGATCCAGTACTGCAGGCTCATCATGTACTGGAAGCCGTTGGCGATGAGCAGGCCCAGCGAGGGCTCGGTGATCGGCAGGCCGAGGCCGAGGAAGCTCAAGGTCGCCTCCAGGGCGATGGCCGAGGCCGTCTGGACCGTGCCGACGACGATCAGCGGCGGCAGGCAATTGGGCAGCAGATGCCGGAAGAGGATGCGCCGCGACGGCAGGGCCAGACAGGTGGCGGCCTCCACATACTCCTTGCGCCGCTCGACCAGGGCCGTGCCGCGCACGGTTCGGGCGTAGTAGGCCCACTGCACGACGACCAGCGCGACGATGATCTTCTCCACGCCCTGGCCCAGGGCCGCCAGCAGGATCAGCGCCACCAGGATGGCCGGGAAACTGAGCTGGATGTCGACAATCCGCATGATCAGGCTGTCGACGCGCCCGCCGTAGTAGGCCGAGACCAGCCCGACGGAGCTGCCGATCAGCAACGCGATCAACCCGCTGGCCACGCCGACGAAGAGGGAGGTGCGCAGCCCGTAGAAGATCGCGCTGAGAACGTCCCGCCCTGCCCCGTCGGTTCCGAGCCAGTAGGTCACGCTGCCGTCGAAGCTGGTGCTGCCCGGCGGCAGGCGGTTGTCCATCACGTCGACCACCGCCAGGTCGTAGGGGTCGGTCGGACTGACCCAGGGCGCGAAGACCGCGATGAAGAGAATGCAGCAGAGCACCACGAAGGCGACGCTGGCGACGGGGCTCGCGAAGAAGTCGCGACAGAAGCGCCGGAAAGGCGTCTGCTGCGCCGCGCGCTCTTCCGCCCCCGCATCGAGAAGGGCCGGATCCGGCACCTTCTGCGGCTGCGCCGCTGTCGGATCGGTCACGCTCGTCATGCCTTGACATCCTGCAGCCGCACCCGCGGATCGAGCAGCGAGTAGGTAAGGTCGACCAGCAAGTTGATGACGATGAAGAAGAGCACGATGATCAGCAGGTAGGCGACGATCACCGGGCGGTCGAGATTCTGGACGCTGTCGATCAGCAGCTTGCCCATGCCCGGCCAGGCGAAGATCGTCTCGGTCACCACCGAGAAGGCGATCAGCCCCCCGAACTCCAGGCCCAGCACCGTCACCACCGGAATCATGATGTTCTTCATGACGTGCACGAAAACGATCCGGTTCGACGACAGGCCCTTCGCACGGGCGAACTTCACGTAGTCCTGATGCACCACTTCGCGCGTGCCCGCACGCGACAGGCGGATGACCAGCGAGATGTTGGTCAGCGCCAGATTGAAGGCCGGCAGCAGGAGATGAGACAGACCGTTTAGCGTGAGAAAGCTGACGCTGATGCCGAGCACCTGGACGGTGTCCCCGCGCCCGGTCGACGGCAGCCAGCCGAGCACGACGGCGAAGATCATGATCAGCATCAGCCCGACCCAGAAGGTCGGCAGGGAGAAGCCGAGAATCGAGCCCGCCATGATCGTGCGGCTGACCCGGCTCTCGGGATTGAGACCCGCGTAGACGCCGAGCGGAAGGCCGATCGCGACCGACATCAAAAGAGAAACGAAGGCCAGCTCGAGCGTCGCCGGCATCCGCTGCAGAATCAGCTTGAGCGCGGGTTCCCCGAAGATGAAGGACTTGCCGAGATCACCCGACAGGGCGTTGGTCAGGAAGTGCCAGTACTGTTCGTGCACCGGCCGGTCGAGACCCAGCGCGCGGATGGTCGCCTCGATGTCGGCCTGGCTCATCTCCGGATTGATCAGCATGTCGACGGGATCCCCGACGACGTTCACGCCGAAGAAGACCAGCAGCGACATCACGAAGACGACCACCAGGCTTTGCAGCAGCCGGCGAATTATGAAGACGGACAAAGCGGCCTCTTACGGGACGGAAGCCCGCCCGGCCAGGGCGGCCGGGCGGGCGGAGAGCCGAACCTCACTCGACCGAGAAAACCTCGGTGAAGAGCGTGTATTCGTCCGTCCGCGCGTTGTAGGAGATTCCCTTCCGGCCGGCCCAGGTATTGACCTGGTAATGCAGCGGGATGATCGCTCCGTCGTTGATCGCGACCTCGGTCGCCTCGGCCAGCAGGTCCTGGCGCTTGGCATCGTCGATGGTCGCCAGGGCCTCTTCGATCAAGGCGTCGGCCTCGGGGTTCGAGTAGCGGCCGCGGTTGGAGGCCCCGTAGCCCCGGTCGGCATCGTAGGTATGGATCAGCGACTTCAGCGGCGAGGAGGCTTCGCCGGTCCCGGCCCCCCAACCGACCAGGATGAAGGAGAACTCCGGCAGTCCGTCCGGGCCGCCGCGCGAGGCGCGCCGGAAGTAGACCGACCGCGGCATGGTCTCGACCGTCGTCCTGATGCCGACGCGGGTCAGCATCTGGGCAATCGCCTCGGCGATCATAGCGTCGTTGATGTAACGATCGTTGGGGCCGTGGATGGTGAGTTCGAAACCGTCGGGCACGCCGGCCTCGGCGAGCAGGGCCTTGGCGCCCTCAGGATCGTAGGCCATCGGCTCCAGGTTCGGGCTGACGCCGAAGAACCCTTCGGGCAGAAGCTGACCGGCCGGAATCGCCACGCCCTCCATCACCCGTGCGACGATGGCGTCGCGGTTGATCGCCTTGGAGATGGCCTGACGGACGCGCACGTCGCGCAGCGGATTGACGATGTCCCCGCCGCCGTTGGCCTTCACGAAGGGCGAGTCGTCGCGGAAGTGATCCAGGTGCAGGTAGATCACGCGGTTGGAGATGCCCTGCGAGAGCGTGATGTCCTCGTTGCGCTCCAAGGTCGCGATATCGGTGGTCGGAACGCCCTCGATAAAGTCCACGTCGCCCGCCAGCAGCGCCGCGAGCCGTGCCGGATCGGATTGGATCGGCTTGATCGTGATCCGGCTCCACTCGGGTTGCTCGCCCCAGAAGTCCTCGTTGCGCTCCAGCACGACCCGGTCGCCCGGAACCCACTCGACGAAACGGTAGGCGCCGGTGCCGATGGCGGCCGCACCGGAGTTGTAGTCTTCGGTGCCCGCGCCCTCGCCGTGCTTCTTCGAGACGATCGAGAAGGTGGAGATGTCGTTGGGCATCAGCGGCGTCGGGACCTCGGTCTTGATGTGGACCGTATGGTCGTCGATCTTCTCGACCGTCTTGCCCTTGATGTAGATGCCGAAGCTCGAGGGGCTGTTCGGGACGTTGGGCGCCCGCTCGAAGGTGAAGACCACATCGTCGGCCGTAAAGGGCGAGCCGTCGTGCCAGGTGACGCCCTCGCGCAGCTTGAACTCCCAGGTCAGATCGTCCACCGCCGTCCAGGAGGTCGCCAGGCCGGGAACCAGGCCCTGGTTGGCGTCCATCCGGATCAAGGGGTTGAAGATGTGACGGGCCAGCGAGTTGTTGGGCGTCAGGTTATGGTAGTGCGGATCGATCGATGTCGGCTCGGAAGCCAGACCGACGGTCAGTTCCTTGGCGCCGGCGGCGGCCGAGAAAGCGAGCGTGGCCGCCGCCAAGAAGGCGCCGGCCGCAAACTTGCGGATCAACATCCCCGTAATACTCCCAATTGTGATGCACTCCCGTGGGGCGGTCTTTGCGGCCACCCCGTTCTTCTTTCCGGACAGTCTGACTTAGAGTCGGCGCCCTTGTGGAGTCCATTCTGCATGGGCCGCCGGTCAAATGTGGTGCAAGATCTTGGACAGGAACTGCTGCGCCCGGTCGCTGCGCGGCGTGCCGAAGAAGGCATCCTTCTCGGCATCCTCAACGATCTCCCCTTTGTCCATGAAGACCACCCGGTCGGCGACCTTGCGGGCAAACCCCATTTCATGGGTAACGACCATCATGGTCATGCCTTCCTGGGCCAGTTCGACCATGACTTCCAGCACCTCGTTGATCATCTCGGGATCCAGGGCCGAGGTGGGCTCATCGAACAGCATGGCGATCGGATCCATCGCCAGGGCGCGCGCGATGGCCACGCGCTGCTGCTGACCGCCGGAAAGCTGACCGGGGTGCTTGCGGGCATGCTCCGACAGGCCGACGCGTGACAGCAATCCCGCCGCCTTGGCCTCCGCCTCCGCCTTGCTGCGGCCGAGCACCTTCTCCTGCGCCAGGCAGATGTTCGCCGTCACGGTCATGTGGGGATAGAGCTCGAAATTCTGGAACACCATGCCGATCCGTGCCCGCAGCTTCGAGAGGTTGGTACCGCGATCGCCGACAGGCACCCCGTCGACGGTGATCTCCCCGTTCTGAAAGGGCTCCAACCCGTTAACGCACTTGATCAACGTCGACTTGCCGGACCCAGAAGGGCCACAGACCACCACCACCTCGCCTTTCGCGACGCTCGTGCTGCAGGCGCGCAACACTTGCGTGGTGCCGTACCATTTGTCGATGTCTCGGATCTCGATCATCGTGCGAACTTTCCCTGGAGCCGCCGGACATAGAGCGACCCGCTGAAACAGATGACGAAGTAGACCGCCGCCGCGAAGAGATACATCTCGATCAGCCGGCCTTCGTTACGGGCCACGATGGTGGTCGCCGTCATGAAGTCGCGCAGCGCGACGACGAAGACCAGGCTGGTGTCCTGGAACAGGACGATGCCCTGGGTGAGCAAGACCGGGGTCATGTTGCGAAAGGCCTGGGGCAGCACGATGAAGCGCATGGTCTGGCCGTAGGTCAGCCCGGTCGCGTAACCCGCCGCCACCTGCCCGCGCGACACCGACTGAATGCCGGCCCGAATGATCTCGCTGTAGTAGGCCGCCTCGAACAAGGTGAAGGCGATCAGGGCCGAATAGAATCCGCCGACCGGCCGCCCGATCAGAAGCGGCACCAGAAAGAAGAACCAGAAGATCACCAGGATCAGCGGCATCGAGCGGAAAAAGTTCACGTAGGCGGCCGAAATCAGGGCGAGGGCCGTGTAGCCGGACAGGCGCATCAAGGCCAGGATCACAGCCAGGACGATTCCCCCTGCCGCCGCCAGCAGCGTCAGCAGAAACGAGAGCGCCAGGCCTTCGGCCAAGAACGGCAGGGAGTCGAAGATCACGCCAAAGTCGAACGCCATCGCTCAGCCCCCCTTCGCGATGAAACCCGGGATCCGGGCGCGGCGCTCGACCAGGCTCATACCGGCGGTGACGGTGAGCGTGATGACGACGTACATCACGGTCGCCGCCGTAAAGGCCTCGAAACCCTGGAAGGTGTACTCGGTGATCTGCCGGCTCTGGGCGGTGAGTTCCAGCACGCCGATGGTCAGCGCCAGGGAGGAATTCTTGAAGATCGTCAAGAACTCGGAGGTCAGCGGCGGCACGATCACTCGGAAGGCGACAGGCAGCAGAACGTAGCGGTAAAGCTGCAGCGTTGTGAGACCGCTGGCATAGCCCGCCATGCTCTGGCCGCGCGAAATCGACTCGATCCCCGAACGCACCTGCTCGGCAACCCGAGAAGCTGTGTAGAAACCGAGACCGATCACGGCTGTCGTGTACTCGGGCAACGGCAGGTCCCGCTTGACCCAACGCCCCCAGTCGTCCGGCAAGAGTTCCGGAACCACGAAGTACCAAATGAAGAGCTGTACCAGCAGCGGCACGTTGCGCAGAAGCTCGACATAGGCCGTGGCAACGCCCCGTGCCCAACGGTTCGGCAGCGTTCGCGCCACGCCGACGACAGACCCCAGGGTGAAGGCAATCACCCAGGCGGCACTGGCGACCGCGATCGTCCAGCCCACGCCGGAGATCAGCCAGCCGAGGTAGGGCTCCTGCAGCAGGACGCCCCAATTCCAGTTGTATTGCATGGGCGCCTTTCGCCAGACCGGACCGGAGGACTGCCCGGCGCGGGCGCGCCGGGCAGGGGCTCACTTCGGCAGCCCTACTCGGGCAAGGCGTTCAGCTGCCAGGCGGCTTCGAGCAACTCGGTCGGCGGCTCCGAGACGTCCGCACTGGTCGGGAAAGGCTGGAACCACTTCGCGTAGATGTCGCGAATCTCACCGGATCGGAAGAGATCGGCCAGCACGCGGGTGCCGAGCAGTTGGAAGGCGCTGTCGTCCCGCCGCACCATGATGGCGTAGGGGTCGTAGGACAGGAAGTCGCCCACGACCTCATAGTTCTCCGGATCCCGCGCCCGCGTGATCAGGCCGTAAAGGAGAATGTGATCGGTCGAATAGGCGTCGACCCGGTCGGTCTCAAGCGAGAGAAATCCTTCCGCATGATCCTTGACGTTCAAGACATCGACATCCAGCCCGCCGGCCTCGATCGCCGCCTTGATCACACGCTCGTTCGTGGTGCCCTGGGCCAGAGCAATGCGCTTGCCGCTGAGATCGTCGAGCGTTTCGACACCCGACCCCGACTTCACCAGAAGCTTGGTGCCGGTGATGAAGGTGACCGGAAGGTAGGCCACCTGTTCCTGTCGGCTCAGCTTGTTGGTCGTCGAGCCGCATTCGATATCGATGGTCCCGTTGGCCAGCAACGGAATGCGCGTCTGTGGCGTGACCGGAACGAAGCGGATACCGAGATTCGGCTTGCCCAGCATCTCCTTCACCGCATCGGCGATCTTCAGGCAGAGATCGACGGAATAGCCGCGCGGTTCGCCGTCGCTCTCAATCCAGGAAAAGGGGATCGAGGTCTCGCGATGGCCGATGACGATTTCTCCAGCCTCGTCGATCTTGGCAAGTGTGCCGTAGAACTCCTGGGCCACGACCGGCGCCGGTGCAAGACCAACGGCCGCAAGGGCCGCGGCTGCGAACAGGCCGCAACGGACCCAGCTGTTTTCTCGAATCATGTTGAGAAGCCTCTCCTCTCGCAAGGGACAGCTTCGGAACCGCCGCACAGACGTATCCGAAGTTGCGGACGGAGCGCGCGCGTATCTGCGATGCCACGCCGTCCGAATTGCAGGAGAGAGTGCCGCCTACCTTGTCGGCAAGCCTGCAGGGCCGTACCCGATCATGTCGGCTGCCTTCTGGCCCGATCCATGAACATCCCCCGGAAACACCCCGTCGTAACGCACTCCCGCAGGGCAGCCATTGTTTGACCGTCCCCGTCTTTATGACGTTAGTTTGACGAGACTTGGTGGACTTGTGGAGTCCAATTCGTATCCGGATCCAACGGATAGCTGGGCCGGGGCAGATGCCGCCAGGAAAAGCGCTCCAGCACGGGAGAGGTCAGACCCGGCGTGTCGACTTCGTAGACCTGCGGGGATGCGAACCAGGGTGCGAAACCGGCACGGAAGTGCCCGCGCGACTTGACCGCCACGACCCTGGCCTCACCGATGTCACGCCCGAACATCTCGAAGAACACGGGGTCGGCCGTCTGCTGGCGGTCGGAGATGACGACCGCCTCGACTCCGCCAATCCGCAGCAGCGCGCACTTGCCCAGCTCCAGCCGGCGCCCGGCGAAGAGGCCGAGACGGCCGACGACGGCGCCGTCGCGCAAGGCCGCCACCTCGGCCGAAAACGTCAGGGTCTTGGCGAACTCGGTTTCGCCCCGCCGATTGAATGCCGCCTGGAAGCCTGCCCCGAGCCCCCGCGCATGAGCCTCTTCGGCCAGTTCCGGATCGAAGACGGACCCGTAGAGCACCCCCGTCACCCCAGCCTCGGCCAGGGCCTGAAGCAGCCAGAGGGTATTGCCGCCACCGCCGCCGCCGGGATTGTCGCCGGCATCGGAAAAGATGACCGCCGGCTTCGCCGGATCCGCTGCCGCCGCGC
Source organism: Rhodovibrionaceae bacterium (assembly GCA_028285215.1). GTDB lineage: Bacteria > Pseudomonadota > Alphaproteobacteria > Kiloniellales > DSM-21159 > Algihabitans. Next base: position 34,380 of record JANQPZ010000045.1, on the reverse strand, counting down.
GCGCCACAGCGGTCGCTTGGTCGAGCGGCGTCAAACGACGGCGGAAGCGTCCCCGATTGCGCCAGGCCTGGTTCGCGAGCTCAAGCGCCAAGGCGTCGGCGGCCGCCTGGTCGTCTCGCGCCGTGACCAAGACGGAGAGCCCGGTCTTGGGCGAATCCGAGAAGGCGAAACCGCCGAGCACCGAGACGTTGAGAATGGCGCCGCCCAGTTCGTTCTGGCGTCGCTGCCCGGTGGCGATGAGATCGGCATAGGGTCCTTCGGCCGTCAGCAGCGTCACACTGGGCGGGGCCAGCGGCGGCCGTACAAAAGCCTTGAGGGGTCTGCGACCGCTCGCCAGCAGGCGCCGCAGGGTGAAGGCCGCTTCCTCCCCGCGCGGCAGCATGTCGACATGGGGATTGGTCAGATAGCCGATCAGCACGTCGGCCGAAGCCACCATGCGTTCCGAGAGATTGGCGTGCAGATCCAGCGTCGCGACAACGAAGGCCTGCGGCCCGGCCGCCGCCCGAACCCGCGCGAGCAGCGCCCCGTCGGGATCGAGGTCGCCGGTCGCGACCATGGCCCCGTGCAAGGCGAGATAGACGCCGTCGAGCGGCGCGGCCGCCCGCAGATCGGCCTCGATCCGCATCAGGCACCGCTCCAGAAAGGCCTGATCCACGGGGCCGGACGGCTGACAGCCGGTCAGCAGAGACGGCAGCGGCGTCCAGGGGCCCGTCGCATCCATCGCCTGGACGAAGGCCGACATCTCCCGAGGAATCACGGAGGTCGATGCCCGAGCCTCGGTGAGCAGCCGGTCGCCCTCCAGGTAATAGCGCTCCCGGAAGTCCCGTTCCCCGGCGGGCGGGGCAAAGGCATTGCTTTCGAGCACGATGCCGGTGAGCGCAATGCGCGGTCCGGCGTCGCTAGGTACGGAAACGGATCTCATGGCACGCTATGCTCATTCCTCTGGAAACCAGCCAAACCCCGAGAAGAGTCGCCAGATCATGCCCGAGACCATCGAGAATCCCTATCCCATCGAACTGACGGCGCCGGACATCGACCGCTGGCAAGCGGGCAACGCGGGGCTCGACTGGATCTGGCGGTTCCGTGCCGACGCCCCCGGCCCGCACCTGCTGATCTCGGCCGTGGTGCACGGCAACGAGCTCTGCGGCGCGATCGCGCTCGACCGTCTTCTGGAGGCCGGCCTGCGCCCGACGCGCGGCACGCTCACGCTCGCTTTCATGAACGTCGAGGCCTACCGGAACTTCGACCCCGCCGATCCCTTCGCCAGCCGCTGGGTGGAGGAGGACTTCAACCGGCTCTGGGACCTGGAGACCCTGGAGGGTCCGCGCGACAGCGCCGACCTGCGGCGCGCGCGGTCCGTGCGGCCCGTGGTGGAGGCAGCCGACCACCTGCTCGACCTGCACTCCATGCAGCAATCCGCGGCGCCGGTGGCGCTGGCCGGCATGGCGGAGAAGAACGTCGCTCTGGCCAAGGGGCTGGGCGTGCCGGAGGTCATCGTGCGCGACCGCGGCCATGCGGCCGGCCGGCGCTTGCGCGACTACGGTCCCTTCGACGACGCGGCCCGGCCATCCACCTCCCTGCTGATCGAGTGCGGTCAGCACTGGGAAGCCGCTGCCGCCGACCTGGCACTGGAGTGCTGTCTTCGCTTCCTGCGCCACTTCGATGCCATCGATGCCGAAACGGCCGCGGCCCTGGCCCCGCTCGCACCGAGCGTCGAACAGAAGGTGCTGGAGATCAGCGGCCCGGTGACGATCCAGAGCGATAGCTTCCGCTTCGTTCGGCCCTTCAACGGCCTGGAGGTGATCCCGGAGACCGGGACGGTGATTGCCTACGACGACGAAACTCCGATCACGACGCCCTACGACGACTGCGTCCTGCTGATGCCGACCCGCAGGCTCTGGAAAGGACAGACCGCCGTGCGTCTCGGCCGCTACACCTGATCGGCCGGGTCGAACGCCCGCCGAACGGCCGGGCTCAGGACAAATACGTGACCCCTGCCGCGCCGCAGTGCGGGCCCCAGACGAAGATGATACCGTCAATTTTATAGGGGTATCGTCGTTACCTTGAACCACCAAGACGCGTCCCGAGACCGAGACAACCGCGAAGATCCTAGAAGACTAAGGGTGCGCCGAAGAAACGATCCGCAGCAGATCGCAGCGCACCTCCGGCTCATGCCGGGGCGATCGGGGAGGTCGCTCCGCCGGTGTTGTTTCCAGCGGACGCAGGCGAACCGCATGGGCAAGCCCGTGCCACCGTTGGAGATGGACAGTCCCGGTGACATCCGCGTCGCGCCCCTCCCCTTCCGGACCTCCCAACTCCGGTGATATCGCAGCGGACTCTCGGCAAGGGAGCGATGCGAGACAGCGCCTGAAGAAAAAGGCCGTCCGCGGTTCCTTCTGGTCGGCAGCCGAAAGCTGGGGCCGGCACCTGATCGCCGCGGCCGTCTTCGTCGTCCTCGGCCGGCTTCTCGGCCCCGAGGATTTCGGTCTGATCGCCCTGGCGCTTCTTGTCGTGGGCCTGGCGGAGCTGGCCGTCTCCGATACCTTCGCCGAAGCCCTCGTGCAGCGCGAGACCCTGGAGGCCGGCCACTGCGATGCCGCCTTCTGGTTCGTGCTGGCGGTTGCGGCGCTGCTGAGCCTCCTGCTGTTGGCGGCAGCGGCGCCGCTTGCCCTCCTGCTCGGCGACCCGCGGGCCGAACCGCTGATGCAGGCCCTCAGCCCCGTGGTGCTGCTGAGTGCCCTGGCCACCGTCCCGATTGCCCTGCTGCGGCGGAAGCTGCATATGCGGCCGCTCGCCTGGCGCAGTTTCGTCGGTCTGCTGGCCGGCGGCAGCGTCGGGATCGGGATGGCCCTTGCGGGGTTCGGAGTCTGGAGCCTGGTCGGGCAGCTTTTGGCCACCAAGGTCATGGAGCTGGCTCTGGTCTGGCCGGCCGCACGCTGGCGGCCAGGTTTGAGCTTCGATCTCGCCCGCTTCCGCGAACTGCGCAGCTACGGCCTGCCGATGATCGGCTTGCGCCTGACGCTCTATGTCAACGTCAACCTGCCGCGCCTCTTCGCCGGTGTGGTCCTGGGGGCCGCCTCTCTGGGCCTGCTGCAGATCGCGCTGCGGCTGACGGCGCTCGTCAAGGCATCCCTGCTCAACCCCGTCGCGCAGATGGCGCTGCCGACCACCGCGCGGGTGCAGGGCGATCCGCTGCTCGTCGCCCGCGTTCTCAGCAGCGCCTCGCGCCTGACCGCCTTGATGGCGCTCCCCAGCCTGGCCGGCCTGTCGCTGGTCGCACCGTTGCTGGTGCCCCTGCTCCTCGGCGAACAGTGGAGCGAGGCCGTCCCCGCCGTGCAGCTTCTGGCGCTGGCCGGCGTGCCGGCGGCGCTCAATCGCGTGAATTCCAGCGTGCTGCGGGGGCTGGGCCACGCGCGCTGGCAGCTGTACCTGGCCCTCGGGAGCTTTGTCCTGCTGGCTGGCGGCACCGCCGCCGTGGCGCCCCTGGGGATCGACGTCATCGCGCTGGCCGTGCTGGCCGCGACGGTCGCCATGTGGCCGGTCAAGCTTTACGTCTTTCACAGGGTGACCGGCCTGGACGTCATCGGCCAGCTTCGCGACCTGCTGCCGATCTTCCTGTCCACCGTCCTGATGGCCGGCGCCGTCGGCCTCTGGCAGACGACGATTTCGCCGGACCTGGCGCCGCCGCTGGCGCTGCTTTCGGAAATCGCGGTCGGAGCGGCCACCTTCGCCCTGGCGATCCTGGCGATGGCGCGCAGCGCCTTGCGCGACTGCTTGCAAGTTCTGGCTGCGGCGCGCGGAGCCGCGCGGGCGGCCTGACCGATGCAGACCCGCAACCCATCCCATCATCCACATCGGGGACGGCCGATGAAGGTAGCTTTCTTGACCGGCGAGTTTCCCCTCGTGTCTCAGACCTTCATCTTCAATCAGCTCGCCGGACTGATCGAGCGGGGCGTGGACGTCACGGTCTACGCACTGTGGGGGCCGCCGGGGCAAGGCGGCGTCGAGCAGGCCGCGGTCCAGGACTACGACCTGGTCCGGCGAACTCGCTACGCGCCCAGCGTGCCGACCTCCATCGCTGCCCGGCTGTTAAGCGGCCTGCGGTGTATCACGCTCGGCCTGCCCCGAAGCCCCGTGGCCACGCTTCGTCTGCTCAACCCGCTGCGCTTCGGGCGCCGCGCCCTGTCGCTGCGGCCGCTGCACGAGGCCGTGCCCTTTCTGCCACGGGAGCGCTACGACATCGTGCACTGCCAGTTCGGCGACCTGGCGCTGTCGGCCTTGGCGCTGCGGGATGCGGGCGTCCTGCAGGGGCCGCTTGTCACCCACTTCCGCGGCTACGACATCAGCCAGTTCGTCAAGGGCGCCGGCGAGCAGGTCTACGCGGATCTCTTCGCGCGCGGCGAGTTATTCCTCACCAACTGCGATTTCTTCCGCCGGCGGGTGATCGAGCTCGGCTGCAAGCCGGACCGGATCGCCGTGCTGCGGTCCGGCATCGACATCGAGCACTTCGCCTTCGCGCCGCCGACCCGACCGGCCGACGGCGTCGTCCGCGTCGCCTTCGTCGGCCGCCTGGTGGAAAAGAAGGGCGTCGAGTATGCCGTGCGAGCCGTCGCGGCCCTGCGGGAGGCCGGCAGCCAGGTCGAGCTCGATATCGTGGGCGACGGCCCGCTGCGGCCGCACCTGGAAAGCCTGATAGCGGACCTAGGGGTGGCGCCCTGGGTGCGCCTGCAAGGGGCGCGCGATCATGCCGGCGTGGTGGAGATGCTGGCCGCTGCGCACTTGATGGTCGCGCCCAGCGTGACGGCCGCCGACGGTGACCAGGACGCCTCGGTGAACACCTTGAAGGAAGCCATGGCCATGGGCCTGCCGGTGGTGGGCACGCGCCACGGCGGAATTCCCGAACTGGTGGAACACGGCATCTCCGGCGTGCTGGTGCCGGAACGGGACGCCGAGGCTCTGGCGCAGGCCATCCGCCGCATGGGCGATGCGGCGGAGCACTGGCACGCCTTCGGCCTGACCGGTCGACGGAAGGTCGAGGCCGAGTACGACATGCATCGCCTGAACGACCGGCTGCTGGAAATCTACCGCGAGGTCTCGAGCGGCGGGCGGACAACAATGCCCTGGCCGGCCCGGCCGGTCGCCCTGTCGTCGCAGGCCAGTTCTTAGAAGGCCGCCCTTTTCCTCTCTTAGGCCGGCGAGGTGGAGTCGACAGGCGCCCCCTGCTGCGTCCAAGTCGCAGCCGTACGCCCCGCTTCGCGGCCATGGCGCGCCACATGCAGTCGGTTGTGCAGGTGCTCGAAGGGACGGATCAAGCGCACGGCGATCCGCACCAAGAGATCGCTGCGGCCGATCACCGGCAGCCGGCGGACCAGCGGCCTGATCACGCCCTGGACGCGTCGCCAGCCGGTGTTGTTGTAGCGATCCTTGAAATAGGCCGTCTCGCGCAGCTGCCACTTGTCGCGGAAGTGCTGCAGGCTCTTGACCTCCCAACTGTCGCTCCAGCGCAGCAGGAAGAAGGGCCAGTCGCTGGGCTCCAGCGGCTTGTGGCGGTTGGGGAAGAGGTAGGTCACAAGCGAGGTCGGCTCGAAGACGACGCGCCCGCCAGCGCGCCGCACGGTCATGGAAAAGTCGATGTGCTCCTTGGTGCAGAGCATGGCCTCGTCCAACGGCCCCACCAGGTCGAAGATGTCGCGGCGCACGAGCACGCAGTGGAACTCGCAGAAGCCGGTGTCGTGCCGGTGCAAGCGGCCGTCCCAGGCGTTCAGCGGCTCGCCGTGGCCGTACATCTTTTCCGCGATCTCCCGGCGACCGCTGGACCGTTCGTCGTCCAGAAAGTCGTCGATCGCGTCCAGCGGTGTGTATTCGCCGCCGGCGTGGTGAATCTGGGTGTGGTAGGGCACGCCCTGGCAGATCAGCGGAGCGACGATCGCGGCCTCGGTCTCCTCGGCACAGCGCACCAGGTTGCGCAGCCAGCCCCGCGTATAAATGACGTCGTTCTCGACGAAAGCCACGTACTTCGTGCGCGCCTGGGAGGTGCCGAGATTCCGGGCCTCGTTCGGCGTCAGATAGCGCTCGGTGCGGATGCGCCGGAAGCCCCGCGCCTCCGCCTGCTCGGAGAGATAGCGCGCGATCTGCGGCGGCGAATTGCCGTCCACGTAGATCAGCTCGAAGGGCTCTTCGGTGTTGTCGTAGAGGCTCTCGAGCGATTCCTGAGTCACGCCGAAGCGCTCGCGCGGAGTGACGACGACAGTCACGAGTGGGTGCTGCAACCTCTCCCCTCCTTCTCCAAAGCTTCGCCTTCGCGTGGGCCTGGCTCGGCAGACCGGCACGACTTTCGTAAGCCTACGGAGCGTTCGACGGCTCGCGGCGCGACAAGACAGCGATGACCGTGGGTGGAAAAAGGGGCAAAGACGGGACAAATCCCCCGCATCTCATGGCTCACTCTGGCCAGCGGTCGGGCCGCCTCTCGCTCGCCGACCGGACAGGGAGGCCGCTTGTCCAAGCCTGCACGAGGTTCTATTGAGGGGCCTCGTGAGGGCATCCGCCCCGGACTCGAGGCAAGTGCCCGAGACTGTTCGATTGTGCTGGCCGGCCGTACGCCCGGGCCGGCGGTGAGTGAATCCGCATGCTGAGCGTCCTCCGGATCTTCTTCAACGCCAAGGGCACCAATTCCTGGACCGTGCTTGGCGCCCTGGTCTTGGCCGGACTGGCCGAGGGCATCGGCGTGGCCAATCTGCTGCCGCTGATCACCATCATGATCGGTGCCGACACCGACGCCTCCCCCGTCTCGCGCATGCTGATCGATACGATCGAGTCCGTCGGCTTGTCGCCGGAGCCCCATGTGCTGGTCGCCATGATCATCTTAAGCATCACGGCGAAAGCGCTCTTCACCCTGATCGCCATGCGCCATGTCGGCTATGCGGTGGCGGAAGTGGCGACGGGCCTGCGTGCGACCCTGGTCGGCAATCTCCTGCGGGGCCGCTGGAGCTACTTCGTCACACAGCCCGTCGGCCGTGTCGCCAATGCCATGAGCAACGAGGCGACCCGCGCCGGGCGTGCCTACCAGATCGCAGCGGAGTTCATCGCCGATGCGATCCAGGTCATCGTCTACGTGATCATCGCCCTCCTGGTGTCGTGGCAGCTGACGCTGCTGGCCTTGATAGGCGGCGGCGTCGTGGTCGGGCTGCTGGGCTTTCTCGTGCGCACGGCACGCAAGGCTGGCCTGAAACAGACGAACCGCACGCGTTATATGGTCACCTACCTGACCGACGTGCTGAACAACATGAAGACCCTGAAGGCGATGGCGCGGCAGGCGGCCTTCGCGGCCTATCTGGACAAGCAGATCGACGGCCTGCGCAAGGCCCTGCGGCGCCAGGTCACCAGCACCGAGGCCATGAAGAGCTTTCAGGAAATCCTGACCACGGTGGTCATGGGGGCCGGACTGATCTTTGCGATCGAGGTTTCGGCGATTCCGACCAGCGAGCTGATCGTGATGTACGTGGTCATCCTGAAGTTGGTGAAGAACGTGATGCGGATGCAACGGCAGTTTCAGAAGGCCGTGCTGAGCGAGAGCCCCTACCACGCCGTCGAGGCGCTGATCGCGGAAAGCGCCGCCGCCGCCGAAAACGCCCACGGCGGCGCGCTGCCGAGCTTCCTGCGAGGCTGCCGGCTGTCGGCCGTCAGCAAGTCTTTCGGAGAACACCAGGTGTTCCAGAACATCGATCTGGAGATTCCGCGCGGCGAAATCACGGTCCTGATGGGAACCTCGGGAACCGGCAAGACCACGCTGGCCGACCTGGTGCTGGGTCTTCAGGACCCCGATGCTGGCGAAGTGCTGATCGACGGAACGCCCCTGTCGGATCTCGACCTGCAGAGTTGGCGACGCATGATCGGATACGTGTCGCAAGACCTGGTGCTGTTCCACGACAGCGTGCTGATGAACATCACGCTCGGGGATCCGGCGATTTCGGAGGAAGATGTCGAGAAGGCCCTGGAGCTGGCCGGTGCCGCCGACTTCGTGAAGGCCCTGCCCGACGGCTTGGCAACCGTGGTCGGCGAAAAGGGCGGCAAGCTGTCGGGCGGCCAGCGTCAGAGGATCACGCTGGCGCGCGCCCTGGCCGGGCGACCGAAACTGCTGGTGCTGGACGAGGTGACCAGCGCCCTGGATGCCCGATCCGAAGAGGAGCTCTGCAACACGCTGGCCAGCTTGACGCCGGAGCTGACGATCCTGGCCATCACCCACCGGCCGCAGCTTCTGACCATCGCCGACACCGTCTATCGGGTTCACGATGGGCAGATTGCGAAGTCGCCAGGTGCGGCGCCCTCCGCCGGACGGCCAGGAGAAATCGAAACCGCCGTTGCGACGCAGTCTTCCTCGTAACGGCCCTCCTCGCAACCGTGCAGACGCCCCCGCTCCCCTCCCACTCAAAGTTCTGACACACCGCCATGGCACCAGCGGCGAGCGAAAACCCGGAACAGGAATCGCCGGCCCCCGCCATCGATCGGGCCGACGGCGCGTCGGAAAACGCGGAGTCGCGGATCTGGCTGCTGATGGGCGACAAGCTCGGCGACAACGCCCAGGTCGAGATCATCGCCCGGGCGCTCGGCCGGCCGTTTGCCCGTAAGCTGCTGTCTCTGCAAGAGCCCTATGTCTTCGGCAAACCCCGCTTCCAGCCCTCGCTGCATCATCTCGACCGCAAGCGCTCGGCCAGCTTGTCCCCGCCCTGGCCGGACCTGATCATCACCGCCGGGCGGCGACCGGCCATGGCCGCGCTCTGGGTGAAACAACAGTCCGGCGGCCGGACGAAACTGGCGCTGATCGGTCGCCCCAAACGCTGGCTCGAGCGGTTCGATCTGGTCATCTCGACGGTGCAGAACCGCCTTCCCGAACGCGCGAACATCCTGCGCTTGGATCTGCCGCTGATGCGCGTCGACACCGCCGCAGCCGCCGCAGCCGCGTCGAAGCTCGCACCCCAGCTGGCAGACCTGCCGCGCCCCTTGGTCGCGCTGATGGTCGGCGGGGCGACCGAACCCTTCGCGCTGGGTGCCGCCGAAGCCCGGCAGACTCTGAAGGCGGCAGGCGATTGGGCAGCACGGCAAGGCGGCACGCTCTACGTCTCCACGAGCCGCCGCACGTCTTCGGAAGCCTGCGATGCCCTGGCAGCAGCCCTTCCCGCAGGCGCCCGCTTGTATCGCTGGCGAGCAAACGACGAAACGAATCCCTATCTGGGGCTGATGGGACTGGCCGATCAATTCGTCGTCACCGGCGACAGCACCTCCATGATGGTCGAGATCGCCCGCCTCGGGCGACCGCTGGCGATTGCCGATCTGCCGCTGCGAGCCTCGCTCCGCACCCGCCTGCAGCAGGCTCTGGCGCGCAAACTTCACCCAGCGAGCTTCGGGGACCCGAAAGGGGGTCGCCTGGAGAGTCTGGGGAACGCTCTTTACCGGCTCGGTTTCGTCGGCTATTCCCGTGATCTGACCGCCGTACACCGCCTGCTGATCGAGCGCGGTCTCGCGGCGCGACTCGGTGACCCTTTTCCGACCGCAGGCCACCCGCTCGACGACGAGTTGCCGCGCGTGATGGACCGCATCAAAACCCTTCTGTCCGCAAAGTGAGAAGCAAAGAGGCCATGCCCGAAACATACAGCCGCCAGGCGCCCAGCCCGCGCTACCAGGAACTCGTGGCGCTCTACAAGCGCATGCACACGGAAGGTGACACGGTGCACGGCATCGCGCCGGAAGACACCTTCACCGGCAAGAGCCTGCCGCCGCATGCCATGGCGATCAAGAAACTGATCGATGCGACGGGCGCCCGCACTCTGCTCGACTACGGCTCCGGCAAGGGCCAGCAGTACACCTGGCAGGACATCGAGCTTCCCGACGGGCAGACGGTCAAGGACCTGGGAACCTATTGGGGGCTGGAGCAGATCACCAAGTACGATCCCGGCTACCAGGCGTTCTGGACCCTGCCGAGCGGTCAGTTCGACGGCGTCATCTGCACCGACGTCATGGAGCATTGCCCGGAGGCGGACGTTCCCTGGATCGTGGAAGAGCTGTTCGGCTTCGCGCGCCTGTTCCTCTACGTCGGCGTCGCCTGCTATCCGGCCAAGAAGGTGCTGCCGAACGGCGAGAACGCGCACTGCACCGTCCGACCGCCGGAATGGTGGGCCGAGGTGGTCCGCGAAGTCGCCGCGCGCCACCCGAAGGTGCACTACCGCTTCGTGCTGGGCACCAAGGGCGAGAACAAGCCCTACTTCGGGCTGTTCGGCAAACCCAAGCGCTCCTGGTCGATCCTGGAAGGCAGCGGCGCGAACGGAAGCGGCGGCCAGCTCGTCGTCTCCAAGGAGCCTTAAGTCGGGGCCCGCGCCGGGCGGCCGTGCAGGAGACGGTTGCTGCGAAGAAGACTAGGCGACCCTGTCCGGCAGGGAACCGCCGATGTCGTGGCCGGCCTCCGCCATCAGGCGGCGGATCCGCGCCACCACCAACGGCAGGTCGTCCGGCGGTTGGGCTGTGGGCGGCGTGATCGGATCGCCGAAGCGGTTGGCCCAGCCGCCCTGCACCAGCCGGCGGTGGAAGTGCGGAAAGTCGCGCTGGTAGCCGAAGCCCAGATGTTGCCCGGCATCACTGAGCCTGCGCCTTAGCGCTGACATCGGACGATCCTCCGGGAGGTGCGAGCCGTGCAGCATGTTGCGAAAGACGCTCTTGACCCTCTTATTCAGCGACCAACGCTCGGGCATGTTGTAGATGGCCACTGGTTTTCCCAGCCGCACAATTTCAGTCAGCATCGAGGCGCTGTCGCCGGTCACGACGAACTGATCAGCCAGTGCCAGAAAGCCGAAGTAGGGATTGGTCTCGGGGTCGCTGCTCCAACGGTAGACGAAATCGCAAGGCCGTGCGGCGGCGACCATGGCCGCCGCCGCGTCGTCGGGCGTGCGGCGACTCGTGCTGACTAGAAGCGAGCCGCCCTGCCCCTCGGCATAGGCTTGTAGCTGTCGCATCATCTCGGCGGCGAAAGGCGCTTCAAAGCTGAAGGGCCAGGCCGGCCCTCCCACCATCGCAGCGATCCAGGGCCGCGGCCGTCCGGCCAAACGCGCTTCCCAGCGGGCACCGGCCTCCTCCAGGCGCTTGGGATCGTCGCGGCGCTGCAGAGCCAGCCTGAGATTGAAGACATTGTGGCGCGGCGGCACCCGCAACTGCGGCGGCGCAATCACCAGGTCGAAGGCATCAATTTCGGGCGGCCGATTGAACTGCACCAGCCGGGTGCGACCGCCCGACTGCTGCTTGATCCAGATGACGACCGGAACCTGGCGCCGCCCTGCCGAGATCACTAGGTCGGGCCAGGGTGGCTCGAGACCGGAGGACTCCTCGGCGATTACGTTGTCCAACGTCGGGCCCCTCCTGCGCGCGCGCCAGCGCCATTCGCGGTCGCCGAAGACCATCTTGTGCACTTCGAAGGGCCAGCCCAGTGTCTCCGCCACCAACAGACTCTGGCTGTCGTCCCCAATCTTGTCGCTGATCAGCACCCAGACGCGGGGTGCGGAGGTCGCAGCGGCTGCCCCCGTCGCAGGCAGAGAGAGATCCTGGGAGGCGGGCAGAGCGTTTGCTCGCGGTGTGGAGTCGGACATGGGACCGAACCTTGTGACAAACGGAGAAGAGAGGGGAGCGCTCCAAGAGCGGAGTCGGACAGCGGCGCTTATACGTTATGGGACTTGCAGGCTACAGAGGCGTACGTCCCTGGTGCCGGCGACGCGGAAACCGAAGGGGCCACGCTTTGCTCGGTCGCAGCCGCCAGTAGCGGCGGGCCGGTTCGTTCACCGATCATGGGATCAGTGGTATAAAGGCCGGGAAAGCGGCCGGCAAGGAAACGCATAGCGGCAATATCACCGTCCGCATGCTCGCCGGGCGTGCCATTCGGCGGCGACACCACGACAGTAGGTGGACTGCCAGACGGCGATCGGAGAGGACTGCTTCCACGACCGAATCGACCGGTTCGCTCTACGCCCCGACCGGGTCATCGAAGACGTCCTGCAGGAAGCCTGTCTCGGGCCCCCCTCCGCGGCGGCCGAAAAGACCGTTCGACAGCCCGGTCCACGGGCGCAGCTTGTTCCCATCCGGCCCGGTCGCACGACTTGCAAGCCCGCGCCCGATGCTTATTGTGTCGCGTCACGAGCAACCTGACGGATTCCGCCGACTATGCCCAAGCCTTGCGTCTTCATCCACACCAACGAGCGTCAGTATATCGGCGCCCTGGTGTCGCGCTACTCCCTGATGCGCAACTCGCGAAGTCGCGACTCCTTCGATGTGAAAATCATACATACGAAAGATCACCCCTTCCTGCGCGAGCGGGAGGGCCAGTCCTTCCTGCGCGAGGGCGGCTCGCGGGTCTGGCGCTACGACGACCTGCAGTCCTTCACGCCGCTGCGTTTCATGCCGCCGGAACTGATGGGCTACGAGGGCCGCGCCATGGTCGTCGACCCCGACATCTTCGCGGTCGGCGACATCTGGGAGCTGCTGAGCCGCGACATGGAGGGCAAGGCCATCGTCTGCCGCGCCCGCTCGGGAAGCAAGGGCCTCGACGGCTGCATGGCGAGCAGCGCGATGATGCTCGATTGCGCGCGGCTGACCCACTGGCGGGTGAAGGAAAACTTTGCTGAGCTGTTCGAGCGGAAGCGCGACTACATGGATTGGATCTGTCTCAAGGCCGAGCCGCGCGACTCCCTGGGCAAGCTAGAGGACTGCTGGAACGACTACGACCACCTGGGCCCCGAAACCAAGCTTCTGCACAACACGAAGCGCCAGACCCAGCCTTGGAAGACCGGCCTTCCGGTCGACTTCATCTCAGCTTCCAAGAAGTTCAAGGCGAGCCGGCCGAGGACCTGGATGCGGCCGCTGAAACGGGCCTTTCTGGGCTGGGGCGGCGCCCCTTCCCACTACCAGCCGCATCCCGACACGGCGCAGCAGCACTTCTTCTTCGGACTTCTGCGCGAATGCCTGGCCGAGGGCGTCGTCACCGAGGCGCAGCTCCAGGACGAGATGCGCCAGAACCACATCCGACACGATGCCCTGGACGTGCTGGAACGCACACCGCCGCTGCCCGCCGCCGCAGCCTAGGGCTGCGCCGGCTCTGGGATAGGGTCCGACCCGACGTGGTCATGGCGCTCGGCCCGACCGGCGACGGCTTTCGAGGCCGCCGCTCACCGTCGCCACCGCCTTGAACCTCCAGGGCGCACTGCGTTACGGCCCTGGGCTTCACATGAGAGTTGGCACGGTCGGAGAGACCGCGCTCACGAAGCCTGAAGGCGGCTTCGGCAGCGGGGGGAAAGCCCCTACGGAGCAGTTCATGAGCTTCAATCCGACGATGACGTTGCTGGCACGGGCCGCAGTCGAACTCCTGCCGCCCCGTCCGACCGTGATCGAGCTGGGAAACCAGACCTTCAACGCCGACGATGCCGCCTTACGTCACGTCGTCGGCAGCGCCGCGCGCCGCAGCGATTTCGACCACGACGGATTGACGAGCCTTCTTGGCGCGACCTCGAAAGACCGCAAAGGCAAGACCGAAGCCTATTACCGCTGCCTAGGATTCGCCGACTACCAGGCGATCGACGTCAACGCGACCTACGGCAGCCTGATCATGGATCTCAATCGCGACCTCGAGGCCGACTACGACTTCAAAGAGACCTTCATGCTGGTGACCAACAACGGCACCGGCGAGCATATCTTCAATCAGGCATCGGTCTTTCGAAACATTCACAGGCTGGCCAAGCCCGGCGGGCTCATGCTTCACCTGCTGCCCTTCATGAATTACGTCAACCACGGCTTCTATTGCTTTCATCCCAATCTGTTTCACGCACTCGCCCACCGCAACGGCTACGGCCTCGAGGCCCTCGGTATCGCCAACCGCTACGGCGCAGGCGTGCTCTTCACTCCGCCAGACCAAGGCACCGATTTCGCAGCGCTCCTGCCCGACATGAAACCGGTCGAGCTCCGCACGCTGCTGTCCGACGTCAAGAACACCCGGCAGACCGGCTGGCAAGGCTTCAAGAAGCGGCTCAAACGCATCGGCCGCGAGCCCAAGCCGGGCGAGCGCTTCAACGAGAGCATCTCCCGGCTTCAAGAAGCGGACAAAAACCTTCTGGTGTTCGCGCTCTTGCGCAAGCAGAGTGAAGAGGCTTTTGAACTGCCGATCCAGGGCCTCTACGCGGAAGCTATCGATGATTCCCAGTTGCGTACCGACTATTCGGCGCCCAAGGCAGCGGCCACCGCACCCTGAGGTGCAGTCAGGCCGCCCGTCCGACGCCATCGCCCCCCGCCCCAAGATCGAAGTTTAGAGCTTTCCCATGGCCGTCAGCATCCTCAGTCGCGCCCAGGCTTCGCAGATCGTCGCCGAGCCCTATCCGCATATCGTTATCGACGAAGCCCTTCCGCCCGACTACTTCGCGGAGCTTGAAGCGAGCTACCCCTCGCTGGAGCTCGTCGCGAACGGCAAGACCATCGAGAACAACAGCCTCTACCTGATGTCCGCGCGCGCCGTCTGCGACAACGCGGACATGCCCGAAGTCTGGCGGGACTTCTTCGCCTACCACGCCTCGCCGGCCTTCTTCGAGGAGGTGAAGCGGTTTTGGGCGGACTGGATTCCCCGCGCCCACCCCGATCTTGCCGAGAACTTCGGCAAGCCGCTGGAGGACTTCACCATCGGACTGCGGCATCCGGGCCAAACCAAGAATCCGGACAACCGGGAAGCGGACCTCATGATGGACTGCCAGTTCGGCGTGAACAGCCCGGTCACGCAGGTCTCGTCGGTGCGCGAACCGCACCTCGACAACCCGGCCAAACTGTTCGCCGCTCTGCTGTACTTCCGCCATGCGGACGATCACGCCGATGGCGGAGATCTGGAATTCTATCGTCTGAAAGGGCGCTTTCCCAAACACCGCGGCCGCAATACGATCGATGCCAAGTACATCGAGAAGGTCAAGACAGTAGAGTATAAGGCCAACCGCCTGGTGACCTGGCTGAATTCTCCCTACAGCATACACGGGGTCTCGCCGCGCTCGGTGACGCAACTCACGCGACGCTACATCAACTTCCTTGGCGAGTGCTACGCGGGCAAGCAGGAACTCTACTTCACGCGCACGCCCCAGCAGCCTTCGCTGTTGAAAAACGTGCTCAACCGCCTGGTTCCGGGCGCGTCTGCATAACGGCCGATCTGCTCTAAGCGCGGCGGCGGGCCGAGGAGGCCTCGCGTAGCGCCGAAGTGCTGGACTGTTCCTGCCCCGTCTCTCCATAGCCGAAGAGCCCGCCGAGCGTCTCGCGCACGCGCTCGTTCAGTCGGCTTATCTCGGCAGCCGAAAGATGATCCTCATGACCGCCGACCTTGCCTGAACGGACCTTGTAGGCGTTCGGTTCATTCGCATCGGGAGTCCGCAATCGCTTGGCGTCGAAGGCCGCACTGCGCTCCGCCGACCTCATCTTCTCGAAGGAAGACTCTTCCACGGCGCTCTCGACCGCGGCCCCGTCGAAGGGCAGCTGCAAGAAGCGTACGATCTCGCCGAACGTCGCAATCGGCTCCTGGTGCAGGTCCTCGTACCGCACCTGCAGGGCGGAGTTCATGCCGGGGAGGATCTTCGCCCAATCGAGATAGTAACTCAGGAGCGTATCGAGTCCCCCGGCGGGCTCGTCCACGAACGCTTGCAGCGTCCCGTGATAGTCGCAATCCCGGTATCGCCGATGGAAGTACAAGGAGACGATCGCATCGAGCGGGTCGCGGGTCAGAAAAATCAGGCGCTTGTTCCGAAACATCGACTTCTCGGAAGGCAGTCGATCCGGTCGGCACAAATGGGAAGAGAGATAGGTAAAACGGCGACGCTCATGCGTGAAGAAAACCGAGGGAGCGTCGGAATTCTGCTTCTTGAAGTTATCGAACTTCAGAAGCTGGCCTTTCGGAAGATCATAAGTGGCGGCCATGTAGTTCGAGAGAAGCACGAGCAACCAGGTCCTGCCGCACTTGGGGTAGGAAACCACAACGGCATCCGCCTCTCTGACAGCCGTGTTATGCCGCCGCCAGCGGCGCAGCTTCTGTAGTGCCTGCTTCAAAGAGAGCTCCTAGAAAGACGGCATCGCCATGTGCCGAGGGCGGCCTATGGGACCGCTTCTTTCGGCGAATCGCCGGGTCGCGACTCGACACGACCGTCGTTCGGCATTGCGCAGGTCCGGTCGGCGAACTCCAGTCTCCTCAAACACTTTCGCCAACACAGTCGCTGTAACAACCGAACCAATCATCTCGATGGGTGCTTGCGAAAAAAAGCAGGTCGACACGATCCACTCAGAGCCCCCGTGAACACTTGCCAAACACGCAGCCTGCTGCGTACCTTCGCGCTCCGACACGGCTAAGGGTTGGCGTAGCGGTCGGAGTCTTACAACAACTCAAAAGCCAATGTCCAAAAATTACAATGGCTTATGACATAAATGCGATAAGTTGACTTGATATCTCACAGGTCAACGATGAGGCAGTCCGCAAGTACGGTCGCGTATTCCTGCCACTCCCACAGATTACAGCGCTTCACCGCACCGACTCAGCACGTGTGTAAAGTCTCTTGCATCTCAGTCCGCGGGCGGCACGGATGAAGAAGGAAACAAAAGCGAGAAATGCAGCTATCCAAACTTGAGGACAGTGGCCTCGGTCTCAGTCAATCGCAGCTCCTGAACGCCATGCAGCCCTTCGTCCATGGAAGCTTCGATGGCAACGACGACGAGTGGAACAGGGAGATAACCAGGCGGCGCAAGCTCTTGATCAAGCGCGCCTGGCGGCCTCTTCTGTTCGGCACGCGACGCCAGTACGGCGGGCGCGACAGCGCTGCGATTCATGGCGAGTACGACTCCAAGTGGGCGGGCCGGACTCTCGAGAACTACGACACCACCAAGGGCCACCTACAGAAGGCGGTGCCCTGGATCTGGCACGAGCATCGCTTCTTCGCCAGCGCCTTGGGCGGCGCCCGCATGCGTCTCACACTGCTCAGCCAGGCGATTGCCCTGACCAAGCCCAAGCGGGTGCTCGAGATTGGCTGCGGCACGGGCATGAACCTCTTCGTCCTGGCCAGCCAGTACCCGGAGACGGAGTTCAGCGGCGTAGAACTGACGGAGGGCGGCTGCGCCTTCGCCAAGAGCTTCCAGGAGTTCGAGACTCTCCCCGATGCCATCCAAGGTTTCGCGCCGGGCGGCCCCGAGAGCATTCGCGATACGACCGCCTTTCGCCGCGTCCAGATCCACCAAGGCGACGCCAGCAACCTCCCCTTCGAAGACGCTGCGTTCGATTTCGTCTGCACGGTGCTGGCGCTGGAGCAGATGGAGAGCCTCCGTCACAAGGCGCTCTCGGAGCTTGCGCGCGTCACCTCGGACGCCGCCTGCATGATCGAGCCCTTTTACGAGAGCAACAGCGGTTTCTGGTCCAGGGCCTACATCTCCTGGCGCGACTACTTCCGGGGCAAGATCGAAGAGCTGCCGCGTTACGGCCTCGCGCCGGAGATCGTCACGGAAGAC
Source organism: Rhodovibrionaceae bacterium (assembly GCA_028285215.1). GTDB lineage: Bacteria > Pseudomonadota > Alphaproteobacteria > Kiloniellales > DSM-21159 > Algihabitans. The sequence goes on along the minus strand of JANQPZ010000045.1, from coordinate 16,845 downwards.
ATGCCGCAAAAGCACTTCGAGAAGGCGGCGATGGTTCTGGCGCGCAAACGCTGAGATCGACGGCAAGGCAGCAGCTCAGAACGGGATCGCTTCAGCCCAGCTTTCGCCCCACCGCCTCTCCGGCCGCAGCAGGGTTCTGCGCCGCCTCGCCGTCGAACAGGGCGGCAACGGCAGCGACGGCCCGCTCCACACTGTCGAGCGGCGGCGGCGTCTGCGCCGGGAAGGGATCGCCCAACCAGACAGCGCGACCGGTGTCGATCAGCTTGCGGTGCACGATGCGGATGTCGCGGGTCATCCGCTTCGGGGGGATCTTCATCGCCATGCGGAAGATGAAGGCGCGCAGGTAGTCGCGCTGCCACCCCTTTCGCGCCCCCTTAAGCCGCGGCCGCTGGGCCACGGCCTCGCGCCGGTCCGTGCGCATGGCGTACTTGCCTTCGCCCAGGTCGAAGATGTGCACCGGCTTGCGCGTGGCGCAGGCCTCCGCCAGCATCGACATGCTGTCGCCGGTGACGATCAGTTCGTCGGCCAGGGCCATGTAGGCGAAGTAGGGGTTCTCCTGGGCGTCGACGGTCCAGCGGTAGAGGTGGGCCGGTGCATCCAAGGCCTGCTCGAAGGCGGCCAGGGCGTCCGGCGGCGTGCGGGCGCTGGTGGTCACCAGCAGCGACCCGCCGCGTGCCTTGGCAAAGGCGCTGGCCTGTTGCGCAAGGCGGGTTCCGGCCGCGGGGTCGAAGGTGTAGGGCCCGCTGTTTCCGCCCATGATCACGGCAATACGCGGCGCCGGCAGGTGGGCGAAGCGCGGCCCCCAGGCCGCGGCCTCCGCCGCCAGACGGTCGTCCTGGATCCGGTGCAGGGGCGTTTCGTTGTGCAGGATGTTCGGCCGCTGCGGCAGCCGGTACTGCGGCGTCGTCACGATCAGGTCGAAGCGTTCGATCGCGGCCCAGGTCCGCCCGACATGGACCAGGCGCACCCGCTGACCCGCGGCCTGACTCTGGATCCAGCGGCAGATGGGTTCGTTGCGGCGCCCGGCGGTCAGGATCAGGTCCGGCCAGGGCGGCGCCAAGTGGCTCGAGCCTTCCTTGATCAAGCCGACGAGGTTGGGGCCGAGCAGCAGGTTGCTGGCCAGCTCGGTCCGGCGATAGCGGAAGCGCTTGATCTCGAACGGCCAGCCGAGTCGCGCCTGAAGCCCTTCGGCCAGCGCGAGAACCTGCGAATTGTCGCCGGCGCGATAGCCGGTCATCAGCCAGATTCGGGGCGCAGCCGCCCCGCTGTGCAGTTCGTGGTGCCGTCCTGCCGGCATCTCCGTCACCTGTCTCTCCTCACGATCGATCCGGCAGGGTCACCATGAAGCCTCGAAGCGAGTCCGGGAAGACCGGAAGCGATCGCGCGGCGCCGGACGGAAGCGCGCATTGCGCTTTCCCTGGATCGCTGCTAGGAGGAGCGCACTTCCGATAAAAACTGCCGCAAACGTGGACCTTTCAGTCATGCGTGACGCTTTGGGGCGGATCCTGCGGGCACTGATCGTCGCCCTGCTGTTCTTTCTGCCCAAACCCCGAAAACTCCGTCTAGAGCGTTGGCTGCGCGGTCGCGAGGACCTGCGGCGCCTGCGCCGCGCCGACTGCGTCGTGGTGTCTTTCGGCAAGAGCGGCAGGACCTGGCTGCGGGTGATGCTATCCCACTTCTTCCAGGTAAAGCACGGCTTGCCGGAGGGGCAGCTGATGGGCTTCGAGAACCTGCATCGCAAGAACGCGGCGATCCCGAAGATCCTCTTTACCCACGACAACTACCTGAAGGACTACACGGGGAAAGGCAACGACAAGTCCGACTACGCCCACAGCAAGGTCGTGCTGCTGGTACGCCATCCCGCCGATGTAGCCGTATCCCAGTACTTTCAGTGGAAACACCGGATGCGGCCGGCGAAGAAGGCGCTGAACGACTATCCCGCCCATGGCGCCGAAATCTCGCTGTTCGACTTCGTCATGCGGGAGTCCAGCGGCTTGCCGAAGATCATCGACTTCATGAACGCCTGGGCCAAGGCGATGCCGGCCCTCTCCTCGCTGCTGGTGGTCCGCTACGAAGATATGCGGGCGCGCCCGGAAGAGACGCTGGGGGGCATTCTGGACTTCATGGGGACGCCCGCCAGCGCAGCGGAGCTGAGCGAGGTTGTAGAATTCGCACGCTTCGACAATATGAAGAAGCTCGAGAGCAAACGGGTCTTCTGGCTCAGCGGCGGGCGGATGGTGCCCGGCGACCGCAGCGATCCCAATTCCTACAAGGTGCGCCGGGCCAAGGTGGACGGCTACCGCGACGATTTCAGCCCCGAGGAACTCGCGCAGATCGACGCCCTGATCGCCGAGACACTCGATCCGCAGTTCGGCTACGGCGGGCCGGCCGAGGTCGTCGCGCCGGCAACCGCCGCCTCCGGGTCGAACGGGCCGAACGCCAGATAGGTAAGCGCGTCAAACAAAGAGGTTGAGCGTGGAACACTGTGTCTTCATCCACACCAACGAGCGCCAGATGCTGGGGGCGTTGGTGGCAAAGCACGCCCTCAAGCGCAATTCGCCCAATGCGGACAAGTTCGACGTCCGCCTGATCCATACCGACGACCACCCTTTCCTGCGCTCTTACGAAGGCAAGACCTTTCTTCGGGACGGCGTCAAACGGGTGTGGCGCAACGACGATCTGCAGTCCTTCACTCCGCTCCGCTTTATGCCGCCCGAGCTGATGGGCTATCGGGGCCGTGCGGTGGTGATCGACCCGGACATCTTCGCCGTGGGGGATATCTGGGAGCTGCTGTCGCGGGACATGCAGGGCAAGGCGATCCTCTGCCGCTACCGCTCCGGCGTGAAACGCCTGTTCCGCTTCTGGGCCTCGAGCGTCATGCTGCTCGACTGTGCCAAGCTGACCCACTGGCGCTGCGCCGAGCAGTTCGGCGAAATGTTCGAGTTCAAGCGCGACTACATGCAGTGGATCAGCCTGAAGCTGGAACCGCAGGACAACATCGGCATACTTGAGGATCGCTGGAACGACTTCGACCACTTGGGGCCGGAGACGCGCCTGCTGCACAACACGCGCCGTCTGACCCAGCCCTGGAAGACCGGGTTGCCGGTCGACTTCACGCCGGCCGAGCGGCATCGCCTCTTCCCGCCGCTGGGTTGGATCATGCGGGCGCGTCGCCATCTGTTCGGCCAGCACGGGATGCTGGGCCGCTATCGCCGGCACCCCGACCAGAATCAAGAGCAGCTCTTCTTCGGCCTTCTGCGGGAGTGTTTGGATCAGGGGCTGGTCAGCGAGGATCTGGTGCGCGACGAGATGCGGCAGAACTTCGTCCGTCACGACGCCTTCGAAGTCCTGGAGCGCACACCGCCGCTGGCCGCCTGAGACCGCGCGGGACCGGCCGCAATGGCCGTCGGTGCCTGCCCTTGCCGCTGTCCAGTCGGCCGATTACTTTGACACGCGGTCGCGATATCGCGTCGCGAAAACATTGAGAGGGATCTCTGTGGTCAATTTCGGGGTCTGGGCGGGTCGTAAGTACTTTCTCGACAAGATGAGTCTTGGCGATCTGGTCAAGGCTTACTTCACCTACTACGCCATCCTCGTGTATCTGGCGCTGGCTGCAGCCGCGATCGCCCTGTCCGTCGCGCTCTCCGATGGCCCGCTGGCGCCGCTGCTGTCCGCTGCGGTGGTGATCCTGCTCTACCCCCTGGTCGAATATCTGCTGCATCGCTTCGTGCTGCATGCGCAGTTCCTCTACAAGTCGCCGCTGACGGCGAAGCTGTGGAAGCGGATCCACTTCGACCATCATCAAAACCCCAATGATTTGAGCGTACTATTCGGCGCTCTTCATACAACGCTTCCGCCGATCGCACTTATCACCCTGCCGCTCGGCTGGGCCATCGGCGGTCCGGGCTCCGCGGCCGCGGCCTGTGCCGCCGGCCTGCTGGTCTTCGCCTTCTACGAGTTCTGCCACTGCGTCCAGCATTTGCCCTTCAAGCCAAAGTCGGCCTGGCTGCAGCGGATCAAGAAAAGCCACATCGCCCATCACTTCCACAACGAGAAGGGCAACTTCGGGATTACCAGCTTCGTCTGGGACCGCGCCTTCGGCACCTACTACGCCCACGCCAAGCAGATCGGCCGCAGCCCGACCGTCTTCAATCTCGGCTACACGATGGCGCAGACCGAACGCTATCCTTGGGTCGAGCAGCTCTCGGAAGGACCGCGCCGCGCCGATCCGACCTGCCCCGATCCGACCTACCCCGTGCCCGGTGAATAGGTTGCCGGTGCCGCTCTAGCCGACGTTCAACACCAACGTAGCCATGGACAGGTCCTCAACCGCGTTGTCGGTCGAACAAGGTCGGAGCCGTCGCGATCTTCGCCGATTCTTCGAGGTTCCCGAAGTCCTCTACGCCGAAGACCCCAACTGGATCGCGCCTCTGCGTTTCGAGCGCCTTCGGCACTTCGACCCGCGCCACAATCCCTACTTCGCAGAGGCCGAGGTCGCCTACTGGACGGCTTCGCGCGGCGGGCGCCTGGTTGGCCGTATCACGGCGCAGATCGACCGCAGGCAACTGGACGGCGGGCAATCGGAGGGGAGCGGCGAGGCCATCGGACATTTCGGCTGCCTGGAAGCCGAAGACGATCCGGAGGTGTTTCGCCTGCTCTGCACCACGGCAGAAGACTGGCTTCGCCAGCGCGGCATGACACAGGTCAGAGGGCCGTTCAGCCTCTCGATCAACGACGAGTGCGGTCTGCTGGTCGAGGGCTTCGACTCGCCGGCCTGCGTCATGATGAACTATGCGCCGCCCTACTACGCTCACCGCCTGGAGGAGCAGGGCTACCGGAAGGCCAAGGACATCATCGCCTACCACTACGACGTCGCGGCGGCCGAACCGCCGGCCGCCCGCGACTTTCTGGACAAGGCCCAGCGCACCAAGAAGCTGGAGTTCCGCGACGTCGACCTGTCGCAGATTCCGCGCGAGCTCGGCTACATCCAGGAGATCTTCAACGACGCCTGGTCCGGCAACTGGGGGTTCGCCCCGATGACCGACGCGGACATGAAGTATCTCGAGAAGAACCTGAAGCCCCTGCTGGCCGCCGACTCGATCTGCTTCGGCCTGGTCGACGGCGAGCCGGTGGCGGTCTGCGTCCTGCTGCCCAATATGAACGAGGCGATTACGGGGCTCCGCGGCCGGCTGCTGCCCTTCGGGTGGCTTAAGCTGCTCTGGCGTCTCAAGGTTCGCGGGCTGAAGAGCGGGCGCATGGCGATCATGGGGGTCAAGCGGGAGTTTCACGGCACGACGCGGGGCACGGCCCTGGCGCTTGGCGTAATCGACCGCGTACGGGCCCACCACCGGCGGCGCGGCTTGATCTGGGCGGAGCTGTCCTGGGTGCTCGAGGACAACCTGCCCGCCCGCCGTATCGTCGAGGCCTGGGGCGGGCAGCCCTACAAGACCTACCGCTTCTACGAGAAACCGCTGCGATGACTGGCAGCGCGCAGACCGCACCCGAAGGGCGCTTCACGGCCCTGGTCCTCGCCGGCCAGAGACCCGGCCCCGACGCGCTGGCCGAGGCGGCGGGCGTCAGCCATCGCTGTCTGGTGCCGACCGGCGGCGTGCCCATGCTGGGCCGCGTCGTCGATGCCCTCAACGCGAGTCCGTGCGTCGATAAGGTCTTCGTCTCCGTCGAGACGCCGGCGGTGCTGGACGCCATCGCCGCCCACGCGACACGCAACGGCCACCCGCTGCCCCAAGCCGTGGCCACCGCCGATACCCCGAGCCAGAGCGTCCTGAAAGGGCTGGAGGCGATGCCGCCATCTCCGCCCTACCTGATCACCACCGCCGATCACGCCTTGCTGACTCCAGCGCTGATCGACAGCTTCTGCGGGCTGGCGGCCGGAAGCGGCAAGCAGGTCGTGACCGCGGTGGCCAGCGCCAGCACGATCCAAGCCGCCTACCCCGACTCCAAGCGCACCTATCTCAGGCTGCGCGGGGGCAGCTACAGCGGCTGCAACCTTTACGCCCTGCTCGATCCGGCAGGCCGGCGCCTGATCGACTTCTGGGGGCGGATCGAACAGGAGCGCAAGCGGCCCTGGCGCATGGCCTGGGCTCTCGGGCCGCTGATGCTGGGCCGCTATCTTCTCGGACGGCTCAGCCTGGACGACGCCGCGGAGCATCTCTCGAAGCTGACCGGCGTGTCCTGCGCGGCCGTGGTCCTGCCCGTGGCCGAAGCGGCGATCGACGTCGACAAAACCGCCGACCTGACCTTGGTGGAGCACATTCTGCGCCAGCGCGCCGGCGTCGGCGTATAGACGATGTTCACCCTCGCCCATCTGTCCGATCCGCATATCGCGCCGCTGCCGCCCGTGCGCTGGCGCGACCTGGCGAACAAGCGCCTGCTCGGCTACCTCTCCTGGATGCGGCGCCGGCGGCACGTCCACAAGCGCGAGGTGCTGGACGCCCTGACGCGCGACCTCCGGGCGCAGACACCGGATCACACGGTCGTCACGGGCGATCTCACCAACATCGCCCTGCCCGCCGAGTTCGAACAGGCAGCCGGCTGGCTGCAGGAGCTGGGACCGCCCGATGCGGTCACCGTCATCCCCGGCAACCACGACGCCAGCGTCGCTGTCGCCTGGGAGAGGTCGCTGGCACACTTCGCCGGCTACATGACACCCGATACGCCGTCCGACGGCGCCGAGGACCCGACCGCGAGCGCTTCCGAAGGCCGCCGCTTTCCCTTCGTACGCCAACGTGGCGAGGTGGCCTTGATCGGCCTGTCGACCGCCGTGCCCACCCTTCCCGCGCTGGCCACCGGCGCCTTGGGAGCCGAGCAGATCGCGCTCCTGGAACGAGAGCTGAGTCGGCTCGGCCGAGCAGGCCTCTTTCGCTGCCTCCTGCTACATCATCCCCCCGTCGAAGGCATGACCGCACGCCGCAAGCGGCTGGTCGACGCGGCCGCATTGCGCCGCGTGATCGCGCGCACCGGCGCCGAGCTGGTGCTGCATGGACACGACCACCGCCGCAATCGATCGGAGATCCCCGGACCTCGCGGCGGCGTTCCGGTCTGCGGCGTTCCCTCGGCCTCGTCGATCCCGAGTCACGGCCGCCCCGGGGCGCTTTACCAGCTCTACGGCATCGCGCGCGACGAGGACGGCTGGCGAATCGAGCTGCGCGGACGCGCCTGCGACGCGGAGGCAGCAGGGTACGAGTCGGAGGAGACCTTGGAGACCATTCGCGTCCGAAACGCCGGATAGCTGTCGAACGACTGTCGACAGAGCGGCGCTGCTGATGCAGGTTGCCGCGGCGCGAGCGAGCAGAGTGGCGATGGAACCGGCCGAACGCCGGGTGATCGCGGCGTTTGTTTCCGGTGTCATCTACCGGGCCTCACCCGGCAGCCCGCTTCCGTCAGTCATCCGGCTCCCCATATCGGAGCCGGCAGGGCATTTGACGCAACGAACGGCGGCAAGGTCTTACGGAACTCCAGAGCGCGCTTGCCTCGGGCCAAAGCGCTTCGCTTCCGCCGGAAGCGATCCTGCTCTAAGGGGTATAGGTTTTTCGACGCCTGGACCGAGTCCCTAGGTCCCTGGCGCCGGTACTGGAAGTCATATGAAGACCTTGGACCGCTACATTCTGAGCGAGACCTTACGCCCCTTCGCGGTGACGCTGCTGCTGGCGCTGCTGATTCTGCTGGTGGAACGGCTGCTGCGCCTGCTGGACCTGGCGCTCGGGACCGAAGGGCCTCTGCGCGTTCTCGTTCAGATGCTGACCTATCTGGTGCCGCACTACATCGGGCTCGCTCTACCGATCGGCTTCTTCCTGGGCGTGCTGCTCGGTTTTCGCCGACTGCATCGCGACAGCGAAATGGACGCCCTGCTCGGCGCCGGCGTCAGTCTGCAGAGGTTGCTGCAACCCACTCTGGCGGTCGCTCTCTTCGTCGTCGCGGTGTCGGCGGTGACGCTCGGCTACCTCCAGCCGCATAGCCGCTACGCCTATCAGTCAATGGTGCATGCAGCCGGCACGGCGGCCATCCAGGCGCTCCTGAAGCCGGGAACCTTCGCCAGCATCAACGGCAGGACCTTTCTGGCCGAGGAGATCTCGGAAGACCGCCGGCACTTTCGCCAAGTCTTCCTCTACAGCGAGAACGAGGACGGCACCTGGACCGCCATCACCGCGGAGACCGGATTTCTGGCGCCCGGTGCCGGCGGGCAGCCGCCGACCGTGGTCCTGCAGGACGGCATCCTCCTGCGCGGCAATGGGGAGACCGGGATCGCGTCCGAGCCGGACCGGCTGGACGAGCGCGGCGCCCTGAGATTCGACAGTCTGCGCACAGGCATCGGCGACGAGTCCGTGGCCGGTTTTCGCTTGCGGGGCGGCCACGAGCGCGAAATGACACTGACCGAGCTCTGGCAGCTTCAGGGGTCGCCGACGCAAGACGTCGGAGCGGCGGACATCGTGGCCGAGTTCCACAGCCGGATGGTGCGCGTTCTGTCGGTCCTGGCTCTGCCGTTTCTCGCGGTTCCACTGGCGCTCAGTACGGGCAACCGCAGCCGGGGGAACCTGCTCGGCGTCGCAATCGGCGTGGTCGTCCTGATCAGCTATCACGAGGCGCTGAACTTTGGCAAAAACTTGGTGGAGTCCGAAGAGATCGGGGCCTTCGCAGGCCTCTGGCTGCCGTTCCTCCTCTTTCTCGCAACCAGCGTGACTGCCTTCACGGCCATCGCCCGTCGCGGATCGCTGGCCAATGCGCTCACCGCATCCACGCGGCGCGCACCCGCGCTCGACGCAGCGTTCCCTAGGCCTGCGGCCGAGGAAGAAGCCAGACGATGCGCGTCCTAGGCCGCTACGTCACCCGCCTGTTCGCCGCCAGGTTCCTGCTGGTTCTGTTCGGGATGGTTGCCGTCCTGCTGAGCTTCGAGCTGCTGGAGCGCGGCGACAACGTGCTGAATGCTTCCGACGGGTCCTTCCCGGCGCTGCTGCGCTATGCGGTCCTGCGACTGCCCGACTTCACCTCGCAACTTCTGCCGATCGCAACGCTGATCGCTGCCATCCTGACCCTGGGCGAGCTGGCCCGCCATCACGAACTTGAAGTGATCTGGAGCAGCGGGATCTCGCCGGCGCGCTTGATTCTCAGCCTGCTGCCGATTTCCCTGCTTCTGGTCGGCTTCCAGTTCGCCATCGACAATTGGGGCGTTCCGCCGGCGATGGAGCAGGTTCGGGAGATGGGCATGGAACGCTTCCAGCGCAGCGGGATCGGCGACGAAACCGGCAACGTGTGGCTGCGCAGCGGCGGTGATCTTCTCCGCATACCGGCCGAGTCGGCGAGGTCGACCGACTTGCGCGGCTTGGTGATCTTCCGTCGAGACGATGGCGGCATTCTGATCGAACAGCTGAGCGCCGAGTCTGCGGTACCCACACCCGACGGCCTGCTGCTGCGCCAAGTCTGGCACTACGATACGGAGAGTCAGCAGAACAGGTTCCTGCCGCAAGTCTCCTGGAGCGGACGGCTCGATCTGGACCAGCTGGCGCAGCTGTCCGTGGAGCCGCAGGAGCTGACGCTGTCGGAGATGCGAACCCTGATCTCCAGTCAGGCCTTCGGACAGCGCCGCGCGGAGCTCTACGAAACCTGGTTTCATCAGCGGCTGGCGGCGGCGCTGGTCCCGCTGATGATGATCGCGCTGGTCGTCTCGCTCGGCCAGTACCTGCAGGCGCGACGCAGCATCGCCCGCATCTTCGTCGCAGCCGTCGTGATCAGTTTCGGATACCTGGTCTTTGCGCGCGCGACCCTGGCCATGGGAGAGCTCGGCGTGCTTCCGCCCTGGCTGGCCGCCTGGGGGCCGGCCATCGCCTTCGCCAGTCTGGTCGGCAGCATCCTTTTCTTTCGCGATTCCGGGCGGCGCTTGCCGGCCCGAGCGTCGAGCGGCGCGAGCGGTTAGTCGCCTCGAAGGCGCCGGCAGGGCTTCGCAGCGACTGGCGCCCCGACCGCCAAACCGCGGCACCACCATCTTTTTGCCCGAAAAAACGCATCTGCTGGTCAAACAGTTTGCCTAGGGATAACTATACCTAAACTATCGCGCGTCTTGCGCATTTATGGAGTGGTCGGCCGGGGTTGCGGTTCCGTCCAGAGTTACGCGGTCGGCCGCAGGTCGATCATCATCCGGTGAAAGACAGTGGCACGCAGTTACCTGACAGCTCCCCTGGGCAGCCTGGCCCAGCGTTCCCCTCTGACCAGAAAAGTCATCTGGGGCGCCGAGTACGCTTTGCTTTCGGTCTTCTGGGGGCTCAGTGCGGTGCTGCCGGTGCGTGTTGCCTCCGCCATCGGCCATCGTCTCATCTGGTTCTGCGCTCCGCGCTTGCCGAAGTTCGGGCATTCAGTGCGCAACCTGAGCATCGCCTTTCCGGACAAGAGCAAGGCTGAGATCGTTACCCTCGCGCGGCAGACCTGGGCAACCACAGGTCGGGTGCTGGCCGAGTATCCTCATATGCGAAAGCTTTCGACGCGTCCTGCCGAGCAAGGAACCGATATGCTGGTCGACAGCGAGGTCGAGGCTTTGATCGCGGCTGGAAAACCGATTATGTGCGTCACCGCCCACGTCGGTAACTGGGAGTTGGCCGCGGGAACGATCGCACACCGCCTCGGCGTGCCCTTGAGCGTGGTCTATAGCCCCCAGCAGAACCCCTACATCGCCCGGCGGATGCTGAAGATGCGTCAAGGCCTGGGATGCGGCCTGATCGAGAAGCGCAGTGCGGTGCGCGGGAGCCTGACCGCCTTATCGAAGGGACGCAGCGTCGGCATGCTGATCGACACGCGTGCCGACGAAGGCGAGCCGATCCGCTTCTTCGGATTCGACGCCATGACCTCGTTGGTGCCGGCGCGACTGGCGCTGCGCACCGAGGTGCCGGTGGTGCCGGTCCGTGTCGTCCGCTACGACGGCACCCGCTTTCGCGTGCATCTCCAGAAACCGATCCACGTCGATCGCACGAGCGGCAACGACCGCGAGGCCGCCCGCCTGCTGACCGCCAGCATCATGGCCCACTACGAGACCTGGATCACGGAACAGCCCGGCCACTGGCTCTGCTCGAAGCGGCGCTGGCCGAAACAGGTCACCCGCTCGGCCACCTCCAACGCCAGAGCGTAGTCGCCCCGGAGATCGCCTGGGACGATCGCGCTCTCATTATAAGTCTAGAGGGCGATTCACGTCCCAGGCGGAGGCGAAAACACCTCCGCCTGGGACGATCGCGCTCTAAAGCCGCGTCATAGCCGTCTGCGCGACCGCCCGCGTGTCCAGCAGGAAGGACTCGAACATCTCCGTCAGTATGGCCGTCGCTTCCGGCGGCGCGGTTTCCGGCGTGCCCGCATCGAAAGGCGGAGCCGGCGCATACTCGGCGAAGAGCTGTACCATCTCCGCATAGGCCCGACCGCGCAGGGCCTCGATAATGGATAGCCCGAAGTCGATCCCGGCAGTCACGCCGCCGCCGGTGATGCGGTTGCGGTCCGTAACGACCCGGTCCTTGACGGGGATCGCGCCCAGTTCCGGCAGAATGTCATGGGTCAGCCAGTGGGAGGTGGCGCGATAGCCCTGCAGAAGGCCTGCGGCTCCCAGAACCAGCGATCCGGTGCAGACGCTGGTCACCCATCGGGCGCGGCTGGCGCGATCCTGCAGGAAGGCCAGGGTTTCCTCGTCCTGCATGGCGGCCAGCGTTCCCAGCGTGCCGCCCGGCACGCAGATCACCAGGAGGTCCTCGGGACAGTCCGCGAAGGTCGTGGTCGGCTGGATCAGCACACCCGTGTCGGTGGGCACCGGATCGGCCGTCTTGGCGACCAGGTGGGTCTTCTCTCCCCAGAGATTGATGAACATGTGGTGGGGGCCGAAGACGTCCAGGGCGGTGAACTGGGGATAGAGCAGCAGAGCGAGATGCCCTTCTCGGCGGCCGCCGAGAAGCTCTTCGAGCTCCGGCGACATGCTGTGAGCGGCTTCCTTTTCCGCCCGGGCCACGGCGGCAGCCAGCAAGGCGAAAGGCGCCGCGGCCGAGGTGGCCAGGCCGGCGTTGAAGAGGCGTCGCGTGATGGTCATGACGGTATCGTCCTCCGGGACAGTGGTGAGGCAGGTTCAAAAAGACGCGGAAAGCGTCGCGAAAACGGAGCGCGGTTGCGTGGGGCGCACGACGGACTGGCCGAGAAACTGGTAGGGCTCGAAGTGATCTGCGTCGGTCAGGTTCTCGACAGAGAGCCCGAGCTTGACCGGTCCCAATTCGTAGGAAAGCTGCGCATCGGCGACGACGTAGGCGTCGGTCGTAAAGCTGTTGGGGAGCGCGATTTCCCGCTTGGACGCAGCGGTCACGCCGAGCCCGAAGCCAAGGCCGTCCAGCGGCCCCTCCAGGAACGCGTAACGGGCCGCCACGCGGCCGCTGTGGCGCGGGATGCGCTGCAGGCGGCTCCCCTCCGGAAGCCGAAGATCCTCCGTCACCTTGGCATTGGTGTAAGCATAGTTGGCCAGGAAGGTCAGCTCGGGCGTGGCCTGCCAGATCAGGTCCAACTCCGCGCCCCGCGACCGCTGCTCGCCGGTCTGGATCTGAAAGCCCGGATCTAACGGATCGAAGGTCGGAACGTTCTCGCGGATGAGCTGATAACCTGCAATCGAACCGCTCAAGCCGATCCGATCGAAGGAAAAGCGCAGACCGACCTCGATCTGCTCTGACTCCTCGGGCTCCGGCGGGCCGTCGCCAGTGAAGGCCTGAACGCCCCGGAAACCGCGTCCGTAGCTCGCGAAGGCGGTGATGTCCCGGGTCACGTCGACGGCAGCGCCGACGCGCGGTGTCACCTCGGTCGCCTTACTCTTCTGGCCGCGCTCCTTCTCCTCGATCCTCAGCCGCGTCCAGCGCAGACCGCCCAGCAGGTGGACACGGTCGAACAGCGTCACCTGATGCTGTCCGTAGGCGGCATAGGTTCTGTAGGAGTTGTCTTGCTCGGATTGGGGCGCTCCGCTCGGCGGCCGGTAGTTCAGACCGCTGGCGTCGTCGGCGTAGTCCAGGAAGCCCAGGAACTCGAAGTTGATCGATGCCGGATTCTCGGTGCGGTCGTATTCGAAGCCGACCAGCGAAGTGTTCGACGTGGCCCCGAAGTCGAAGTCGTACGAGAGACTGGCGTTGGTGTTGAACTGTTCGACGTCGGTCTCGAGGATGCCGGTGAAGACGGCATAGATCGATGGCGTTGCCGGGTTGATCGGGCCGCCGGAGAGGAAGCTGCTGTTCTCCTCGAAATAGCTGTCGTAATAGCTGGCCTGGAGGGAGCCTGTCAGGGCGTCGCTGAAATCGTGCGTGAGGCGGGTCTGAACCAGAGCATTTCGCACGATCGTATCGGGCGTGTCGCTAGCGCCGGAGAAGCGGAAGCGGTCGATCGGAAAGTCCCCACGCAGTGCGCCCTCGGCGGGCAGACCCGAGTACTCGAGATACTCGTTTCTCGCGTAGATGCCGCGGACCGACAGCTCCGTATCCTCGGAGATCATCAGCCGCAAGCTGGGCGCCAAGAGGACCCGCTCGCTCTCCTCCGAATCGATGAAGGAGTCGGCCCGCTCGAAGTCTCCCGAGAACCGGAAGGACAGGCGGTCCTCGACGAGCGGCTGATTGAAATCCCAGAAGGGATTGAAGGTCCGGAAGCTTCCGGCACGCAGGCCTGCGGTATAGGAGGACTCGAACTCCGGCGTGCGGGGGACGACGTTGATCAGCCCGCCGAGCGGTGCCCCCGTCCCGCCCCCGTACAGGGTGGCGGAGGGCCCCTTCAGAACCTCGATCCGCTCCACGTTCACCAGGCTTCCGGTATCGAAGACGTTGGTCGCGCCGAAGACCGGCATACCGTCGATGTACTGATCGGCGGGAAAACCACGGACGAAGAAGGAGCTGAGCAGCGTCTCCTGACCTGCCGGCGTGCGTACGCCGCTGACGTTCTCGAGAGCGTCCTGAAGCGTCTGGTCCTGCTGATCCTCGATCAGGGAGCGCGGGATCACCTGGATGGACTGGGGTATCTGCTCGAGCGGCGTGTCGGTTCGGGTTCCGGTCACGGCGCTCAAGGCGCGGTATCCGTCCACCGGTCCGGCCGGCGTCGAGGTGAAGGCCGGTGCCGTTACATTGACCGGCGGCAGCACGGGAACGGTCTCCTGCGGCGGCGTCTCCGAGTCGCGCGTTTGACCGTTTTCCTGGGCGCGTGCCGGATCGGCCGCCGCCAGATGGAGGAAACAGAGGTATAGAACGAACTGAGGGGTGTACCGCCGCGTTTGGCGAGGTCGAGACATCACAGGCTCCTGAACGACTGAAGGCACAGGCAGGGGCTCGGGAGCCGGGGCGAAACCGGGACTCCGGAGACTCTGGGACCGGACGCGAAAGCCTTCGTTCGGCGCAAAGATGCCGAGCCGCACGAGCGGTTCGCCCAGGCGCGGGGCGCCGTGCGAACGGCCGATCAAGCATGCGAACGAAGGATCAGGAGTGCGAGGGCGGTGCCCGAGGCCGCAGCGCGCTCGGTCGATGGCGGAGATGACCGGCCGCCAGAATTGGCGACCAGAGCACAGGCGCCGAACCGTGCAGCTGCACGACCGGATCCGGCCACTGGCTTGCGAGCAAGGCCGGGCCGACCGGCGCGAAGATGCAATGGCCCGTCGCTTCGGCCTCGTGCCCAGGGTCGGACTCCACCGGGTCGCCATTGGCGTCGAGGGTAATGGTCGAAAAACCGCTGCCGCTGCAAATGACGAAAGTGAAAACGCCGTCACGCGCCGCCGCCAGATCGGGCATGAACCCGACCGGGATCATCGCCCGCAACAGCAGGACAAAAGCGATCAGCCCTGTGAGCGCACGAAACACACTGTTAGTCCAGGTTCAGGATGCGAAGCACTCTCAAACCCTATGAAGAAACAGGATTCCTGCCCTTACGGCAATCACCGGATCGGCCCCCTTCAGTGCAACCCGGCGCATGCACGACAAATCGCTTCTACGTTGTGGAGGGATCGCCTTCAAGGCGTCCATTGCGCGCAGCTTCGAAATGCCCTTCGGCACGTCGGCCGGCAATCGCCCATTCCTCTATCGAACGCGTCCGCCCGAGGCGATCCCGATCTAGCGAAACGCGCCCTTGCGGTAGAGGCGCCAGGCCAGCCTCGGTGCCGCCAACAGAGGATGGCGCCGCTGCCAGGGAGTCGGCTCGGTGCGGATGCCGGAATGCGTCTCGATCTTCCACAGCACGTAGTCGAGACCGTCGGTGAAGGTGTAAGCGTTCTTGATCAGGCGCAGCACATGCAGGCAGCGACCGGCAATGCGGCGCCGGTACCAGCGCCGCTCCGCCTTCCGGCGGCGTCGCGCCTCCGCTGGGTGACCGAACAGGGGGCTATCGTCCGACTGCGCCTCCCCCGAAGAAACCTGCCCAGAAGAAACCTGCCCCGAGGAAACCGAACCGGACGAGATCGGCCATGCCCGGGCGGGGAGCGCCGCCGCCGCCAGCCGGTCGTAGCGCTCCACCGCCGCGGCGTGCAGCACCTCCGACCGTCCCGTCCGCTCGGCCCGGAATTCGGTGCGATAACTCTCCCGGAAGGCGCGAGTCCAGAGATCCCGCGCGGAGAACTCGGGCGGCAGGAGATCGAGAACCTGCGCAGCCGTTGTGCGGATGGCGCTGACCAGGGCCTCCGAGACCTGTCTCCGAACCTCCCGGTCCCGCGCATAGGGCAAGGCGCAAGGCTGCGCCATACGCGCCCAGATCGTCGGGACGAGCGCAGCCGAAGTCGCATCGCGGGCAAGGGCATCCAGGGAGACGACGGCATACTTGGCCCGTACCACGCGTCCCTCGTAGGGCATTTCGAGATAGTAGACGTTGGGCGGCACCACGGCGTTGAGAAAGGCCATGAAGCGGCGATCGTGGAATGCCCGATAACTCTCGACCAGAGCATAGAAATCCAGCACACGGTCCCGATCCTGGCCATCGCGCAGGCAGGACCCGTAGAAGAGACAGGCGAGAACCGACTCCCCGTGGCGGCGCCGGATCTCCTCGGCCGCCGCGACCACCGCCGGCGAAACGGGCTGCGCCAGCTCGGCCTCGACGATCGGCGCAATCTGCCTTGTCTCCGCCGGCATCAGCACCTCACGAAACGTAACGGCCCGGCGGCACTCAGCGTCACCCAAGCGGACGGGTCCGTCTCATAGAACTCCCCATCCATCACGAAGGGCAATCCCGGCCCGATTCGCAAGCGGGCGGCATTTCGGCTGCAGTAGCTGTCGCTTGGAAGGCGGCGCTCGGGGCCGCCATAGAGAATCTGGAAGGCCCGCCGCACCAGTCGGTCGGCAGGATATCTCAGCAGCGTACAGTGCAGCCCCCCGTCCTGCTGCCCCCAATAGGGCCGGAAGCCGAGGACCAGACGGTCCAGCGTGGTCACCATCGCCAGAAGCAGGTCGAGTTCCGTCTCTTGCCCATCGTCGAACGCGACACCGACTCTCTCCCCGCGCAGGATCCGGTCCGCAGCCCCGCCGCGCAGAAGGTGGCGCCCGATCAGCGACCCGAGCGTGCGCGCCGCATGCAGGCGAGGAATGCTCTGGCGCCCCGGCACTTCATCGTAGCTGTAGCGGATGGCGCGGTACAGGCTGCCCAGGCCGAGAAACATGCCGCAAACCGCTCTCGGATCTCCGTCGCGCTGCACACGGATAACATGCCGCCGGGTCGCGGCCGCGGCCAAGACATCGGCGTCGGTCTGTCGCATAAGGCGGGCCAGAGCCCGCGCGGCCGTGCCGGCCAAGCCGGCATCGCCGGCACACATGTTCAGCGTCCCGCCACGCAGCAGGGCCAGCATCGGCAGGCGTTCGAAGCGGTCGTGGGACAGCAGTT
>JANQPZ010000023.1 GCA_028285215.1 Rhodovibrionaceae bacterium | reverse complement strand
CGTCGCGGAAGCGAGCAAGATCTTCGCCGAAGTCGGACTGAGGCCTTGCCGTTTCAGTCGCACCGAACCTCCGGTGAGTCCACAGACGGTGCGCCATGGCGCCAAGCAGCAGCCCGAGACCGCAAGTAAGGACCGCTGTGAACGCTGTGGCTAGAGAGAGCTCCATTCATCTGCCCAAGGCGCAGGTTAAACCCGGAGCACTCTACGATAAAAGGCCGGGCGCAGACGCTACTTCCAAGCGAAGTATCCGTGTTGCGTGTTAATGACAAATTAAATACGCTCCAAGGTAATAGATTCGTTGAGTTCTACGTCACTGTCTGAGACGATCTCGCGAGCAGATGCCGCAAAAGCTCAAGGCGACGGGGCTTGCTCAGCTGTCGTAGGACACAAGGCTCGCGACGGGAACGTCCAGCAGTTTTCTGCCCCCCAAGAAGCTCAGCTCGATGACGCAGCCGACGCCGGAGACCTTCGCGTCTTGTTTGCGCAGCAGATCGACCGTTGCGCGCATGGTGCCTCCCGTCGCGAGGAGGTCGTCGAGAACGACCACGCGTTGGCCCGGCTTCACCGCGTCTGCCTGAATCTCAAGCGTGTCGGTGCCGTACTCGAGGTCGTAGGTATAGCTGGTCGTTGCGCCGGGGAGCTTGCCCTTCTTGCGGACCATGATGAAGCCGAGCCCCAGGTGAAGCGCCAAGGGCGCTGCCGTCAGGAAGCCTCTGGATTCGATACCGACCAACAAGTCCGGTTCGTGCGGTCGGATCGCGGCGCCCAGTGCTTCCACCGTGTGCCGCCAGGCGGCGGGATGCATCAGAAGCGTGGAGATGTCATAGAAGAGAATGCCGGGTTTGGGGAAGTCCGGAACCTTACGGATGTGCGCCTTGAGGTCCATGTCCTGTATCGCTGTTGGTCTTGGCCAGATGAAACGAGAGGCCGAAGAGGAGTGAGGCGGGGAGAGCGAACTGCAGTGCAGCGCAGCAAGCTAACGTGCATGGGGCCGGCTCGCAATTGACGCTTGCCGCAGGCGGCTGCGCGGGTAAGCTCCGGAGCCGATGAGCCATATCCTGCATCGCCAGTTTGTCCACAGTTATCCGGTCGCCGTTGCCGGTGACGGTCCCTATGTGATCGACGCCAAAGGGCAGCGGTATCTGGATGCCTCGGGCGGGGCTGCGGTGTCCTGCCTGGGGCACAGCCACAAGAGCGTGGTCGAGGCGATCAAGGCGCAGCTGGACCGCTTGCCCTATACGCATTCGGGCTTCTTCACCAACGAGCCGGCCGAGGCGCTCGCCGAACACCTTGTGACTCGCGCGCCCGAAGGGCTGGAGAAGGTGTATTTCCTCTCCGGCGGTTCAGAGGCGAACGAGACGGCGTTGAAGCTGGCACGAAGCTACTGGGTGGAGAAGGGCGAGCCGCAGCGCGTTAACTTCATCTCTCGTCGGCAATCGTACCACGGCAACACCCTCGCCACCCTGTCGATTGGCGGAAATCCCGGGCGCCGTGCCGTTTACGAGCCGCTCTTGATGCCGAGCACGCAGATTGCACCCTGCTACCCCTACCGGGAGAAGCGGCCGGAGGAGCAGGACCTAGACTACGGGCTGCGCGCTGCCGACGAGCTGGAGGCGGCGATCCGTCGGCTCGGGCCCGAGACGGTGATCGGCTTCGTTGCCGAAACGGTGGTCGGCGCCACGGCCGGTGCCCTGGCACCGGTGCCCGGCTACCTGAAGCGGATCCGGGAAATCTGCGACCGCTACGGCGTTCTGCTGATCCTGGACGAGGTGATGTCCGGCATGGGCCGCACCGGCCACCTCTTTGCCTGTGCCGAAGACGGCATCAGTCCAGATCTGCTGACCTGCGCGAAGGGACTGGGCGCCGGATACCAGCCGATTGGCGCCTGCCTGATTTCAGGGGAGATTGTCGAGACCTTGGCCGGCGGCTCCGGCAGTTTCCAGCACGGTTTCACCTATATCGGTCATCCGACGGCCTGTGCCGGCGGCTTGGCCGTACAGCACGCCATTGAACGCGAGGGCCTGCTGGAGCGGGTGCGGACGCAAGGCGCGGCACTGCGCGCCGCCTTGGAGGCGCGCTTCGGCAACCATCGTTACATCGGGGATATCCGGGGGCGCGGACTGTTCCTGGCACTGGAGTTGGTCGAAGACCGTGCGAGCAAGGCGCCGTTCGATCCACAGTACAAGCTGCACGCGAGGGTGAAGGCCGAAGCCATGGCCCGCGGACTGATGTGCTATCCCAATGGCGGCACGGCCGACGGCGTGCGTGGCGATCATGTTCTGCTCGCGCCACCCTTCATTATCTCGGACGGCCAGATCGAGGAACTCGTGGAGAAGCTTGCTGCGGCCCTCGACGCCGCCTTCCCTGCGGCAGCGTGATGTCGGTTCGTCCGCTGAAGAGTGAGGGCCCGGCTTCCGCGCCTGCCGATTGGCAGCCCTTGGTTCTGGCCGTCGCGCCCAACGGTGCGCGCAAGACCAAGGCCGATCATCCGGCGCTGCCGATCGAGCCGGAGGAACTGGCCGAAACGGCAAAGGCCTGTGCCGCGGCCGGCGCCTCTATAATCCATCTGCATGTCCGCGACGCAGAAGGCCAGCATTCGCTCGACGTCGGCCGCTATCTGGCTGCTACGGAAGCGATTCGGGCGGCTGTCGGTGAGGATCTCGTCGTCCAGATCACCACGGAGGCTGTGGGTCGCTACGCTCCGGCGGCGCAAATGGACTGCGTGCGCCGACTGCGTCCGGAAGCGGCCAGCTTCGCCTTGCGCGAGTTGATCCCGGACGCCGAAAGCGAGGCCGAGGCGGCGCGCTTCTTTGCCTGGGTGGCAGAGGCTGGTGTTCAGGCGCAGTTCATTCTCTATGACGCAGAGGATCTGCGACGCTTCGGCGCACTGCGCGAGCGGGGGATCCTGCCGGCCGGGCCTCAGTTTCTTCTGTTCGTGTTGGGGCGCTATGCCGCCGGGCAGCGCTCCGAACCCTCCGATCTGCTGCCTTTCTTGGCTGCGCTTGAGGCGCCCGACCCCTGGTCTGTCTGTGCCTTCGGACCGAAGGAGGCCGCCGCCGCCTTGACGGCTGCGGCCCTCGGCGGGCACGCCCGCGTGGGCTTCGAGAACAACTTGCTGCTGCCGGATGGCAGTACGGCGGCCGATAATGCCGCCGTGGTTGGGCAGTTGGCCGAGAGCGTCCGGCGGCTGGGCCGCCCTTTGGCGACGGCGGCGCAGGTTCGGCTGTTACGTGCCGAATCTTGAGCGCGGGTCTTCAGGTTTTCGTTCAGCCCGATCATGCTCTGGTCAACTGCACCGAATAGGTGTTCAATGCAGGCAATCGGGGTTGAAAAGGCGTAAGGCCGGCTAACGGCTTCAGCCCCCAGCAGGTGGAGGTGACGTAACGCAAAGGGAGATGCCCGGCGCCGCTTTGGGCGGTGCCGCCGGCCCTGCCGGTACGGCAGGCCGGAGTCGGGACGGGGTGGGCCCGACGGGAGGCAAAGACCCACCGGCAACCCGCAAAAACGAATTCTATCCAATCAGGGAGCTGAAGGACGATGCGCAAACTCGTTCTGACTGGTGCGGCCGTCGCGCTGGCCACTGGCGCCTACTTGGCCGCTGCGGCCGGCGGTGCTGCCGCCCAAGAGCAACAGTTCATCTCGATCGGCACCGGCGGCGTGACCGGCGTCTACTATCCGACAGGCGGTGCGATCTGCCGTCTGGTCAACCGAAACCGCAAGGACCACGGCATCCGCTGCTCCGTTGAGTCGACCGGCGGCTCTGTTTACAACATCAACACAATCCGAGCCGGTGAGCTGGAGTTCGGTGTCGCTCAGTCGGATTGGCAGTATCATGCCTTTAACGGCACCACTCGGTTCGAGGAGCAGGGTCCGTTCGAAGAGCTTCGCGCGGTCTTTTCGGTGCACCCGGAACCCTTCACCGTGGTGGCGCGGGCCGACTCCGGTATCGAAACCTTCGAGGACCTGAAGGGCAAACGCGTCAACATCGGCAACCCCGGTTCCGGCCAGCGCGGTACGATGGAAGTCGTCATGCAGGCCTATGGCTGGGAGATGAGCGATTTCGCCTTGGCTTCCGAGCTGAAGGCTGCGGAACAGAGCCAGGCGCTCTGCGACAATAAGATCGACGCCATGATCTACACCGTCGGCCATCCGTCAGGCTCGATTCAGGAGGCGACGACCGCTTGCGAATCCATGTTGGTGGAGGTCGCCGGCCCCACCGTCGACGGGCTGGTCGAGCAGCACAGCTACTATCGGACGGCCACGATTCCCGGCGGCATGTACCGCGGGAGCGATGCCGACACCCAGACCTTCGGCGTTGGTGCCACCTTCGTCACGCGCGCCGATGTGGCGGATGAAGTGGTCTACGAACTGGTCAAGGCCGTGTTCGAGAACTTCGAAGACTTCAAGGCACTGCATCCGGCCTTCGCCAATCTGACGAAGGAGGAGATGATCTCCGATGGCCTCTCGGCGCCCCTGCATCCCGGAGCCGAGCGCTACTACAAAGAAGCCGGCATGATGTAACGCGGGCCTGCGGCTTTCGCGGGCGGGTGCCGATAGTGCTGCTCGCCCGCGAATCGCCGTCTTCTCATCTGCCCAAGCTCTTTGCGTTATCTTGGTGCGGGTCTTTTATAGACTGTCATTTTTTGCGTTTGTCTTTTTTGATATCCGCTGTAACGCTCGATAGCAGGCGCGATCCGACACCCGAAAACGGGGCGTATCCGCCGTATCGGCTTGAGGGAGAGCGGCACGCCGCAAAGGGGCGTCGGAGTCGGGGGGATCGGGAATATGTCGAACAGCCAGGGACAGCCTGTTGATCGGGCCTTGTCCGATGAGGATTTGGCGGATCTGGTCGCCTCGACCGATACCGGCGCGCGCAGCGTTCCGGGTTCTATCGGCGTGTTGCTGGCTGCCGTCGCCTTTATCTGGTCGCTGTTTCAGCTTTGGATCGCGTCGCCCCTGCCGTTCCTGGTGCAGGGCGGTCTCGGGCTACCGGTCGTCCTGAACGATACCGAGACGCGTTCGATCCACTTGGGTTTTGCGCTCTTTCTGGCCTTTACCGCCTTTCCGGCCTCGGGGAGGATGCGGTCCGGCGGCCTTGCGCAGCGCCTGGCGACGGGCCTGATCATCGGACTGGCATCCTGTTTGCTGATCTTGTTGCTGGCGGCTGCCCTGGATGGCGAAGCGACCGTGGGCAGCGCGCTTGCCGGACTATTCAGCCAGCCACGCTATTTCGGGCCGGCACTGGCGCTTTTGCTGGTCTGCCTCGCCACATCGGACAAGGCGCGCGATCGCGTGCCGGCGCTCGACTGGCTGCTGGCGCTGACAGGGGCCTTCTGCGGCGCCTATCTTTACCTCTTCTATGCGGCGCTGGCCGAGCGACCGGGTTTGTCGACCTGGTACGATCTGACGATCGCCGGCATCGGCCTGGTGATGCTGTTGGAGGCGACGCGCCGCAGTCTCGGGCCACCTTTGATGATCGTGGCCCTGGTCTTCTTGGCCTATGTCTTCTTTGGCAACTCGCCGGCCTTTCCCGAGGTGATCCAGTGGAAGGGCGCTTCGGTCGAGCGGGCCATGAGCCACATGTATCTGACGACGGAGGGCGTGTTCGGCGTCGCGCTCGGCGTCTCCAGTTCCTTCGTTTTCCTCTTCGTGCTGTTCGGCTCCTTGCTCGATAAGGGCGGGGCCGGAAACTACTTCATCAAGCTCGCTTTCGCTCTGCTCGGCCACCTGCGCGGTGGGCCGGCCAAGGCGGCGGTGCTGGCCTCGGCCATGACCGGCCTGATTTCCGGTTCCTCCATCGCCAACGTCGTGACCACGGGCACGTTCACGATCCCGCTGATGCGCCGGGTCGGCTTCACGCCGGAGCGCGCCGGGGCGGTCGAGGTGGGCTCCTCCGTCAACGGCCAGATCATGCCGCCGGTGATGGGCGCGGCGGCCTTCCTGATGGTCGAATATGTCGGGATTTCCTATGCGGAAGTGGTGAAGCACGCCTTCCTGCCGGCAGCGATCAGCTATATTGCGCTGCTCTATCTGGTGCATCTGGAGGCCTTGAAACAGCAGATGCAGGCGCTGCCCAAGCCGGTGGTGCATCCGCTCAAGGCGCAGTTGATCCGCACAGGCATCATCGTTTCGTCGATCTTTATCCTGGCCGGGGTCACCTACTACGGCTTGCGCGCCATTCAGGCGGTGGTGGGTGAGGTCGCCTGGTTGCCGGTGGTGCTGATTCTGGGAGCTGTCTATCTGAGTCTGATCTGGTTGGCTGCGCGCGATCCCGATCTCGAGCTGGACGATCCCAACGCCGAGGTGGTGAAGCTGCCGGTGGCCGGCGAGGTGGTGAAGACCGGCCTGTACTATTTGCTGCCCATCGTCGTGTTGGTCTGGTTCCTGATGGTGGAGCTGAAGTCGCCCGGGCTCTCTGCCTTCTGGGCGACGGCCCTCATGATCTTCATCCTCTTGACCCAACGACCGTTGAAGGCGTTTTTCCGCGGCGCGGGTGCCGAGATGGCCCGGCAGGCGGTGGAGGGCGTGAACGACCTGGTTGCCGGCATGATCGCCGGCGCCCGCAACATGATCGGCATCGCCGTGGCGACCGCGGCGGCCGGCATCATCGTCGGCACCGTGACGCTGACCGGAATCGGCCAGGTGATGGCCGAGTTCGTCGAGTTCATTTCCGGCGGCAGTTTGATCCTGATCCTGGTCTTCACGGCTCTGATCAGTCTGATCCTCGGCATGGGCCTGCCGACGACGGCCAACTACATCGTGGTCTCTTCTCTGATGGCACCGGTGGTGGTCGAGCTTGGGGCGGCAAATGGTCTGATCGTGCCTTTGATCGCCGTGCATCTCTTCGTTTTCTATTACGGTATCATGGCTGACGTGACGCCGCCGGTGGGCCTTGCCTCCTTCGCGGCCGCTGCCGTCTCCGGCGGCGATCCGATCAGAACCGGTTTCACCGCCTTCTTCTACAGCCTGCGCACGGTCATCCTGCCCTTCCTGTTCATCTTCAATACGGATCTTCTGCTGATCGGCGTCGATCTGGTCGGCGCTGTGCTGATCTTCATCAAGGCGACGATCGCCATGCTGATCTTCGCCGCGGCGACTCAGGGCTACTTCTTTGCGCGCTCTCGCCTTTGGGAGTCCGCCGTTCTCCTGCTGGTCGCCTTTACGCTCTTCCGGCCCGGTTACTGGTTGGACCAGGTGCAGCCCCCCTTCGAGACGATTCCCGCCGAGCAGGTCTTCCAGGCCATCGAGAGCAAGCCGGAGGGATCGGAGGTCCGCGTCAGGCTGGAAGGGCCG
Organism: Rhodovibrionaceae bacterium; assembly: GCA_028285215.1. Classification (GTDB taxonomy): domain Bacteria; phylum Pseudomonadota; class Alphaproteobacteria; order Kiloniellales; family DSM-21159; genus Algihabitans. Next base: position 27,351 of record JANQPZ010000023.1, on the reverse strand, counting down.
GACTTCCAGAACTTCGATCAGATCCGCAGCCTCACGCTGGCACTGGATCTGGGAGCGCCCGGCGGTGGTGCCGCACGCCTGGAAGCCGTGACGGGCCTGGCGCTGGAGCTGGAGGAGGGGCAGTTGATTGCCCTGGACGAGCCGCTTCCGGGCGCCCCCTACGAGGCGCAGTGGCGGGACTTCGACTTCTACGGAGATGTGCCGGTCACCGTGACGGAGGTTTTGGTTCCAGCCGAGCGTCTGCCAAAAGAGATCTTCTATCTCCCGGCGCTGCTGCTGCTTGCGCTGGTCGTCCTGGTGCAGCGCCGCCGCGCGACCGTATCGGCGTTCTGAGGGAGCTGGAATGTACAAGGATATCTTGCTGGCCGTCGATCTCGGCCACGCGGAGACCCAGGGCAACGCGGTGTCCACGGCTCTGGAGTACGCGAAGGCCTTTGGCGCACGTTTGCATGTGATCACCGTCGTGCCGGACTTCGGCATGTCGATCGTCGGATCTTTTTTTCCCTCCGGCTACGAGCAGAAGGCCCTCGAGCAGGCCCGAGCGGCCTTGCATGCCTTCACGGCCGAGCGGATACCGGCCGATCTTCAGGTTCAGCACATCGTTGGTCACGGGACCATCTATCAGGAGATTCTGCGCGGTGCGGAGACCGTGGGAGCGGACTTGATCGTGATGGCGTCCCATCGCCCGGAACTGGAGGACTACCTGCTCGGCCCGAACGCGGCCCGGGTCGTGCGCCATGCCGCAACCTCCGTGCTGGTCGTGCGCGCTTGAACGCTGACGGCCTGCCTCACGGCACGATCAACAGGCCGTGTCTGGTCAATGCCGCTTGACCGCGCTATCTCTGAAAGCATGCGTTTAGCCTCCGTTGCCGCATTGCCCGAGACCTGTCGCCCCGTCAGCCCACAGCTGGCGGCGCTGTCCGGCGATACCTTGGAGATGATGGCGGAAGCCGGAAGCGAGATTGTCGAAATCTATCGCGTGCTGGCGAAGACGGGCGATAACGTCGTTGGCGAGTTGCTGCGCGGGGCCGATACCTTCTACGAGTGGGACCACTACCCGCCTGGCGATGTCTACGATGCCGAAACCCACGCTCAGTACTACTATCATGCGCATCCGGGCGATCAGCGTTTCGACGGCGAGCACGGACATTTCCATACTTTCTTGCGGCCTGGCGGCATGCCGCCAGGCGTGAAGCCCGCGCCGGTGCCGCCTGGCGATCTGCCGGTCGACCACGATGAGCGCCTGAGCCATCTGGTTGCGATCGCCATGACCCCCCAAGGCTTGCCCTTCCGGCTCTTCACGGTGAACCGCTGGGTGACCGGCGAGACCTGGTATGCCGCGGAAGACGTGATTGCGATGCTCGACTCCTTCGAGATCGATCACGCCAGACCCTCCTGGCCGGTGAATTGCTGGATCTCGGCCATGATGCGGTTGTTCCGCCCTCAGATCGTGGAACTGATCCGCGCACGCGACCGTGCCGTCGAGGCCTGGCGGAGTCAGCGCAATCCGCCTGACGTTTTCGAGGATCGAGATTTGGAGATCACCTCCCTGTTGGAAGTCTCGGTCACCGACCAGATTCAAGCCGTGAATTATGCTTTGAATCGGTAGTTTTCACGACTCGCGCGCAGAGTTATTCGAATATTTTCTTTTCATTTATTCGACCTATCTGGTTGTCTTGATATTTTTGTTTTTGAAAAACCTGTTTCCATTTTCCTGAAATTCTGCTGATCAATTCCTTCGTGAAAAACATCTCGCGTATTCTTCGCAGATTCCAACCTCGCGGCGCTATCTTAACCCGATAATGTTGGCGGCCTTGTAACTATCAGTTGATTTTCGAGAAAAACACGTATAACATGCAAATTACAGCGCTGAAAAGCGCCGGAAGTTTAGATGTGCCATCTATTTGTATAGATATAATAATGTAGCCGATGAGTCCAACGACATCTATTTAGTTGCCGAATTTTCTTTTCGGAAAATTGGATGCAATCTGGAGACTTGTCTAACTTCGGAACTGTCCGAGCTGGGGGGCTCATGATGAAGAAAATACAGAGGCGAGCTGTATCTAGGTTTTCTGTAATATCACTGATTTTATTAGCCGGTTGCGAATACACCGACAGGCTTATGCGCCCTGCTTCGTTGACTGAGCGCAGCGAGATCAATGCGGTGGATCCAAAGGAAAAGCCGCTGAACTTGGATACATTCAGGTTCAGCGGTCCCGGAGCTGCTACTCCCGAAGCTGCGGCTCCCCAAGCCAACGCTTCCGCGGCTGCGGCTCCCGAAGCCGACGCCTCCAATGCCACCGGCGAGACCGCATATGTCCAAGCAATAGACGATCCGGTGGCCCGTGACCGTTTGCAGGATGTATTGATCGAGCGCTCCGACGTCGCTTGCGCAGCGTTTCAGGACAAGATGTTTGCGCGTGTGGCGACGCGCAAAGTCGGCTTCACGTCTCTCGCTCTGTTCACGAGCACTGCGGCAGCTATTCTGGGGGGCGACACCTCCGGTCGAATACTTGCGGGCATTGGTGCGGCAGCCGTTGGAAGCGACGCGATCCTGGATGCCGAGGTGCTCCAGAATCACCTTATTACGATCATCATTTCCCAGATGAACACGTCTCGTACGACCATTCAGAGCGAGATCGAAGGTCGGCGCAGGGAAGATGGCCAAAGGGCCTCTGCCAACGACTATACGGTCGATGCCGCGGTGCGGGATGCCGGGCGCTATCACGCAGCTTGTGGTTTTCTGCCTGCTGTTGTTGCACTGGCCGACAAGGCAAAGACACCAGTTCCGACCGCCGCCTCGATAGCGGCGCAAAAGGAAGCGCTACAACAACAGCTTACGGATCTTGAGACAAAGATCACGGCTGCAGGCGATGAAAGCATAAGAGATGGTTACATTGAGAGGGCGGAAATTATAAATCGCCGTCTCGCTACGCTATCAAACGTAGCTCCGCTGATAGAGTGACGCCAGGGATCAGAGGATAGAGTTCCGCTGAAATCGGAGATCGTTCAGCAGGCTTGGCAAGCGCGTAGCGGCAGCGAGCGTTTCAACCAACCGTCGCCGGCGGATGAACCCAGCATTCCTTCGCGCACGTTGAAGACGTGAGTGAAGCCCTGCTCGCGCAGAAGGGTCGTTGCGAAATCCGAGCGAACTCCCGTAGCGCAGATGAAGGCGATGGGCCGGTCGGGCGATTCGCTGGCCAGGGCGCGTATCTTTGCCAGGAAGGCTGGGAGGCCGGCGGGATCGTGAATGCTGACGGTCTGCGCAACCTCCGCAATGCCGGTTTGCTGCCACTCCTGAGGGTGGCGGACGTCGACGAGCAACAGCTTGCCTTCGGCTGCAAGCGCATAGGCACGGTCTGCGGCGAGATCGTCGGCCGCGGCAGCCGTCGGCAGAAGAAGCATGATGGCGAAGAGGGCGAGCAGGTGCATAGCTGAACCTTTCGACGTCTCCCTCGATTTGGGGACTTGTTGGCTGCCCTCCAACCCGATGACGCGATCGTGTTTGAATTAAGGGCTGCTTAACGCGTCTGGGTCCAGACTCGGTCAATTGGTGCAGGTCCGAATCTCGGCTTGCACCCCCGAAGACCGTGTACAGGATCGCTGCTTATGCCCAACGATGTCGTTGCGCTCGACGGGGGCCGCCCCGGCAAGGCTCAGCTTCTGACCCAGGAAGATGTGCAGCGTTTGCTTGTGGATCCTGCACCCGAGACGCGCGCGAAGACCGCGGCGAAGATCGCCGACAACTACACCGATGCCGCGCTTGGCCCCGACGAGCGCCGTTTGGCGCAGGACATCTTCGAGGTCCTGGTCCGCGATGCCGCCCTGATCGTGCGCGAGGCGCTCGCCGAGCACCTGAAGCATGCCGCCGATCTGCCGGAGCAAGTGGCCACCACCTTGGCTCGCGACGTCGACTCGGTTGCCTTACCGATCCTGCGCCATTCCGAAGTTCTGAGCGATGCGGAATTGCTGAGTATCGTGCGCGAGGCGGCGCCTTCGCGGGTCACTGCCATCGCGCAGCGAGCCCAGGTTTCTTCGGCCGTTTGCGAAGCGGTGATCGACACCGGCCAATCCGAGGCCGTGGCCCACTTGGTCGGCAACGAAGGCGCGGAGATTGCGCAGGCGGACCTGGAACGGGTTCTCAACGAGTTCGCCGAGGAGCCGGCGGTCGGTGATCAGCTGGCGCGCCGCAATCACGTTCCGCCTTTGATCGCCGAGCAGTTGGTGGCCCGGATGTCGGCGCGGCTGCACGATGTGCTGACCGAACGTGGTCACCTGGATCCGGACAGCGTGTCCGATCTGATCTTGCAGGTGCGCGACCGTGCGGTGCTGCAAATCGCCGATCAGAGCCGGGAATCCAGCGACCTGAAGAGCCTGATCTCTGCCTTGGCCGAACGGGGCCGCCTGACCGACTCGCTGGTTCTGAGGGCGCTGTGCGTCGGTGATCTCGCCTTTTTCGAGACGGCCATGGCGCATATGGCCGGCGTGCCCCTGGCCAATGCTCGCATCCTGATCTACGACGAAGGCAAGCTCGGTTTGACGTCGCTCTATCGCCGCGCGGGATTGGCGGAGAGCAGGCTCCCGGCTTTCCGGGCCGCCGTTCAGGTGGTTCGGGAGACCGACTACGATGGCGGTCCGAACGACCGGGCGCGGTTCACGGCACGTTTGCTCGAGCGCCTGTTGACGCAGTTCGATCAGGACGGCACCTGGCCGGGCGACGACCTCTATTATCTGATCAATCGCCTGACCCGCGTCGCCGCCTAACCTCGACTTGAGAAGCGCTCAGGCCGCCACAGGCTGTAGCGGACCGGCGCCAGCCGAACCGCACGCGATCCCGCTGATGGGGCAAGGTTAGGTTGCTCCCGATTTCGACCGTCGCCGGTTCCGCAATCGTAAACGGGTTGAGAGTGCGTGCGTCGGGGAACGCCGTCGCGCTGCGATCAGGTATCGAGGAAGCTGCGGAGTTTGCGGCTGCGGGAGGGGTGCTTGAGCTTGCGCAGGGCCTTCGCCTCGATCTGCCGAATGCGTTCGCGGGTCACGGAGAACTGCTGGCCGACTTCCTCAAGCGTGTGATCGGTGTTCATGCCGATGCCGAAGCGCATCCGCAGAACGCGTTCCTCACGGGGCGTCAGGCTCGCCAGAACGCGCGTCGTCGTGTCCCGCAGATTGTGCTGAATGGCGGCATCGAGCGGAATGACCGCGTTCTTGTCTTCGATGAAGTCGCCGAGGTGGCTGTCCTCCTCGTCGCCGATCGGGGTTTCGAGGGAAATCGGCTCCTTGGCGATCTTCAGGACCTTGCGCACCTTCTCCAGCGGCATCACCAGCCGCTCGGCCAGCTCCTCCGGGGTCGGTTCGCGGCCGATCTCGTGCAGCATCTGCCGGCTGGTGCGGACCAGCTTGTTGATCGTCTCGATCATGTGCACCGGAATACGGATGGTGCGGGCCTGATCGGCGATCGAGCGGGTGATGGCCTGGCGGATCCACCAGGTTGCGTAGGTCGAGAACTTGTAGCCGCGCCTGTACTCGAACTTATCGACCGCTTTCATCAGGCCGATGTTGCCCTCCTGGATCAGGTCCAGGAACTGCAGGCCGCGGTTGGTGTATTTCTTCGCGATCGAGATCACGAGCCGCAGGTTGGCCTCGACCATCTCGGTCTTGGCCTTGTTCGCCTCGCGCTCGCCGCTGCGCACCGTCGAGACGATGCGGCGGAATTCCCCGATCGGTAGCCCTGTTGCTTCCGAGATGGTGCCGATCTGGCTGCGGATGTCGATCACTTCCTCGCCGTTCTTCTCGGCGAGCTTGCCCCAGCCCTTGCCCGGAAGCTGGCCGACGCGGCTGAGCCAGTTGGGGTCGAGTTCCTGGCCTTGATACTCCTGCAGGAAGGCGGTCCGCGAGACGCCGGCGGACTCTACGAGGCGCAGCAGCCGACCCTCGAGGTTCAGAAGCCGTTTGTTGTGGCCATAGAGCTGATCGACAAGCTGTTCGATCCGCGCATTGTTCAGGTGCACCAGAGTCATCAGCTCAACGAGCTGATCCCTGCTGCGCTGGTAGCGCTTCTCCATGGCGGCGGGCACCTGCTCGCCCTGCTGCAGCAGGGCCAGGCGTTCGTTCATCGCCTTGAAGAACTTCTTGTAGATAACGGCGATTTTGTCGAACGTTTCAAGAACCTGAGGCAGCAGTTGCTGCTCCATGGCCGCCAGGGAGAGATTGCTCTCTTCCTCGTCGTCCTCCTCGCCATCATCGGCTTCTTCGGCCTCGGCCTCTTCGGCTTCGGCCGCCTTGGCGCTCCCGTTCGCACCGGTGTCCGGTCCGGCGGCGCCGTTCGGCTTGCTCGCTCCGTTGGCTTGCTGCGGGTCGCCCGTCTGCTGACCGTTTGCATGCTGGCCATTCGCGTGCTGACCGTTTGCCTGCTGGCCGGCGTTGGCGTCCTGCGCGCCGTCGGGCCCTGCGCCATAGGTGGCGTCCAGATCGATGATCTCCCGCAGGAGAATCTGGCCGTCCAGGAGCGCTTGGCGCCACGCCAGGAGGGCACGAATCGTCAGCGGGCTTTCGCAGATGCCGCCGATCATCTTCTCCCGGCCGGCCTCGATCCGCTTGGCGATGGCGATCTCGCCTTCGCGGCTCAGCAACTCCACGGAGCCCATCTCGCGCAGGTACATCCGCACAGGGTCGTCCGTCCGGCCGACATCGGCGTCGTCAAGGTTGCCGGCGGCGCGGGTCGGGCCTTCTTCGTCGCCCGAGTCGTCCTTGTCGTTGTCGTCCTGCTCTTCAGCCTCGACTGCGGAGATACCCATCTCCGACAGCTGAGCCATCACATCCTCGATCTGCTCCGAGGACACCTGCTCCGGCGGAAGAACCTGATTGAGTTCGTCGTAGGTGACGTAGCCGCGCTCCTTGGCGCGAGCGATCATCTTCTTAACCGCTGCGGTCAAGGAGTCGACCATTGGGCCGTCGGTGCCCTCGTCGCGGGTTTCGGTCGTCTCTTCCGCTTCGGTCGCTTTGCTCGCCATGCTTGCTCGTCTTCCTGCCCTACGACATGCCTCGAAAGAAAGGCATCGCTTCCGCCTTGTCAGTGCGTTGTCGGGGATAGGCGCCTTCGCCGATCGCCCCGATCATGCCTGACCCTCTGTTGTCTAACGCCAACTTCGACCCTTGCAGATCCGTGATCTGCGCTCAGGCACCCAGGCCGGTTTCGTTCCCCCGCACGCAACGCTTACGCAGCGCCCATACCTATTCACCTCGACCTGCCGGTTCAACGCCTGCATCGCTTTCCTGGCGCTCCGCCAGTCCGGCACTCCTGAGGCTTGGATCCTGCCGCTGGTTGAGCTGCTGGTGTGCGCGCAAACGTTCGAGTGCTTCTTCCCCCATGTCCGAGGCCAACTGTCGTGCTGCCTCGATCTCCTCCGGATCGTGCTGGGCGATCCGCAAACGCTCCATCAACTCCCGCCATCCTTGCCGCACCTCCGCCAAGGGCTTTTCCGCCCGGGCGAAGGGGGCGTGCAGATAAACGGCTTCGTTCAATACCGCCGTCATCGATCCTGTAAAACCCAGATGACCCAAGTGGCCTTGAAGCTCAACCGAGTCAAGATCCGGCTGGGCGGCCAGGAGATCGGCGATCGTCCGGCGCAAGCGGTCGAAATCGCCGCTGGATAGGGGGACGGCTGCGAAAGCTTCGCAGTCTTCCGCAGCCAGTTCCGGATGGTTGAGCGCGCAGGCCATCAACATCTGCTCCGGGCGCCGCCGCAACAGCATCGGCGGAGGGCGCTCGAACGCCCCTGACGGCGATCCTGGGCGGCTGGCCATTCCGCCGCGCGATCCGCCACCGTGGCCGGTTTCTCCGCGTCGACTCTGTCCGGCTCCGTCCCAGCGCTTGCGGCGGCGAGAGCCGAATCCATAACTCTCGTCGTAGCGGGCCAGCAGCTCTTCCCGATAGGCGGCGCGGACGCCTTCGTCGAGAATGCTGCCGGTCAGGCGGAAGATGTCCTGACGCAGACCGGCGCGGCGCTCCGGCGTGGCAAGGTCCCGTCCGGACGTCAGCATCAGCCAGACCAGCTCGCTGAGCGGCCGTGCTGTATCCAGCACCTGCCGCAGCGCCTTCGCGCCTTGCGCGCGCAGCAGGCTGTCGGGATCTTCGCCAGGCGGGAGAGTCGCAAAGCGCAGGGATCGCCCGGCCTGCAGACCCGGCAAGGCGCGTTCGGCCACCCGTGTGCCTGCCTTCTGGCCCGCCTGGTCGCCGTCCAGGCAGATGACCGGTTCCGGTGCCAGGCGCCAGAGTTCTGCGATCTGTTCTTCCGTCACGGCGGTGCCAAGCGGTGCGACTGCGCTCGCGAAACCCGCCTGATCCAGCGCGATCACGTCCATGTAGCCTTCGGTGACGATGATCTCGCCGGTTTCGTGGGCGGCTTTGCGGGCGCGGTCGAGATTGTAGAGAGAGCGGCCTTTCCGGAAGACTGCCGTTTCCGGCGTGTTGAGGTACTTGGGCTTGCCGTCCGGCTCCAGCGTACGCCCGCCGAACCCGATGATGCGGCCCTGCCGGTCGGCGATCGGGAAGAGGACTCGATTGAAGAAGTAGTCGCGCGGTTCGCCCCCACCTTCCGGAATCTTCACCAGGCCGGCGGCTGCGGCCAACTCGAGGTCGATCTTGTTGACCTGAAGGTGTTTCAGGAGAACACCGCGGTCGTTCGGTGCGTAGCCCAACCGGAAACGGGCCACGGTATCGTCGGAGAGGCCGCGGCGTTTCAGATAGTCCTTGGCCTCTTCGCCCCAGCTCGCACGAAGCTGGCGTTCAAACCACTGACAGGCCAGTTCGAGCGCGTCGGAGATCGATTTGCGCTTCTCCGCCTCCGCCTTGGCCTCGGGTGTGGGGCGTGGAACCTGCAGTCCCGCCTCTCCGGCCAGTTTTTCGACCGCTTCGGGGAACGAGAGCCCCTCCATCCGCATCGTCCAGCCGATAGCGTCGCCATGCTCGCCGCTGGAGAAGCAATGGAAAAAGCCCTTATCCGGTACGACGGTGAAGGAGGGTGTCTTCTCGCTCTGAAACGGCGACAGGCCGACCCACTCGCGTCCACGCTTCTTGAGAGGGACGCGCCGGCCAATCAGGTCCACCAGCGAGACCCGGCTGCGCAGCTCGTCCAGAAAGTCCGGTGGAAAGGCCATCGATCGGCGCGCCTCGCAATCTCAGTGTCGAGAATCACCCATCATAGCCAAACAGGTCGAAGCCTGCGCCCTGAGTGCGCTTGGGCCAAGCGTGGAACCCGGGGACAACCCCGACCAGCAGTCTCTGCGAAGGCCCGTTACGCAAGCTGTCCCTTGGCAAGGGCGCTGGCCTTCGAGAAGTCCATGCGACCGGCATAGCGCTCCTTCAAGGCAGCCATAACGCGGCCCATGTCCTTGATCGATCCGGCTTCCAGCTCGGCGATCGTCTGCTCCACCGCCACGCGGGTTTCGCCTTCGTCGAGCTGTTGCGGCATGAAGCGCTGGATCACGTCGATCTCGGCCTGCTCCTTGTCGACGAGATCCTGTCGATCCCCCTTGGCATAGAGTTCGATCGACTCGCGGCGCTGCTTGACCATCTTCTGCAGCATGTCCAGCACCTCGTCTTCGGAGATACCGTCGCAGTTGCCGACGCCGCGCGCCGCGATGTCCCGGTCCTTCAGGGCCGCCAAGATCAAGCGCACGGTTCCCAGCGTTTGCTGGTCTTTGTTCTTGAGCGCCTGCTTCAGCGCGTCGTTGAGCTCGCTGCGCAGCATCGCCGCCTCTCGTTCTGCTTCCCAGGTGTCGGCCGTTCGGCCGGTCAACGCGGTGAGGCGGGCTTGACCGCCTCCTGCCCGGCGCGGTAATCGCCTGCACGCGGGCTGATCGATGCCCCTATATAGAAGAGTGCGAGGCCTGCGCAACCGCGCGACCTCTGCTCCGGACCGCTAGACAGGGTTTCGCCCATGACAGAGACGACCGCTACCGCGCGGGCCGATGCCTTGCGCGATCTGGACGTGCGCGACGACGTCACGCCGCCCTCCGGCGCGACCGCGGCCTTGGTGCTCGCCGACGGTGCCGTTTTCTGGGGGCGCGGACTCGGTGCCGACGGCACTACGGAGGGCGAAGTCTGCTTCAATACCTCTATGACGGGATATCAGGAAATCCTGACCGACCCGTCTTATGCAGGTCAGATCATCACCTTCACGTTTCCGCATGTCGGCAACGTCGGAGCGAACGCCGAAGATATCGAGACCATGACGCCGGCGGCGCGCGGTCTGGTGTTGCGGGCCGATATCACGGAGCCCTCCAACTGGCGCGCTGTCCAGCACCTGAACACCTGGCTGAAGAGCCATGGACTGGTTGGGTTGGCTGGAGTCGACACGCGCCAAGTAACTCACCGGATCCGGGACGGCGGCCCGCCGAGCGGTGTCATCGCCCATGCGCCCGACGGCCGTTTCGATCTGCCGGCGCTGCGCAAGCAGGCCGGCGCCTGGCCAGGTCTCGCGGGCATGGACTTGGCGAAAACCGTGACCTGTGCCCAAACCTATGTCTGGGACGAGACCCGCTGGCGCTTGGGAGAAGGTTACGGACGGCAGAAGGCGCCTCGGCACCGGGTTGTCGCCGTCGATTACGGGGCGAAGCGCAACATCCTGCGCTGCCTCGCCGAACTTGGCTGTCACGTGACTGTGGTCCCGGCAACAGCGACGGCTGAGGACATCCTGATGCACGAGCCTGACGGCGTGTTCCTGTCGAACGGCCCGGGCGACCCGGCGGCGACCGGTGCCTACGCCGTGCCGACGCTGCAGAAGCTGCTGGCCGACCGCAAGCTGCCGATCTTCGGCATCTGCCTGGGCCATCAGTTGCTGTCGTTGGCGCTGGGGGCGAAGACGGAGAAGATGCATCAGGGGCATCGCGGCGCCAATCATCCGGTCAAGGACCTGGCGAGCGGGCGGGTCGAAATCACCAGCCAGAATCACGGCTTCGTGGTGCAGGAAGAAACCCTGCCCGATTTCCTGGAGCCGACCCACGTCAGCCTCTTCGACGGCTCCAACGAGGGCATTCGGGTCAAGGACCGCCCGGTCTTCTCCGTCCAGTATCATCCCGAGGCTTCGCCCGGCCCGCAGGACAGCCACTATCTCTTCGAACGGTTCGTCGCTGCGATTGAGGAGAGCAAGACGTAAAGACCGGCTTGCTCTCTCACGCGCCCCTGAAAATCCCGATCAGTCGTCCGGCGGGCGGCTATCTCCCGGGCCCAGCGCCCGCTGCATGAAAACGGTATCGAGCCACAGATCGTGCTTCCAGCCCACACTGCGGAGCTGTCCGGCGTGGGTGAAGCCCAATGCCTGGTGCAGGCCGATCGAGGCGCTGTTGGCACTGTCGCCGATCACCGCGATCATCTGGCGCCGACCCGCAGCCGCCGCGCCCTCGATGATCGCCTGCAGCAGCTTGCGTCCGAGTCCCCGGCCTTGAACCTCCGGCAGAAGGTAGATGCTGTCCTCGACGGCAAAACGATAGGCCGGACGAGGCCGATAGGCGCTCGCGTAGGCGAAGCCGAGCAGGCGGGTGTCCTCCATCATCACAAGATAGGGCAGGCCGGCCGCCTGGACGTCGGCGATCCGCCGTGCGATCTCCGCCGGGTCTGGAGGGGTCAGCTCGAAGGTGGCGCGGCCCTCTCGGACATGCTGTCCGTAAAGCTCTGCGATATGAACGGCGTCGTTTTGCGTGGCGGATCGCAACAGAGGCGACGAGGAGCGGGAAAGGGACATCGGCTGGAGCATCTCGCGCCTGCAGGCCGTCGCCTACGTGCGGGTTAGGTCGGGACTCTGATGTTAGCGCGGTGACAGCGCTTCTGGCTCCAGCGCGCCCAACTCCGCGACGAGGTCGGCCATGTCGCGGGCCACGGCAGGAAAACCGGTGCTGTGCCGGTAGGTGCCTTCGTTCATGTAGAGAGAGCGATTGATTTCGATCTGCAGGGCGTGCAGCCCTTCGTCTGGCCGCCCGTAGTGGCGCGTGACGAAACCGCCGGAGTAGGGCTGGTTGCGCGAAACCCGATAGCCGAGCCGCTTCAGAACCTCCGTGGCCCGATCAACCACGACGGGGCTGCAGGCCGTGCCATGGCAGTCTCCGAGCACGATGTCCACGCGTCGACCGTTCAAGCCGCGCTTGACGTCGGTTCGGCCATGGCCGTTGCTCACCGGAACGAGACCGCCGCCGGATGGCATGGAGTGGCAGTCGAGCAGCAGACACACCCCGAAGCGCGCCAAGGTGTCGTCGACCAGTTCCCTGAGCGCTTTATGATAGGGCCAGTAGTAGCCGCGGATCCGGTGCAGCGCCTCCGCGACTGTCAGCTTGTCCCGATAGATCTCCGCCCCGCTCGCCACCACTCTCGCGATGGTGCCAAGGCCGGCGGCGACTCGCGGCGAACGGGTGTTGGCATAGTCGGGCAGGGGATCGACAAACATGGCCGGATCCAGCTCGAACGGCTCCCGGTTGGGGTCTACGTAGGCCCGCGGAAAGAGGGCGCGCAGCAGAGGCAGACCGAGTTCTACGGCCGGTGCGAAGAGCTCGTCGACGAAGGCATCCTCGGAGCGGCGCAGTTGACGCGGGTCCAATCGCGAGCGTGCGACGAACTCTTCCGAGTAGTCGCGCCCGCTGTGCGGCGAAGCCAAAACCAACGGCACACTCTGCGATGCCGGCCGCAGGACTTGATGCGTCGAAAGCGGCGCGGGCGGCGAAGGCTGTTCTCGATATGCGGCGAAGTTGTCCATTCGAAGGGTGAGAATGCCTCGCAAGCTCCGCATGGCCAAGGCAAAAAGCGTTGAACCGTGGGCCTGCCAACAATCTGGGTCGCGATCCCATTGCGCTTCGACTGGCGTTTCGTTCGCCAGCTATCTAGACTGAACGTAGGATGTCCTGTTGTTGCGCCACCAAGCAACCCTGTTCGGCGGTTGGTGCCGGGCTCGAGACTTCCGGGTTTGAAACAACCGAGGCGCGTCTATAGAGCGCACAGAATTCATTCTCTTTCTGCGGCCTTCCATTCATGAGAGGGAACGAAAGCCGACAGGCTTCCATCCCCGGCTTTGCCGTTCTAGGTTCATCATTATGGCTAAAATCCTTCTCGCCGAAGACGACCAGTCCATGCGCAGTTTCCTTGCGAGCGCGCTTCAGCGGGCCGGGCACGACGTCGTAAGCTTTGGCGACGGCATGTCCGCCTTGACCCGCCTGCACGAAGAGGACTTCGATCTGCTGCTCGCCGATGTCGTGATGCCGGGTCTCGACGGCGTGGAACTGGCACGGCGGGCAGGCGACGCACGGCCGGGCCTGAAGGTGATGTTTATCACCGGGTTCGCGGCAGTGGCACTGCGCGCGCGAGAGCAGCCGGGCGCACGCATCCTGTCGAAGCCCTTTCACCTGCGCGAACTTGTGCAGGAAGTCGACGCCATCCTGGCTGCCTGAGCGCAGGGCCGCTTCCGTTGGAGCCGCCGTACCGCTGCCCTTTGCGCTCATGACGATCGCGTTCTCAGCGCCTCGCCACCGCGCAGCGAGGCAGGCTTGCCAAAGCCGCCCGCGCTTGCTACATCGCTGCCTCCCAGGGGCGAGGCCAATGGCTATCGCCGCAGCGATGGGCGCGTAGCTCAGCGGGAGAGCACTACGTTGACATCGTAGGGGTCGCTGGTTCAATCCCAGCCGCGCCCACCATCGCAATGAGAAGTCCAGCCCGCATAGGCGGGTCATGCCAAAGGGCTTCGTCGCAGGCCCACCCAAGTCGAAAGTTCCGGTGCCGGTTCACCGTTCGAGACCTAGGTCGTCGACGTTAGACAAGCTTGCGCTGGGCACAGCGGAGTCCGTCCTAAAAGCGTTGCAACGGGCGGAGCGTGATGCGAATGCGGCCTTCTGGAAGCGCATCTGCGGTTCAACGTTGCGCCGACGGGTGGCGGCGGCCTGCGCCGCTGTCCTAGGCATAGAGTGCCGAGATCTCTGCCTGATATTTCGCGTTGATGTTGCTCCGCCGGACCTTCATCGTCGCGGTCACCTCGTCGTCGTCGTGGTCGAGTTCCTTGGTCAGCAGGTGGAAGTTGCGCACCCGGGCGACCTGGGGCAGCCCTGCGTTGGCCTTGTCGACCTCCGCCTGCACCAGGTCGCGGACCTGAGGATTCTCGGCCAGGCTGCGGAAGTTGGTGTAGGCGATCCGCTGTTCCTCGGCCCATTTGCCGACCGTGTCCGCTTCGATCTGGATCAGGGCGGAGACGAACTTTCGGCCTTCGCCGATGACGATGCACTCCTTGACGAAGGGGCTTGCCTTGACGGCGTTCTCGATCTCCGAGGGGCTGAGGTTCTTGCCGCCGGCCGTGATGATGATGTCTTTCAGCCGGTCAACGATGCGGTACTGCCCCTGCACCTCCTCGACCACGTCGCCGGTGTGCAGCCAGCCGTCGCGCAAGGCGCGCCGGGTCGCCTCTTCGTTCTTGTAGTAACCGGTGAAGACCACGTCGCCGCGCACCAGGAGCTCGCCGTCCGGCCCGACCCGGCACTCTGCGCCGACAATGGGGGCACCGACGCTGCCCGGCAGCACCTGGTCCGGTGCCTGGCCGGTCACCATGCCCGTTGTCTCGGTCTGCCCGTAGACCTCCAGCAGCGGGACCCCGATGGTACGGAAGAAGCGGACGATCTGGGGGGAGATCGGCGCCGCGCCGGTGACTGCGATTTGTACCCGCCGCAGCCCGATGAAGTTCTGCAGGGCGCGGAAGATCAGCAGGTAGAAAAGCCAGAAGGTCAGCCGTTGTCGCAGGCCGCGGTCCGCCGCCGGTATCTCGGCGAAGGGCGCGCAGGCAGCGATCGCGCGCTCGAACAGCCAGCGGCGCCAGCCTCCGGCCTCCAGGATCTTGATGTGAATCGCGCTGTGCAGCTTCTCCCAGATTCTCGGCACGCCGAGAAAACTGGTCGGTGCCACCTCCCGCAGATCCTCCTGCACCGTGCGCAGGCTTTCGCCGAAGTTCACCTGGCCGCCGCCGTAGAGCGGACCGATGGTGGTGAACATCTGTTCGGCCACATGGCAGAGCGGCAGATAGGAGAGGTGCGAGGTCTCAGGCCCGCTGCCGAGGCGCTCTATAATGCCGGCCGCTTCCGCCCGCAGGTTGTGCCAGGTGATCATCGCGCCCTTGGGCTTGCCGGTCGAGCCCGAGGTGTAGACCATCAGCGCCACCTGATCGAGCATCTGCGCCGCCACGCGGCGGTCGATCTCGCTTGCGTCGAACGCGCTCCCGTCCGCGTCTCGGCCCCGCCGGGCCAGATCCTCGAAGGAGAGGATCCGCTCGTCGGCGTAGCCGCGCAGCCCCTTCATGTCGATCACGACGACGGACTTCAGCTTGGGGAGCTGGGGCAGCACCTCCATCACCTTGTCGGTCTGCTCCTGATCTTCGCAGATGACGATCTCGACATCCGCGTGGCCCAGGACATAGGCCACCTCGGGGGCCGGACTGGTCGCGTAGACGCCCACCGCGATGCCCCCGGCTGCGCCGATGCCGAACTGCGCGATCACCCACTCGCAGCGGTTCTCGCAGAGAATGCCGACGTGCCCGCCGTCGGACAGCCCCAGCTTCAGCAAGCCGACCGCCACGTCGCGCGCCCGCGCCCAGTAGCTCTGCCAGGAGATCGGCTGCCAGATCCCGTAGTCCTTCTGGCGCAGTGCCGTGGCGTTCGGCGTCTGCTCTGCGCGCCGCTGCAGCATTTGAACCATTGTGAGTTCGGGGAGGTGATCGGACTGCCCGGTCATGCCCAGCCTTCCGGTATCATGACAGCCAGCGCTTGCGGCGTTTGTAGTGCTTGACGTCGCGATAGCTGCGCGCGGCACCTTCCTCTCCCATGCCGAGGTAGAACTCCCGCACGTCCTGATCGCGCATCAGCCGCTCGACCGGACCGTCGATCACGATCCGCCCGGTTTCCATGATGTAGGCGTAGGAGGACACGGCGAAGGCCATGGCCGCGTTCTGCTCGACCAGCAGCATGCTGGTTCCGCGCTCGGCATTGATACGGGCGATGATGGTGAAGATCTCCTCCGTCAGCATCGGCGACAGGCCCAGCGAGGGCTCATCGAGCAGGATGATCCGCGGCGCGGCGACCAGCGCGCGGCCGATGGCCAGCATCTGCTGCTCGCCGCCCGAGAGATAACCGGCGAGTGCCCGGCGCCGCTCGGCCAGCCGCGGAAAGTACTCGTAGACGAGATCGAAATCGCGGCCGGCACCGCCGGCGTAGGTCGCCGCGACCAGGTTCTCCTCGACCGTCAGATCCTCGAAGATGCGGCGGCCCTCCATGACGTGGAAGAGCCCGCCGCGGACCAGGGCGTGGGGTGCCCGACCGCGCACGCTGGCGCCGTCGAACTGTACGTCCCCGGCCGTGATCGCTCCGTTCTCCAGCGCCAGAAGTCCGGAGATCGCCTTCAGAGTCGTGGTCTTGCCGGCACCGTTGGAGCCGAGCAGCGCGACCACCGACCCCTCGGCGACTTGAAGCGACAGTCCTCGCAGCACCTGCACCGTGTGGTTATAGACCACCTCGACGTTGTTGACTGCGAGGACCGTCGCCGGCTCGCCCAGACGCTCGAGAGTCCTGGCCGCTGCCGTCATATCAGCCTCCGGTCTGGTCGAGGCGGATCCAGTCAGAGACGGGCACCATCTTCTGCGCCGCCGTATCGGCCTGGTAGATGCGGCCGACAGGGATCGAGTTGCCCGGCAGGCTGATCGGCACGCCGATGATGCCGCCGGTATCGAAGTCCTCGATGCTGTTCAGCGCGGCCTTGAGGTTCGACCCCGTCAAGTCCTGGCCCGCCGCCAAGGTGCGCTCCACCGCCTCGGTCATCAGCATGGCCGTCAGGAAGCCCTGCATGTAGGCGGTCGACTGGTACTCGGGCCGCATCTCGCGGATCCGCTCCAGCATCGGAGCGTCGGCTGCCTCGTCGTAGTAGTAGCGGTAGGGCATGACGCCCATGAAGCCGTCGGCGACCTCTCCCATGCCCATGACCACCGTGTGATCCATCGACCAGAAGGTGCCCATGAACCGGGTCTCCATGCCCATCTGCCGGGCCTGGCTGATGAACTCGGGGATCGGCGCCTGTACATAGCCGTGGAAGATGGCGTAGTCGGGCCGCGCCCGGCGCAGTTTCAGCACCTCGGTGGAGACATCGACCGAGCCCGGCGGGGTCACGATGGTCTCGACCACCTCGAGGCCGAGCGCTTCGGCGCGTTCGCGGCCGGGTTCGATCGGGTCGCGGCCGAACTCGGTATCGGAATAGACGAAGGCGACACGCGCGCCCGGCTGGGTGTCCGCGACGTGCCGAAGCAGGATGCCGAACATCTCCGTATAGTCCGGTCCGGCCATGAACTGCAGCGGGAAGAGATCCGGATCGTTCAGCTCCGTGGCGAAGGATGCCCCAGCCATGATCATCCGGCCGTTGCGTTCCAGCTCCGGATTGATGGTTTTGGAGAAGGCGGTGGAATCTCCGTAATAGAGATTCGGCTGGAACTGGCTGGTGATCCGTTTGAAGGCCGCGACGGAGGCGTCGACCTTGTAGGCCGTGTCCTCCGGCTCGTAGCGCAGCATGCGCCCTTCGATGCCACCGCCCTCGTTGACGATCTGCACCCAGTCCTGAATTCCGGCATGGACGCCCTCGCCGGCGAAGGCGAAGACGCCGGTCAGCGGAATCGAGCCGCCGAACACGATCTCCTCGGCGGCTTGAGCGCTGCCGATCTGGTTCTGCCCGGCCAGCCCGAGCAGTCCGGCCAAGGCCGTCGCCGCAGCGTAGCCCAGCAGCCTGCGGCGAAGCGGGGAGACGGGCCGCTCGCCCTGTCGCTGTGTCTCCTCGGTCATGTCTACCTCCCTTTTCGTTGATGTCCGTGTCTTTATCGGCGTGCCGTCTTCGTTCAGGTCTTAAAGGGCCAGAGATGGAACTGGCGGCGCAAACGCCGCCACATCTCGGCGAGCCCTTGCGGCTCGAACAGCAGGAAGCCGACGATCAGGGCGCCGAACACCATGACGCGCACGGGCGACAGCAGCGCCACGGCATCCGGCAGCCAGGGCGACAGCCAGTTGACGACCATCTTCAGGACTTCCGGCACCATGGTCATGAAGGCCGCGCCCAGGATCGCGCCAAGGATCGAGCCCATCCCGCCGACGATGATCGCGGCCAAGAAGAAGATCGACATGAGCAGCGGGAAGCTTTCGGGCGTGACCACCCGGAAGAAGTAGGCCCACAGCCCCCCGGCCACGCCGGCGTAGAAGCTGGAGAGTGCAAAACTGAGAAGCTTGAAGCGCAGCAGCCGGATGCCCAGCACTTCGGCCGAGATGTCACGATCGCGGATGGCGATGAAGGCGCGCCCGATGCGGGTGCGGAAAAGGTTGGCGGCCCCGATCACCATCAGCACCGTGATCGGCACGATCAGCCAATAGAGGTCGCGGGGCTCATCCAGGGTGAAGCCGAAGATCGTTCCGGGCGGCATGGTCAGGCCGGAGACTCCGCCGGTCACGCTGGTCCAATTGGCGAAGATGAAGTGAAAGATCACCGAGGCGGCGATGGTGGCGATCGCCAGATAGAGGCCTTTCACACGCAGGCTGGGCACGCCGACCAGCATCCCGGCGGCGCCGGCCATCAGGCCGCCGGCCACGAGATTGACCAGCACCGGAGTCCCGAGATTGATCTCGAGCCAGGCGACGGTGTAGGCGCCGACACCCATGAAGGCGGCCTGGCCCAGACTGACCAGTCCGGTATAGCCGGTGAGAATGTTCAGGCCTGTCGCCGAGGCTACGTTGATCGCCACCAGGCAGGCCATGAACAGCCAGTAGGGGGTGGCGATAAAGGGAAAAATCAGCAGCAGAGCGAAGAAGACCAAGAGCCAGCGCCATTGGACGGCCGTGTCGAACAGGGACTCGTCGGCGGCATAGCTTTCCTTGGCGGTGCCGATGCGCATGCTAGAGCCTCTCGATCTCGTGGGTGCCGAACAGGCCGTAAGGCCGCAGCATCAGCACGACGACCAGCAGCGAGAAGGTGGCGAGCAGCTTGTACTCGCCGCCTAGATAGGCGCCTGCGAGAGCTTCCAGCAGACCGATCAGCAGGCCGGCGACCAGAGCCCCGAACACGCTGTCGAGGCCGCCCACGATGACCACCACCAGCACCGACAAGCCGAAGACCCCCATCGTCGGGGCGATGCCGCCGATGGCGCCGACCAGCATTCCGGCCGCCGCCGCGATGACGCAGGCCACCACCCAGGCGAGCGAAAAGACCTGGGGTACGTTGATGCCCATCGAGTAGGCGGCCGCCTGATCGCTGGCCGTCGCCCGCAGCGCGACCCCGCCGCGCCAAAAGCGGAACACCAGAACGAAGGCCACCACCATGACGGCCGCCGCCGCGAAGGCGGCCGCGATCTTCGAGGAGAGATAGGCCTCGCCAAGGAACAGTGGCGTCGTCGGCAGGAATTCCGGCAGCCGCTGCGGGTTCGGTCCCCAGATCAGCTCGACAACGCCGATCAGGATGCTGCCGAGGCCGATGGTCAGCATGAACACGCTGATCGGGCTCTCGCCCAGCATGGGTCGTATGAACAGCCGCTCAACCCCGCCGCCCACAACGGCGGCCAGCAGCAGGGTCAGCAGGATCGCCATCCAATGGGGCAGAGCCAGGCCGGCCGCGAAGCCGAAAAACAGATAGGCACCGAGCATCAGCAGCTCGCCGATCGCGAGGTTGATCACCCGCGTGGCCTTGTAGATCAGCACGAAGGCCAGGCCGGTCAGGGCGTAGAGTCCGCCTGTGCCGAGACCGGCCAGCGAGATTTCGAAGAAGAACAGCCAGTCCATCACGCCGCCTTCCCGCCCGTTGTCGGCCCTTTGCCGGCCTGCAGGCGACGGCGCAGATCGCCGACGTCGCCGGCGCCCAGATAGGCCTCGATCACCCGGGGGTTGGCTGCGACCGCGCGCGGGCTCCCATCGGCGATCACTTCGCCGAAGTTGAGCACCACGACATGGTCGGAGATGTCCATGACCATGCCCATGTCGTGCTCGACCATCAGGATGGTGACGCCCCACTCCTCCTTAACGTCGAGGATGAAGCGGGCCATGTCCTCGGTCTCTTCCCGGTTCATGCCGGCAACCGGTTCGTCGAGCATCAGGACTCGCGGGCGCATCGCCAGGGCGCGGGCTAATTCGACCCGCTTCTGCAGGCCGTAGGGCAGCGCCGCGACCGCTGCGTTTCGGATGTGATCGATCTCCAGGAAGTCGATGATCCGACGCTCGATCTCCGCCCGCAGTTCCAGTTCTTCGCGCCGGGCACGGCCGAAGTACCACAGAGCGTCGAGCAGCCCCGTGCTCATATGGGCATGTCGGCCAAGCTTGATGTTGTCCAGCACGGTCATGCCGCGGAACAAGGCGATGTTCTGGAACGTGCGTGCAAGCCCGAGGCGCGCGCGCTCTGGTGCCGGCACCCGGTCGATGGTCTCGCCAAACAGCCGTACCGATCCGCCGGATGGCTTGTAGAAGCCGGACACCGCGTTGAACAGAGAGGTCTTGCCGGCGCCGTTGGGGCCGATCACCGAGGTGACACTGCCTTCGACAACGTCGAAGCTGACTTCGTTGAGCGCCCGCAGGCCGCCGAAGGTGAGCGTGATCCGCTCGACCGACAAGGCCGGCTTACCATGAGATAGCTCAGACGCCACGAAGCGATGGCTCCTGCTGAGGGAGGAAGAGAGTCAGATGCTTTTCGGAAAGGCCCGGAGCCCCCGATGAGGGAACCCTCGATAAGGGAGCCGCCGATAAGGGAGCGGACGCGCCGCGCTCTTTCGCCTGGCCGGTCGGGCTGGTCCAAAACCCCGAGCCGAGACGCGCGGATAGGCTCTCCCGGCGGTCATTGGCCGGATCGCTTTCAGACACGTTGTCCTCCCTACGATTTCACCTGCACCCTTCTGGTCGTTGCGGGGTGTCTCGATGAGTCAGTTGCGCCGTTCGCCAACGATCGTGGAATGCTATTCTGCAATGTCAGGTGGCGTAGGGTGCCAGCGGCTGAGCGGCTTGTCGAGGCACATACGAAAGCGATCGATCTCTCGCTCGGGCGTGGTTCGGCCGAGCGCCAACCGGGAGGCGCTGCGGCGAACCGCCCCAAACGCAAGCCCGGCACGAAGGCCCTTCGGCAACCGGTCACGACCGCTCTGTCTTTGGGGCGGACTTGGCATCGCGGTGCGGCTGCTTGCCGGCCTCCGCGCATGACGAGGTGGTGAGCGCGTCGACGGCGCAGCAGTCCTTTCGACCGGAATCAACATTGTCCTGCGCCGCCGGAACGATGCGGACCGCATCGGGACTCCGGAGGCCTCTGACCGAAAGCGTACTGTCACGCCGCCTTTGCCACCCCCGCACTTCGCTTATTTGTCCGACAGACGGACATTACGTTGAAGCCGACTGAATCTGCTGGCACACTTCAGCGTCAGGCGGGATCAACCTGCCACAGGCCATAACCGGACGAACGTCGTGCCGACCATTCGAGGGGAAGGTCAGTCGACCGCCGTCAAAGTACCGGCAGCAGCGAAAAAAGCGGCACCGGAGGGAGGATGCGACGACTCATGTCAGCTGTCGGACTCTACGACCTCGATCTTGACCCCTGTGCCGCCAATCATCGACCGCTTACGCCGCTGTCCTTCCTCACGCGGGCCGCGCGGGTCTATCCGGATCAGACCGCCGTCGTGCACGGGTCACAGCGTTGGAGCTACGCAGAGTTTCGCGATCGCTGCGTGCGGCTGGCCCACGCTCTGGCGCAATTGGGAATCGGGCGGGGCGACACGGTAACGATACTCGCCCCGAACTCGCCGCCGGTGCTGGAGGCGCATTATGCCGTTCCCATGCTGGGCGCGGTGCTCAACGCGCTCAACACGCGGCTGGACGCGGCGGCCATCGGCTTTATTCTGGAACACGCCGAGACCAAAGTGCTGCTGGTCGATCCCGAACTGGCCCCCCTGGCCCGCAGTGCCTTGAGCCGGTCGTCGCGACGGCCGATCGTCATCGACATCGAAGATGCTGTCTTCGGGCCGGCGGAAGCGATCGGCCAGCACAGTTACGACGCGCTGATGGCGGCTGCCGATCCGAACTTCGCCTGGCCAGGCGTGGCCGACGAATGGGATGCCATCGCTCTCAATTACACCAGCGGCACGACCGGGAATCCCAAAGGCGTCGTGTACCATCACCGCGGCGCCTACCTGACGGCGATGGCGAACCATCTGACTTTCTGCTTCTCGCCCTTGCCGGTCTATCTCTGGACCCTGCCGATGTTCCACTGCAACGGCTGGTGCAACACCTGGGCGATCACGGCGCTTTCGGGGACCCACGTCTGCCTGCGCAAGCCGGATCCTGCGGAGATCTTCCGTCTGATCGACGCGCATAAGGTCACGCACATGTCGGGCGCCCCGATCGTGCTCAATATGCTGATCAACGCAGCGGACGGCGTGGCGCGACGCAGTACCCACACGGTCGAGTACACCGTCGGCGGGGCCGCGCCGCCGGCTTCGCTGCTGGAACGCATCGAGGCGCTGGGCTTCAACGTTCTGCACGGTTACGGCCTGACCGAGACCTATGGGCCGTGCGGCGCCTGCGACTGGCATGCGGACTGGCAGGCGCTGCCGCTGGAGGAGCGTGCACGCAAGAAGGCGCGGCAGGGCGTGCCGACGCTGGCCTGCGAAGAGATGACGGTTCTCGACCCGACAACGCTTGCGCCGGTTCCGGCCGATGGCGAGACGTTGGGCGAAGTGATGATCCGCGGCAGTTCGGTGATGAAGGGCTATCTGAAGAATCCCAGCGCCACGCAAGCCGCGTTCGCCGGCGGCTGGTTCCACTCCGGCGACCTGGCCGTTCTGCATGCCGACGGCTACGTCGAGATCCGCGATCGGTCGAAGGATATCATCATCAGTGGCGGCGAGAACATCTCCAGCCTGGAAGTCGAAGGAGCGCTCTATCGCCATCCGGCGGTGCTGGAGGCGGCGGTCGTCGCCAAGGCGGACGAGACCTGGGGCGAGGTTCCCTGCGCCTTCGTGACGCTGAAGCCGGGCGCTGAGCCGACGGTGGAGGCGGATCTCATTGCCTGGTGTCGCGACCAACTCGCGCACTTCAAGGCGCCGAAGCAGGTGATCTTCCGCGAGCTGCCGAAGACCTCGACCGGCAAGGTCCAGAAGCACGTCCTGCGCGCCGATCTCTCCGCTCGGCCGTAACCCTCTTGCCAAGAAAGGGAGCGTCTTAGGCGCATGGCCGACCTCTTCGACTTGACGGGCCGCGTCGCGCTCGTAACCGGTGCCTCGCAAGGTTTGGGAAAGCGCTTCGCTCAGGTTCTTGCGGCGCGCGGCGCCTCCGTCTGCCTGGCCGCCCGGCAAAGCGATAAGATCGCCGGGCTGGCCGTTGATTTGCGGGCAAGCGGCGGGCGCAGCCATGCGGTCGCGCTCGACGTCACCGATGCAAGCGCCGTCTCGCGCGCGATCGCCGACTGCGAAGCGGCCTTGGGACCGCTCGATATTCTGGTCAATAACGCCGGCGTCGCCATCAGCAAGCCGTTTCTCGAACAAGGCGACGAAGACTGGGACAAGGTGGTCGGCACCAACCTGCGCGGCGCCTTTCTGGTGGCTCGAGAGGTGGCGAGACGAATGGTGGAGCGCGGCCACGGCAACATCGTCAACGTGGCCTCCGTCCTCGGCGTCGACGTCGTCGGCTCTCTGTCGCCCTACAGCGCCTCGAAGGGCGGACTGCTGCAGCTTACCCGCGCCATGGCGCATGAACTCGCGCGCAGCGGCGTGCGCGTCAACGCCATCGCGCCGGGGTACATTGAGACGGATATCAACCGGAGCTTCTTCCAGTCCGAGGCTGGACGGCGCCTGGAGAAAACGCTTCCCGTAAGACGGATCGGTCAGCCGGAAGAGCTGGACGGCGCGTTGCTGCTGCTGACGTCTGATGCCTCGCGCTACATGACCGGCAGCACCGTCACGGTCGACGGCGGCTTTCTGGTGCGGTGAGACCATGACCGAGCAGATTCTGGATTCCCGCGATATGAGCTTTCTGCTTTACGAGATGCTCGATGTCGAGGCGCTTACAAGGCAGCCGCGCTTTGCGGACCACGGGCGCGACACCTTCGATGCAGCTTTGGAGACGGCACGGCAGATCGCCGAGGATCGCTTCCGACCGCACAACCGCAAGAGCGACCTGCAGGAGCCGCATCTTCGCGACGGGCGGGTCGAGATGATCCCCGAGATCAAGTCGGCGCTCGACGCTTTCAACGCGGCCGGTTTCACCTCGGCCAACTTCGACTATGCACAGGGCGGCATGCAGTTGCCCTGGGTGGTGGCCCAAGCTTGCTTTGCCTGGTTTCAGGCGGCCAACATCTCGACCGTCGCCTATCCTTTTCTGACGATCGCTGCGGCCAACCTGCTGCAGTCTTTCGCATCGGAAGACCAGAAGCGGCGCTATCTCCAGCCGATGCTGGAAGGCCGCTTCTTCGGCACCATGGCGCTGTCCGAGCCGCAGGCCGGTTCGTCTCTGGGCGATATTGGAACGACGGCGGAGCCGCTCGGGGACGGGCGCTACAGGTTGACCGGCAGCAAGATGTGGATTTCAGGGGCCGCTCACGATCTTTCGGAGACCATCGTCAATCTGATGCTGGCACGGGTTCGCGGCGGCCCGGCGGGTGTGAAGGGCCTGTCTTTGTTCGTGGTACCGCGCGACACAGTTGAGGCAGACGGCCGTATCGGCGATTCGAACGACGTGACCGTCGCCGGCCTGAACCACAAGATGGGATATCGCGGCACCACCAACACCGTTCTGTCGATCGGCGAAGGCGGCGGTTGCGTCGGCGAACTGATCGGTCAGGAAGGCAAGGGCCTCGCATACATGTTCCACATGATGAACGAGGCGAGGATCGGCGTCGGCATGGGCGCCGCCGCTCTGGCGGCAACCGGCTATCTCTATGCCTTGCAGTATGCCCGCGAGCGATCTCAGGGCCGTCACCCGGACGACAAGGATCCGGCTGCCCCTCAAGTCCGACTGATCGAACATGCCGACGTGCGGCGGATGCTTTTGGTGCAGAAAGCGGTTGGCGAAGGCGGCCTCGCCCTGGGACTCTACGCGGCGCTGCTGGTCGACCGCCGAGCGGTCGATCCGCAACCCCATCGCCGCGAGCGGGCGAACCTGCTGCTCGAGATCATCACGCCGATCTACAAGGCCTACATTTCCGAGCGGGCGCTGGAGGCCAACGACCTCTCGATCCAGGTTCTCGGCGGCTACGGCTACACCCGCGACTATCCGGTCGAGCAGTTCTATCGCGACAATCGTCTGAACCCGATTCACGAGGGGACCAACGGCGTCCAGGCCATCGACCTGCTGGGTCGCAAGGTCCGGCAGCAGGACGGTGCTGCTCTCGAGACCTTGCTTGCCGAAATGCGCGCCACGGCCGAGGCGGCGGCCGTACAGCCCGAGCTGGCCGCGGAGGCGGCGCAGCTGGTGGCCGCATTGGATCTTTGGGAGAGTGCGACCGCGCAGATGGTCGCTGCGGCCCGGCAGGCCGGCGAGCGAGCCTATCTGGCCAACGCGAGTCTCTATATGGCGCTCGCCGGGCAGGTGACCTTGGCCTGGATCTGGCTGTGGCAGGCTCTTGTGAGCTTGGAGGCTCTGGAGGCCGCGCCGGACACGCCGAAGGCCGGCTTTTACCGCGGCAAGCTCCAGACCTGCCGCTACGTCTTTCGCTTCGAGTTGCCGCGAGTCGCGCCGCTGGCAGACGTTCTGGCACGGCTGGACGCAACCTGCTTGGACATGCGGTCGACTTGGTTTTAACCGGCTTTGCCGCGCGCTGCTCAATCGGCACGGCAGGCGATAGTGGGAGAAGGAGGAGGTTTTGACTGTGGGCGACGTGGTTCTTTCCGAACGGGCAGGCAAGACTCTCACCATCACCCTGAACCGCCCCGAGGTGTTGAACGCCATCGACGTGGCTTTGGCCGAGGCTTTGGCGGTTGCCGTGGAGGAGGCGGCCGACGACGCGGTGCGCTGCGTCGTCCTTCGCGGTGCGGGACGCGCCTTCCTGGCTGGCGGCGATATCACCGCGTTCTACAAGGATCTCGAGCGCGCCGGTGGAGTTGCGGATGCGATCATCACGCCCTTCCATCGGGCCATCGAGGGTTTGCGCCGCCTGCCCAAGCCGGTGATCGCCGAGCTGCATGGCGCGGTCGCCGGGGCCGGTCTGAGTTTGGCTCTGGCCGCCGATCTCGCCCTTGCGGCGGAGGACACCACCTTCACGCTCGCCTACAGCGCAATCGGGGCATCGCCCGACGGCGGCTCGACCTATCATCTGCCGCGTATCCTCGGTCTGCGACGCGCCTTCGAGGTGGCGGCGCTGTCGGACCGCTTCGGCGCCAAACAGGCCTTGGAGTGGGGCTTGATCAACCGCGTGGTGCCGGCGGAACGGTTGCAGGCCGAGACCGCGGCGCTGGCGGAGCGTCTCTCCAACGGACCTACCGCCGCCTACGGCCGACTCAAGGCGCTCTTGGCCGCATCGATCGGAGATGTGCTGCCCGATCAGCTCGAACGGGAGCGGCGCGCCTTTGTCGAGGGCGCCGCCGGAGAGGACTTTCGCGAAGGCGTGTCCGCCTTTGTGGAGAAGCGCAGGCCGCAGTTTCACGGCCGGTAGCGGCTTTCGTCCGCCATCGGGAAACCTGCTGCGCTGCAGCGTATCCTGGCCTTGACCGGATCTGCCAAGATGCGTGACTATTCCTTTGTCCGACAATCCAACGAACAAGCGATTTCGGTCTGGCGCGCGTTGAAGCGCGGCGACTGCGGATCGCGCAACAGTCGGTGACCGGGAAGGCGGGTAGGGTGCGGCGCGTAGTGGATCGACGCAGCAATGCAAAGGCCGCGGGAGTCAAGCTTGCGGAGGTCTCTGCAGACTCCGAGGCTCGCGAACCGCACTTCGCCAAGCTGAACGTTGCGCCGGCCTACCGGGTGGTTTTCGAGACCATTGAGGAAGAGATTCTATCCGGCCGGCTGCGGCCGGGAGACCGGCTTCCTTCGGAGACTGCGCTCGCCGGACAGCTCGGCGTGAATCGCTCGACAGCCCGCGAAGGTTTGCGCCTGCTCGAACAGACCGGACTGGTGAGACGGGAAGGCGGTCGCCGCCTGTTCGCCGCCGTGCCGCGCCAGGACGAACTGTCGTCGCGCGCCAGCCGTGCGCTCGTGCTGCAGCAGGTTACCTTCCGCGAGCTCTGGGAAGTGCTGATGGTGACGGAGCCTGGAGCCGCCTCACTGGCGGCGGAGCGGATTGAAGCCGAAGAGATCGAAGCGCTCGAGGACAACCTGGCCCGCACGACCGAGGCGGTCGAGGCGGGACGCAGC
>JANQPZ010000283.1 GCA_028285215.1 Rhodovibrionaceae bacterium | reverse complement strand
GCGCCCCGGGGCGGAGCCGGTCAGCCGGTGCGGCGCGCCACCGGGCCGCTTGCCGCCGGCTCGGCCCGCTCCGGCGCCGCGTCCAGCCGCAGGGCCGAGACCCCGACCGACGTCGTCAGTCCGCGCAGCGACCGCGTTCCCAGCGCCTCCCAGGCGCGATCCGGCGACAGCCGGGCAAAGTCGGCGCTGGCCAGGACCGGATGGCCAAGCGTCTTCGTCAGCTCCTCCAGACGCGCCGCGACATTGACGGCACGGCCGACGGCGGTGAACTGCAGGCGCTCGCGGGTGCCGATGTTGCCGAACAGCAGTTCGCCGATGTGCAGCCCCAGGCCGAACTGCAGCGGCGGCGCCTTCGCCGCCTTACGCTGCGCATTGATCGCCGCCATGTCGCGGCGCGCGCGCTCGGTGGCGCGCAGCGCCTGCGCGCAGGCGCCGGCCATGTCGCCCGCCTCCACCGGGAAGATCGCCAGGACCGCGTCGCCGATCAGCAGCAGGACCTGTCCGCCCTCCGCCATCACCGCGCCGGCGGTGGCTTCGAAATAGATGTCCAGGGCTTCCAGGAAGGTCTCGGCATCGAGCTTTTCCGCCAGCGCGGTCGAGCCCCGGAGGTCGGAGTACCAGATCGCAGCCTGCACGTGCTGGCCGTCGCCGCGTTGGATTTGACCGTTCAGCACCTGCTCCGCCGCCGCCTCGCCGAGATAGGCGGACAGCACGTTCTCGGTAATCTGTTCGCGTGCGGTGACCTTGAGTGCGACGGCCAGGCTGGCCTGCACCCGGCCCAGCGCCGCGATCTGAGGTTCCGTGAAACCGCCCTGACGCGCGGTCGCGAAGGACCCGACGGCGCCCAGCTCGGCCTCCGACCGCGTCCGATCGAAGATGGTAAGCCACCCGAGATAATCGGTCAGTCCATCGGCGGACAGCTCCTCGAAAAGGGGAAAGTCGAGCAGGGCCTCCGGTCCGGTCAGCCGCCGTCGCATGACCGGTATCCGCCGTTTCACGAGCCAGTGCAGCGGACTGTTCAGCCAGGCGTCGTTGGTATCGCCCTGACCGTGGCCGTACCGCTCTTCCAGCAGCCCGCTGTCCGGCTGCCACATGTAGCTGATGGTCTCGACCAAGGGATGCAGCGTGGTCATACCGACGTAGGCCCGCGCGATGGGCAAGCCGGCCGCGATCATCCCGTCGAACGCGCCGGTCAGCAGGTCCTCGAAGGTACTGCCGTCGAGCGCCCGCCTCATCAGCCAGTCGGTGATCTCGTCGAGCAGAACGTCGTGTCTGGGGTCAATGGCGGTATGGGGCGTCAATCCGGTCATCAAACAGCCTCACGTCACAGCAGTTTGTAGTGTAGCAGAGACATAGCGGCCATGAGGCCCCTACCCCGCACGCCTTGAGCGATATATCTTGCCGTCGAGAGTGCAAAAGGCACCCAGCACAGCTTTTCCGGAGAAACGATACCTATGAGCCCCGCAGAACCCGCCGCCAAGCTCGAGACCGCTGCCTCCGCGCCCGCCGCGCGCTTTCAGTGGGAAGACCCCTTCCTGCTCGACGAGCAGCTCAGCGAAGAGGAGCGGATGATCCGGGACGCGGCGTACCAGTACTGCCAGGAGCGGCTGATGCCGCGCGTGCTGGAGGCCAACCGCCACGAGCGCTTCGACCGCGAGATCATGACGGAGCTTGGCGAACTGGGCTTCCTGGGCTCGACGCTGCCGGAGGAGTACGGCTGCGCCGGCGCCAACTACGTGTCCTACGGCCTGGTGGCGCGCGAGGTCGAGCGGGTCGACAGCGGCTACCGCTCGGCCATGTCCGTGCAGTCGTCGCTGGTCATGCATCCGATCTACGCCTGGGGCGACGAGGCGCAGCGCAAGAAGTACCTGCCCAAACTGGCCTCCGGCGAGTGGGTCGGCTGCTTCGGTCTGACGGAACCCGACGCCGGCTCCGACCCCGCCTCCATGCGCACCACCGCGACCAAGGTCGACGGCGGCTACCGCCTGAAGGGCGCCAAGATGTGGATCACCAACTCGCCGATCGCCGACGTCTTCGTGGTCTGGGCGAAGTCGCAGGCGCACGACGGCAAGATCAAGGGCTTCGTGCTGGAGAAGGGCATGGAGGGGCTCTCGGCCCCGAAAATCGAAGGCAAGTTCTCCCTGCGCGCCTCGGTCACCGGCGAGATCGTCATGGACGAGGTCTTCGTCCCCGACGAGAACCTGCTGCCCAACGCCAGCGGGCTGCGCGGCCCCTTCGAGTGCCTGAACCGCGCGCGCTACGGAATCGCCTGGGGCGCCATGGGTGCGGCCGAATTCTGCTGGCACGCGGCCCGCGACTACACCCTGGAGCGCCAGATGTTCGGCAAGCCGCTGGCCGCCACCCAGCTCATCCAGAAGAAGCTGGCCGACATGCAGACGGAGATCGCGCTCGGCCTGCAGGGCGCGCTGCGGGTCGGTCGCCTGATGGACGAGGGCAAGCTGATGCCCGAAGCGATCAGCCTGGTGAAGCGCAACTCCTGCGGCAAGGCCCTCGACATCGCCCGCAACAGCCGCGACATGCACGGCGGCAACGGCGTGTCCGACGAGTACCATGTCATCCGCCACGTCATGAACCTGGAAGCCGTCAACACCTACGAGGGCACCCACGACGTACACGCTCTGGTGCTGGGCCGCGCGCAGACGGGTCTCCAGGCTTTCGGCTAAACAAGCTAGCCTGGGAGGGGCGAGGTCGTGAGCAGCGGATCGGCGAACGGCAGGATCGAAGACGTCGAGGCGCTGCGCGACCGCTACGGCACGCCCAAGAGCACGACGGAGCTGAAGCGGCTCGCCCGGCTGGACCAACACTGCCGGGCGCTGATCGCCGCTTCGCCTTTTCTGGTGCTCGGCACGTCCGACGCCGAGGGAAATCAGGACGTCAGCCCGCGCGGCGATCCCCCCGGCTTCGTGAAGGTGCTGGACGACAGCCACCTGCTGCTGCCGGACCGGCCGGGCAACAGGCTGCTCGACAGCCTGTCCAATCTGGTGGCGCAGCCGAAGGTCGGTCTGCTCTTCCTGGTGCCGGGGATGAACGAGACCCTGCGCGTCAACGGCACGGCCCGGATCGTGACCGACCCGGAGGTGCTGGAGCCGCTCGCGGTGGACGGCAAACCGCCGCCCTCCGCACTGCTGATCGAGGTGCAGGAGGCCTACCTCCATTGCGCCAAGGCCTTCCTGCGCTCGAAGCTCTGGGAGTCGGAGACGCAGGTCGACCGCCGGGACTTCCCCTCGCTGGGCAAGATGATCGCCGACCAGATCGCCGGCCTGGACGCCGAAGAGACCGAAGCCGGAATTCAGGAGTCTTACAAAAAGCGGCTGTACTGACGCGGCCCGCAACCGGAACAGCGCGCATCCCGACTGCGGCGCCGGCGGTCTCCTGCGAGGCTCTGCCGGATCGCAGCGCTACTCGGCCTCCGCCTCCCGAGTCCCCATGAAAGCGAGTTTCTCCAAAAACGT
Organism: Rhodovibrionaceae bacterium; assembly: GCA_028285215.1. Taxonomy (GTDB): domain Bacteria; phylum Pseudomonadota; class Alphaproteobacteria; order Kiloniellales; family DSM-21159; genus Algihabitans. Next base: position 1,406 of record JANQPZ010000283.1, on the reverse strand, counting down.
TCCCTTGAAGCCGTAAGACCCGTAGTGACCGATCTCGTCGGCGACGTTGCACCAGACCTCGCCGCCGCAGTAGCGACGCCACTTCTCGCAAAAGGAAAAGTCCTCGCTCAGGATGCTGCCGTCCTCGTTCGCGATGGTGTCAAAAAAGCCGTAGCTCGGCCCGCTTCCTTCGTCGAGCGTAACGTCCCGATGCCTTACGGAGAGCTGCCCGGAGGCCATCAGCGCGTCGAACACCCGGCGCTCGATCAGCGTCAGCCCCATGCCGACCCCCGCGACCTGGACCAGCCCCTTCTTCACGGCGAATCGCACCTTCCCGTCCGAGGGCGCCTGCCGGATTACGTAGTCGCTCGCGATAGAGACCGCGGTCTTCACATCCGGCGGTTCGTCGCGCGCGCGGTCGCTCAGGATCGCGACGATCCTTTCGAGATTCATCTGCCGCTTGGGATAGGCGCAGCCGATCAGCGGCTTGCGCGCTTCGATGATCCGCTTCACGGCATTTGGAGAAAAGGCCATGTCGTAGTCGACGAAAAGGAGATGCGTCGCGGATCCGTCGGCGAGAAACCGCCGCGCGACGGAGTTGCGCGCGATCACGACCTCGCTGAAGTCGACGTTTATGAAGGAGAAATCGATCCCGCTCTGGGCGAACAGCCGGCAGCAGGAGACGATCGAGGTGAGCGCCTGCACGTAAACCGAGCCGCCGACCGTCGGCATGGCGATTGCGATCTTCATGACATCCCCCTTTGCGACGCGGCGCTCCGAACCGCACGCCCGCCTCCGCCCGGGACGATCGCGCTAGCACAGGGCCGTCAAACCGCACCTGCCGTTAAAAGCGCTCGGCAGAGTTCGTGCAACTCTCCCTCCGAGTAGCTGCGGCAATTGCTGGCGAGCATGGGGGCGTTTTCGGGTTTGCCGGCTTCCCGCGCCAGCCGGTCGGGATCGAGGCCGAGCCCGGAAAGGTCGCGGTCGAGCCCCACCTCCTCCAGCAGTCTCTCGTAGCGGCCGGCCAGCTGCCCGGCCGCCAGGGCGTCGCCGCCCTCCAGCCCCAGGGCGCGGGCGACCGCGCCGTGATGGGCCGGGGCCGCCTCCGCATTGGACTGCAGGGCCACCGCCAGCGACAGGCCGACGGCCCGGCCGTGATGGACCCCCGCCAGCGACCCGAGGGCATGGCCGAGCGCGTGAGCGACTCCCGTGCCGGCGGTATCGATGGCCTGCCCGGCCAGGAAGGCCGCAAGCTGCACCTCGCCCCGGGCCTCCAGATCGTCGCCGTGCGCCACGGCCCGGCGAAGGCTGCGCGCGATCAGCCGCACGGCCTCCAGGGCGGGAGCCTGGGAGAAGCTGTGCGCGTTGCGGTTGGTCGCCGCCTCGATGGCGTGCACCAGGGCATCGATCCCCGTCGCCGCGGTCAA
>JANQPZ010000273.1 GCA_028285215.1 Rhodovibrionaceae bacterium | reverse complement strand
ACTTGTCGGAAAGCTCGATCTCCTTGGCGACGATCACGCCGTCCTTGGTGATCCGCGGCGCGCCGAAGGACTTGTCGAGAACCACGTTACGGCCCTTGGGGCCGAGGGTGACCTTGACCGCGTCGGCCAGGATGTCGACGCCGCGCAGCATCCGCTCGCGCGCATCGGAAGAAAACTTGACGTCTTTAGCAGCCATTCTTGTCTAGCCCCTTCGCTTCAGGCGGCTTTCTTCGAGGACTTTGCGCCCTCGATCACGCCCATGATGTCCGACTCGCGCATGATCAGCAGCTCTTCGCCGCCGACTTTGACCTCGGTCCCCGACCACTTGCCGAAGAGCACACGATCGCCAGGCCGCACGTCGAGCGCATGGACGTGGCCGGTCTTCTCGTCGCGGGCGCCGGGGCCAACGGAGACGACTTCGCCTTCCATCGGCTTTTCCTTTGCGGTGTCGGGAATGATGATGCCGCCGGCAGTTTTCTCGTCTTCGCCCAGGCGGCGGACGACCACACGGTCGTGCAACGGCCGAAACTTCATCGGACTGTCCTCCATCCTATCGAATGACCGTTCAGGATCTTCATATTAGGTTTTGGCACTCGTGGAAAGAGAGTGCCAACACCGCGTTAGATCGTGCAAGGGCTGCGCGATGTCAAGATGCTTGAAGCAGCTCGAACCGGGCCTGCGCCGCACCTCAGAAAATATATAAAAGTCAATATGTTAAAAGGGCTTTGGTAAGGGATTTTTTACCGTTCCGCGTGCAATCTCGCGAATATGGTCGCATGTCGTCCATCTGTCCACCTGCCCCTGCCGTTCGCTCTGGCGCTGGCCGTCGTGGGTCGCCGTTTGTGGCGCGCGCGCAGGGGCGCCACCCTTGTGGAATTCGCGATTGCCTTTCCGGTTTTCCTGCTGCTCTCGATTGGGTTGATCGAGATTGCCATGGTGTTGTTCGTGACCTCCCTCATGGAAGGCGGTCTGCGCGAGGCGGCGCGATTCGGCATCACCGGTTTCGTGCCGGATGGGCAGACCCGGGTTGAACGCATCCTGCAGATTGTCGGAACGCACACGCAGGGCCTGGTCGATATGGACGAGGTGGACATCACCTTCTTCGTCTATCCCAGTTTCAACGACATCGGGCAGCCCGAGCCCTACGTCGACGACAACGGCAACGGCAGCCGCGATGGCGGAGAGGCCTATACCGATGTCAACGGAAACGGTCAGTGGGACGCGGATATGGGCGCAGCCGGCCTCGGCGGCGCCGGCGATATCGTGCTCTATACGCTCCGTTACGACTGGAGCCTGCTCACCGGTCTGCTCGATCCCCTGATGGGTGACGACAACGGCGTGATGCAGTTGGCCGCCTCCATCGTCGTGCGTAACGAGCCCTTCGGCAATCCTGCAGAGGCTGCGGGGGGCGGCGTGCCGTGATGGCCGCTCTCCCCACTCCGGCGTTGTTCCGCGAGAGGCGGCGAGGCCTTTTCCGCCGGTTGCGCCGCAGCCGTCGGGGCGCAGTCCTTGTCGAGATGGCGGTCCTGACGCCGATCCTGCTGATTCTGCTGCTGGGTGCCGTGGAGTTCGCCCGCTACGTGCTGATCATGCAGAAGCTGGACCGTGCCGCCATGTCCGTCGGCGATCTCGTGTCCCGCGGAACGCAGGTTACGTCGCAAGACCTCAGCAATATCTTCGATTCCGTCGGCCACCTGATGCAGCCCTTTTCCTTCCCGGATACGGGGGTGGTGCTGATCACCGCCGTGACGCGCAGTGCCGGCGATCCCCCCGAGGTGGTGTGGCAGGAGGTGGGAGCCGGCGACCTGGTCGAGGCCAGTCGTGTCGGTATGCCAGGCGCTGAGGCCGTGCTGCCGCAGAACCTGCAGCCGCGCGAGAATGAGAGCCTCTATGTGGCCGAGGTCTACTACGACTACGCGCCGCTGATCTTCGATAGCTTCGTCCAGCAGTCGACGCTCTACCACTGGTCGGTCTTCCGCGCCCGTCTGTCGGACCAAGTCATTACCATCGACTAGTCAGCAGACCGATCGGCGCTTCGCCTCGGTTCGAAACCGCTTCCGCGCGGCGCCGTCTACTTCTCGACGAAAGCCTTTTCGATCACGAACTGAGCCGGCTTGGACTGGCTGCCTTCTTCGAAGCCGCGTTGTTTCAGCATCTCGACGCAGTCGGTCAGCATCATCGGACTGCCGCAGAGCATCACCCGGTCATGAGCTTGATCGAGCGACGTGACGCCAAGGTCCTCAAACAGCTTGCCGGCTTCGACCAGATCCGTGATGCGCCCGGTATTGCGGTAGGCCTCGCGTGTGGTGGTCGGGTAGTACAGCAGCTTCGGCCGGACGATCTCGCCGATCAGCTCGTGATCCAGGGTCTGTTCCACCACCAGTTCGCCATAGGCCAGATCGGCCACGCGCCGGCAACCGTGCACCAGCACGATTTTCTCGAAGCGCTCGTAGACCTCGGGGTCCTTGATGATGCTGCAGAAGGGGGCGATCCCGGTGCCGGTGCTGAAGAGATAGAGGTTGCGTCCGGGGATCAGGCTGTCCTGCACCAGGGTGCCGGTCGGCTTCTGGCTGACCAGCAGCCTGTCGCCCTCCCGGATGTGCTGAAGGCGCGAGGTAAGCGGGCCGTTCTGCACCTTGATCGAGAAGAACTCGAGATGGTCCTCGTAGTTCGCGCTGGTCATGGAGTAGGCCCGCAACAGCGGTTTGTTCTCGACCGTCAGGCCGATCATGGTGAACTGGCCGTTCAAGAAGCGGAAGGCCGGGTCCCGTGTGGTACTGAAACTGAAGAGGTCGTCGGTCCAGTGGCGGACCGCGACGACGCTTTCTTCCTGTATGGCTTTGCTCATGCAGCTTTTCTCATGACGAAGGGTGAGGCGTTCCGGCTTCTTCTGAGGGATTGATCTGCCGGGAAGAAGGATCTCTCCGGGTCGCCTCTGAGCTATCGGATTGCCCGGTAAGGCGCAAGCTTTCTGGTCGGACCGCACGGCCTCGGAATGCCTGTTTGTCAGATTGGTCTGCTGTCGTCATTACGGTCGATTAGTTGGAAAGTAGAATTACTTGCGAGTATTCAAAAGATTTTCTCGTTTAAAGCTTGTTTAGAACCGCTCTGGCAGACTCTGTCCAACACGGTCGTGCGGACCGTCTCCCCACGAAGCGCGGATGATTGCGAGGCCAGAGGAGCGCCATGAAGGAGGATCCTTTCGGTTCGGGCTCCGGAGCGGCCGACGCCGGCTCCGTGGCAATCTCACCGGAAACCGGTCGATGGCCAGCTGTCCCGACCGGGCGCCCGGCTTCTGCGGTCAGCACCGCCACAGGCCTCGTCGGTCTTGTCGGTCTGGCGGCTGCCACCCTTCTGCTGACGCGCCTGCAGATCGGTGTGTTCTGGTCCAGCATCGTGCTGCTGCTGGCCACGGCGTTGCCAATGGTGATCTGGGCGATGGCGGTTGAGAAAGTGTATCTGAATCCAACGACGGGACTGGACTTTTCACGCCCGCGGCGCGTCTCCGAAACGCTTGAGACGACCCGCGTGAAACTGGTCGGTCTTTTCGCGATTTGGACGGTGATCGCCGTCATCTACGGGACAATCAAGACGTATACGGACCCGCGGTTCGACTTCTATTTTCTGCTGCTTCTGATCGGTTGCGTTCCACTGGTCATCCTTGCCCCCATCTACCTGTTCTGCGTCGACCGCTATATGCGCGCGCCTCACGACGGGCTTTGGCATTCGGGACGCTGGGTGCTTTGCCGGCCAGCCGATAGAGATAAGGTGGCCGATCATTTGCGGGGCTGGGCGATCAAGGCGTTTTTCCTGGCGTTCATGTTCTCGGTGTTGCCGCGCGCTTTGCAACCCATCTTGCACGCGGACGCGCAGAGCATCGCAGCCGATCCTGTCGCGGCAGCGCTGCTGGCAATCAAGCTGATGTTCCTGGTGGATGCCTGCTTCGGGACCGTTGGGTACATGCTTACGTTTCGGCCGTTCGACTCGCACATTCGCTCGGCCAACCCCTACCTGGGCGCTTGGTTGGTGGCCTTGGCCTGCTATCCGCCGTTCATTGTCATGGGGGCGGGCGGTCCATTCGACTATAGAGCCGGTACTGAAAGCTGGTCGTTCTGGTTTGCCGGCAACGATCTGCTGCTGGTGGTCTGGGGGGCGCTTCTTGTCGCCTTGGCGGCCTTCTATGCCTGGGCAACGCTGGTGTTCGGCATACGCTTCTCCAACCTGACCCATCGCGGCATCATCACTCACGGCCCCTACCGCTACGTCAAGCATCCTGCCTATTTATCGAAGAATCTCTTCTGGTGGCTGACCGTCTTGCCTTTCCTGCCTGTGGAGGGTGGTGGGGAGGCCTTGCGCAGCAGCGTTCTGTTGCTGTCGGTCAACGCCATCTACTATCTGCGCGCCAAGACCGAGGAGCGGCATCTCCGCGCCGATCCCGACTACTGCGTTTATGCGGACTGGGTCGCGGAACACGGCGTCTTCTCACGAGCGCGCCGCGCGGTACTCGGCCCATCGAGGAGCTACGATAGCGGCCACGAACCGTCTCCCGGACAGCCAAGCTAGCAAAGACCTGCGGTGAAAGTGCGGAAATTCCGCCGCGCCGTGACGGCAAACCCTGGCGCAGGATCTATTCTGCGATGCGCAGGTTGGAGAGCTGCGCCGCGATCACGCGGAAGGTCTGGCTGAGTCCGGCGCCCCCGTAGGAGTCGAAGAAGTGCCCTGGTGTCGTTGCGCAATCGCGGAAGGTGTCGCGGATTTCCTGGCCTCGGCTGTCGGTGCGCACGTCGAAGGTGATGGTATAGATAATGATATCCTGCGCCTTCATGGCAGTGCAGATCTGCAGCGTGCGGTCGTTCAGCTCTCTGCGGGCGGTGTTCAGGTTGGCGGTGCCCATGCGGCGGTCCGACAGGCGCTGATAGCCGGTATAGTCGGTATCGCCGGAGGGGGCGTGGCCGCCGTAGAGCTGGTTGTCGCCGTCGGTCAGGATCACGGCCACCTTCTGCATCAG
>JANQPZ010000266.1 GCA_028285215.1 Rhodovibrionaceae bacterium | reverse complement strand
GGACCTGCTGATCCTCGCCCGCACCGACGCCCGCCACGGCCACGGCCTGGCCGAGGCCATCGCCCGCGCCCAGGGCTTCGCCGAGCTGGGCGCCGACATCCTCTTCGTCGAGGCGCCGCGCGACCCCGCGGAGATGGAGACCGTCTGCCGCGAGGTGCCCGGCTGGAAGATGGCCAACCTGGTGGAAGGCGGCGACACGCCGCTGCTGAGCCCGCCCGAGCTGGAGGCTCTGGGCTTTTCCATCGCCGCCTACCCGCTCACGCTGCTCAGCGCCGCCATGCGCGCCCTGCGCGACGCCCTGGCCGCCATGGCCAGCGGCCAGCACCCCACCGGCCTGCTGATGGATTTCTCGGAGTTGCGCGAGCGCGTCGGCTTCGACGCCTACTACGCCGAGGAGGCGCGCTACGCGGGGGCGCGGGAGCGGGACTGAACCGCTCGCGAGGCCAGCGAAATCCTACAGTCTCTTTTCGAAGTAGACCCGCCTGTGCGCGTCCAGGCCATGGTCCGGCGGGCCGCGCCGCAGTTCCTGGAAACCCTCGGTTCGATAGAGCTTCAGCAGGTGCGTCATCATCTCGGCCGTATTCAGGGCGATGGTCTCGACACCGGCCGAGCGCGCTTCGCCCTCCAGGGCACGCAGGAGGGCGCGGCCGATGCCTCTGCCCTGGAACGAGGGATCGACGCAGATCTGGTCCAGATACCAGCCGCGCCGGCTCTGTTGGGTGATGGCAACGCCGGCGAGTTGCGCCCCGCAGAACGCTCCGTAGACAAGCCGCTCGGCCAGGGCAGCGGGAAGATGCGCGAAGGTCTGCGGCCGCAGACTGCGGCCCAATCGCTGGATGTAAGGGGCAAAGGCCCTGCGGAGCAGGGCTTCCGCAGGCTCCGCCTCGGCAACCTCCAGCAGTCGAACCCGGGGCGGTTCGGTCCGGTCGGAACTGCCTTGACGAGACGCCGCCATCGTCCGCGCCCCTAAACCCCTTCCGCAGCCGGGATGATGTCCTCGGCCAGCAGGGCGTTGAGGTCGCCGACGTAGCCGCGGGAGCGGGCCGGGCGGGTGGGGTCCGAGGTGACAACGACGGTCAGGCCCAGGTCGGGGACCAGGTAGAGCATCTGGCCGCCGTAGCCGCGGGCGTAGGCGACCCGCTGGCCCGCGGCCCGCGCGAGGAACCAGCCGTAGCCGTAGTCGTGGCGGGAGAAGGGGGAGTAGGTGCGCGGCTGCCAGGAGGCCTCGACCCAGTCGGCGCCGAGCACCCGCCGCTCCTGCCAGAGGCCGCCCTGGCGGTAGAGCTCGCCGAAGCGCAGCAGGGCCAGGGGCGAGAGCAGCATGTTGTTGCCGCCGAGGTAGAAGCCCTGGGGGTCGCGGGTCCAGGGCGGAAAATCGATCTCCAGCGGCGCGCCCAGCCAGTCGCGCGCCAGCGCCAGCAGGCTGCGGCCGCTGGCCTGGGTCAGGGCGACGCCCAGCAGGTGATAGCTGCCGGTGGAATAGAGCATGCGGGCACCAGGCTCCGCGATGAAAGAGCGCGTGAGGGCAAAGCGGACCCAGTCGCGGCTTTGCACCCAGCGGCCGTAGTTGGCGCCGGAGGTGCGCTCCAGCCCGGCCTGCATGGTCAGCAGGTCGGCGACGGTGATCGCGCCCACCCGCGGGTCGGCCTCGGCCGGGATCAGTTCGGGCATCAGCTCGGAAAGCGGCTGGTCGGTCCCGCTCAGCAGGCCGCGGTCCAGGGCCGCGCCGGTCAGGGCGGCGACCAGGGTCTTGGAGACGGACTTGACGTTGGCCGGGCGGTCCAGGGCCGGGCCGCGAAAGGCCTCGCCCAGGGCGATCTCGCCGTGCTGCGCCACGATCAGGCTGTGGAGCCGGTCGAGCCCCCGCGCCTTCTCCGCCACCCGGTCCAGCGCGGCGGGATCGAGCGCGGGCGCCGTGGCGACGGCCGCGCGCGCGGCCTGCCCCGGAGTCAGGCCTGCCAGCACAGGCAGAGCGGCCAGACCGCCCAGCAGGGTTCGCCGGGCGAGGCCCGGGGCGGAGCCGGCAGCGCCGTTTCCTGGAGTTTGTCCAGCCATGTAGGAAAGATGGGAGACAACCGCCAAGATCCAAGCGGCTGCTCCTGGGCGGACGTCTCCAGAGTCCGATCGCGTTGGAGGGATGCGCTCTCTTACCCGAGGAGAGAGCAGGAGCGGACCTTTAGTGCAGGTAGCCGCCGTACTCCTTGATGACCTCGATCAGTTCGTCGAACTTGAAGGGCTTCTGGATGGAGGCGTCGATGCCCACCGTCCCGAACTTCTCCCGGTCGTCCGTCATGACGTCGGCCGAGAGAGAGACGATGGGGACGCGGCCGGTCTCGCCGGGCAGCCGGCGAATCTCCTCCGCCGCCTCCAGCCCGGTCATCACCGGCATCTGCATGTCCATGAGGATCAGGGCGCAGCCGTTTTCGGCAACGAAGTCCACCGCCTTCCGGCCGTCTTCGACGATGTGATAGCGGCAGCCGATCTTGTCGAGCATGGCGGCGATGATCTGCTGATTGATCAGGTTATCCTCCGCCACCAGGATGGTGCCCTGGAGTTCCGAGCCCAGCTTCTCCGGGCCGTGGTCCGGGGTCGGCCCGGGGCTGGCCAGCGCCACCGGGATCTCGCAGCGGAAGGTCGATCCCTTATCCACTTCGCTCTCGACAGAAAGGCTGCCGCCCAGCAGATCGCAGAGCGTCCTGGTGATCGCCAATCCCAGTCCGGTCCCCTGGATGCCGGGGCGATTGGGGTCCCTGACCTGCTCGAAACGCCCGAAGATGCGGGACAGGTCCCCGCTTCCGATGCCGATACCGGTGTCCGCGACCGTGACGGTCAGCAGCGGCGTCTCCGTGCCCGGACCGCCCGCACCCGCAGTCTCGGGCGCAGCCGTCTCGACGGCGACAGACACCGTCACCCCGCCCTCCTTGGTAAACTTGATCGCGTTGCCGACGAGATTGAACAGGATCTGGGAGATCTTCTCGGGGTCCGACCGCAGCCAACGGGCGGCAGAGGCCTCCACCTGTACGTGGTAGCCGATCCCTTTGCCGCGCGCGCGGGACTGCAGGGCCGCCAGGGTTTCGCCGAAGACCAGGCGACCGTCGAAGTCGACGATCTCGGCGGCGAGCTGACCGGCTTCCATCTTCGAGAGATTCAGGACGCCGTCGATGATCGACATCAAGACATCGGCGGAGTGCAGAGCCGTCTGGAGCAGCTTCTTCTGCGGCGCCGTCAGCTTGCTGGCGCGCAGCAGTTCCAGCGATCCGACGATCCCGGTCAGGGGCGTGCGGATCTCGTGGCTCATGTTGGAGAGAAAGTTCGACTTGTGGCGCGCGGCGGCCTCGGCCGCGTCGCGTGCCTCGGTCAAGTCCGCGGCCGCATCGGAAAGCGCGGCGTTCGCCACCTCCAGCTCCTGCTCGCGGCGCTTCAGAGCGGTCACGTCGGTGTGGGCGCCCAGCATGCGCAGCGGCCGGCCGGCCTCGTCGCGGACGATCAGGCCGCGACAGCGGACCCAGACCGTGTGGCCCTGACGGTGCCGGTAGCGCACCACCTGGTCGTAAGGATGATCCGGATCGGCGCGATGGGCCTCGAAGTTCGCCAGGGCGCGTTGCAGATCGTCGGGATGAATGTTGGCCTGCCACCAGTCCGGCGTGTGCGGCATCTCATGCTCGGCGAAGCCAAAGAAGGACTTGAATCTGGGGCTCAGCCATTCCTGGTCCATCCGCTCCAGGTCCCAGTACCAGAGACCGTCCAGGGAAGCGGCTTCCAGGAAGTCGAAAATGGCCGGGTCGTGACGCAGCCGCTCCATGAATTCGCGCTTCAGATAGTGTTCCGAAGCACGGTCAAAGGAAGTCATCGAAGGCCTCTCCACATGCGGGAACGGCTAAATTTCACTTCTCCAAAGGAGAAACACTCTATTCGAAAGTATTACGGCGATTGCAGAAATTATCAAGAAAGCCGTGAAAACAAGAATCACCTGCCATTTTTGCACTTAGTCCTACAAATTTCTTTGCCCCTAGTCTCCCAGAGCGCGGAGGGATCCCGCACCGTCGAGTACGCGGCCCCGATTGCGATCCGGCCGGATGACGGCTCCGCGTGACGGGCGGCGCGGGCGGTCGTCGAGCGAATCGCTCTGCAAAGGCGATGAGACCGCACCAGAGGGCGATTCACGCCTTAGGCGGGATCGCCAGTGCGATTCCACCTAAAGCGATCCTGCTCTAGACTGGTTGCGCGCGTGATCTGCGGATCGGGAGGGCCGGCGCCTTGGACGTGACAATAATTCTGATTTCGGTGTTCGCCGTGTTTATCCCGGCCCTCTTGCTGCCGGGCCCGGACTTCGTGGCGGTGGTGCGGTCCTCGATGACGCGCGGAACCGGGGCCGGGCTGCTGACGACGCTGGGCGTCTCCATCGGTCTGGGCTTCTACGCAACGCTCAGCCTGCTCGGGCTCTCGGCCCTGCTGATCGAGTATCAGTGGCTGACCTGGCTGGTGCGGGTGCTGGGCGGCAGCTACCTGATCTACCTCGGCATCCGGCTGCTGCTGACCAAGCCGCAGGAGATCGAGCTGTCCGGGGAGGTTGGCGCCAGACGCGGCAGTCCCTTGCTCTTCGGCTTTCTGGTCACGCTGACCAATCCCAAGGCCGTCGTGCTCTTCGCCAGCGTCTTCGCCACGGCCGTCACCGACAGCACGCCGGTCTGGCTGATGGGCGTGATGATCGCGCTCGTGGTTGCCAGCGCTCTCGCCTGGTACGCTGTGGTCAGCCTTTTCATGTCCTCCTCGCCGGTGATCCGCCGCTTTCAGCACGCACGCCACTGGATCGAACGCGCCGCCGGCGTCTGCTTCGTCACCATCGGCGGCCGGGTGCTCGCGGATGCCCGGAACCCGGTGAGTCCCTAGATTTAGGCGCCTCTCGGCGCCGGCCCTGTTCCATCCCGCTCCCCCACCGTTGCTTCCCCGGCCGCCAGCCGCTATATCGGCGGCGCTTTTCCGAGCCGACAACCGAAGATCGCCTGCGGTCGGGCCGCCCTCAGCCTGCCGTCCATTCGAGCCTGCAAACCCGAGAGCGAGTCATGAAGATCAACGGCAATGCCATCCGCCCCGGCAACATCATCGAGCACAAGGGCCGCCTGCTGCGCGCCGTGAAGGTGCAGGCCACCAAGACGGGCAAGAGCGGCGCTTATGCCCAGGTCGAGCTCAAGGACGTGCGCGACGGCACCAAGATGAACGAGCGTTTCCGCGCCGACGAGACGGTCGAGCGGGTCCGCCTGGAACAGAAGGACTATCAGTTCCTCTACGCCGAAGGCGAAATGCTGACCTTCATGGACAACGAGACCTACGAGCAGATCAGCGTGCTGAGCGAACTGGTCGGCGAGCCCCTGCCCTTTCTCGCCGAGGGTATGACGGTCTCCATCGAGTCCTACGAGGGCAGCCCGATCTCGGTCGAACTGCCGGAGCAGGTCACGCTGGAGATCACCGAAGCCGATCCGGTGGTCAAGGGACAGACCGCCTCCTCCAGCTATAAGCCGGCGGTTCTGGAGAACGGCGTCAAGATCATGGTGCCGCCGCACATCGAGGCCGGCACCCGCGTCGTGGTCAACACCGCGGACGGCGAATACGTCGAGCGCGCCAAAGGCTGAGGCCGCCCCCAAGGAGAAGCCGGTCCGCCGGCCGCGCCAAGCCACTCACCTCGAAAGGCCCCCCAGTCACATGTCGCTGCGCTCGCCCGTCATCACCATCATGATCAAGGCCGCCAAGAAGGCGGCGGGCCGGCTGCGCCGCGACTTCGGGGAGGTGGAGAATCTGCAGGTCTCCCGAAAGGGTCCCGCGGACTTCGTCTCCACCGCAGACATCACGGCCGAAAAGACGATCCGCGAAGAGCTGGCCTACGCCCGGCCCGACTTCGGCTTCCTGATGGAGGAGTCCGGCAGTACCCCCGCGAAGAACGGCGAGGTGCGGCGCTGGATCGTCGATCCGCTGGACGGCACCACCAACTTCCTGCACGGCCTGCCGCACTTCGCGATCTCCATCGGGCTGGAGGAGCGCGGCCAGATCGTGTCCGCCTTGGTGTACGACCCGATCAAGGACGAGCTTTTCACGGCCGAGCGCGGCGCCGGCGCCTATCTCAACGACCGGCGGCTGCGGGTCTCGTCGCGCGAGCGGCTGGACGAGGCGCTTTTCGGCACGGGGATTCCCTTCAAGGGGATTCCGGGCCATGCCCAGTTCCTCACGGAACTGGAGGCGGTGATGGCCGTCAGCTCGGGCGTGCGCCGCTGGGGGACCGCCAGTCTCGACCTGGCCTATGTTGCCGCCGGACGCCTGGACGGCTATTGGGAGCGCGGCCTCAACCCCTGGGACGTCGCCGCCGGGGTTCTGCTGGTGCGCGAAGCCGGCGGGCTGGTGACGGAGATCGGCGGCGGCAGCCACCGCGTGGAGAGCAACTCCATCCTGGCCGTCACGCCGCGACTCCAGGACCCTCTCGACCGCCTGCTGATCAAGGCGCGGCCGGGCCAGGCAAAGCGCGCCTGACGCCAGCTCGTGCCTCCCTCAGGGAGCGACACCCCTGTCGCTCCCGGTCGAGCTGGTCTCTTTGCAGGTCGGACGCCGTGCCGCCGTCCGAAAAAGCTCACAAAGCCGGTGAGGTTAACAGATCGTTCACCGTATCGCGGGCACTCAATAGAAGACAGCGACGCGGCAAGCGTTCGGCCCCCCGACCTGGGCGGAACAAGCCCGAAAAGCGCCCTTGCTTGTTTGCCCCGCTGCGACTGACTAGTGTAAACCGCCTTTCGTGGTAGGGATTCGTTCGAAGCCGGTCCGCGCCAGAAGGTGTCAGAGGACGAGACGCGTATGAGCAGCGACGACAGCAAGCTAAAGCGCCATGGAACGCCTCGCCGCGGGACGAGCCCGCGACCGGTCGGCGGCGCGCTCCTGAGCGCCGGCCTGGCGCTGGCTGCGACGCTGGCGCTCGCAGGTCCGGCCGCGGCGCAGAACAACGTCTTCGTGAATCAGCAGCTTCTGAACAGCCTGGGCGCCGGGCCCGTGCCTTTCGGCCAGACCTTCCCGGGACAGGCCCTGCCCGGCCAGGGCTTCGTCGCGGTTCCGGGCGGCTTGCAGTTCCCGCCGATGCAGCCGCCGCGCTCCACCCTGACCCAGCCGCAGGCATTCGGACAGCCCTTCGCGCAACAGCCCTTCGGACAGGGCTTCGGCGTGCCCCAGACGCAGCCGGGCCTGCCGTTCTACAGCAACGTGCAGGTCTACAGCGCCACGCCGCGACCGCCGGTCACGACCTTCGATCCGACCTATCAGGCACAGGCCCGCGCGCCGCAGTTCGGTCGGGCGCCGATGCAGCCGGTCGCTCCCTCCGTCGCCGCGCGCAGCGGCGAACCGCAGTCCCAAGCCTTCCAACCGCGCGGCCAGGCGCGCCCGGAAGCCGCAGCGACGGCACCCGTGCCGACACCTAGAGCCGTGCCGCAGCCACGGCCGCAACCGTCGCCGCCCCCGCGCACGGAACGCACCGTACCGCCGCCGCTGCCCTCCGCCGCTCTCGCCCAGCGCGAGGCTCAAGACGGAAACGCGCAAGCGACCACGGCCCCGACCCAGGAAGCCAGAGCGGAACCGAGCCCGCCTCCCCAATCGCCGACGCCCGCGCCGGCCCCTGTACCTGCGCCGCAGCAGCAGGCGGCGGCACCGGACCGAGACGCCGATCCTGTTCCGGCTGCACCACCGCCACCTCCGCCGCCCGCACCGGAACCGGCCGCTGCGGAGCCTGCCGCGAGTACGGAGCCGCGGACCGCACCGGCGCCACAGGAAGAGGCCGCGACCCCAACGCCCGAGACCCCGGCCCCAGAGGCCCCAGCCAACGCGACGGCAGCGCCCGAGACCACCGCGGTTCCGGAACCGGAGGTTCAGGAGGCGCTGGAACCCGCCGACCCGCCGCCGGCTCCGCAAGCGCCGACTCCGCAAGCGAGTGTCGAGCCGCCGCCCGCCCGCCCGGCCGACGCCGAGCCGGCCATCGAGACCCGGACGTCCGAACCGCAGCAACAGGCAGCCCTGCCGCCCGAGCCCGACGCCGCCGTCCAGCAAGAGGTGCTGGCCCGCGTGCTCTTCACCGACGGCCAGGACGAAGTGGCGGCGGAGGGCAATGCCGCGCTGAACG